>JAFXJH010000105.1 GCA_017532425.1 Clostridia bacterium | reverse complement strand
TTTCTGTGTTGCCGCTGTCAGGATTCTCGGGCTTTTCTGTGTTACCGCTGTCGGGATCCTCGGGCTTTTCTGTGTTACCGCTGTCGGGATCTTCGGGGTTATCAGTGTTGCCGCTGTCGGGATCTTCAGGCTTGTCTGTGTTACCGCTGTCGGGGTCGTCGGGCTTTTCTGTGTTACCGCTGTCGGGATCCTCGGGCTTTTCGGTATTGCCGTTGTCGGGATCTTCAGGATTCTCTGTGCTGTCGTCGTTTGGATCCTTCGTGTTGTTTTCGTCGCCTTTTATTGTTTCCTCGGGAGCCTCCGGAGCCTCGGGTTTGTTACTCCTACTTGTTATCATCACTACCGATGACACGATGAGTGCCGAACCGAGTACAACAATTGCGGCAATAGCGATAATGCTTTTATAATTACTTTTTATGAAATTTATGATTTTTTGCATTATATCTCTCATAAATGTTTACTTTCCTTTAGACATACTTTGGTCATTATATGATATTTTACATATTATAACATATTTCTTTATAAGTGTCAATAGTTTGACATTTTGTGTTTATACGATATATGAGATAATGTTTCGGGAGAAAAAATACGATTTTTTTCTGAAAATATTGATATAATAGCTAAAAACTCTTGAAATTTGTATATTTTTATGATACACTTATATGAATAATTATGCCAATTTGTCAGTTTGTGCTCGGATTGGTATCTTAAATGAAGATATAACGACGTTACCTGCTATGTAATAAGCGATTGGATTTTATTTATATTATGGGGAGTGATATAGGATGCATGAGATAAAAGTTCAGATGTTCGGGGAGTTTACAATAACCTCAGGAGGGGTCAGCATTTCGGACAATGATAACCGCTCGAAGAAGTTGTGGCTTCTGCTCGCATATCTTATATACAATAAACATAGGGTCATAAAGCAGAAAGAGCTTATAGACCTGCTTTGGGCGGAAGATGAAATGGGAAGCAATCCTGTGGGTGCGCTCAAAACACTCTTCTATCGTGTACGCGCTGAGCTTGACGCGCTTTGGGACGGAGCCGGAAAGGATCTCATTCTGGCGCAGAACGGCGGTTATATATGGAATTCCGAATATACGACGACGCTTGATTGCGAGGATTTTGATGAGCTTAATAAGACTGTTTCCGAGCGCGATGACAACTCACTTGAAGAGTCGGTAGCTCTACTTAATCTTCACAGAGGAGAATTTCTTTCAAAGCTTTCTTCCGAGCTTTGGGTTATGCCTATAGCGACGTACTATCATAATACCTATGTCTTAAATCTGTTGCGTGTGCTACCCGTGCTTATTGAGACTAAGCGATATAAAGAGGCAGTGGAGTTTTGCAAGTATGCTTCTGTCAGCGAACCCTTTCACGAGGGAATACACTGCTACTATATGCGTGCGTATATGGGATTGGGAAAACAGCAGAAGGCTGTTGACGTATATCAGAAGCTGAGTAACAGACTTCTTTCCGAACTCGGTATCATTCCGTCAGATACTACAAGAGAAATATATCACGAAGCGATAAAGAGCAGTAACGATCATACTATGACAGTTGAAGCTCTTAAGGATCAGCTGAAGGAAGCTAATTCCTACCCCGGGGCTCTTATTTGCGAATATGACTTTTTCCGTGTACTTTGTTATTCCATGTCGCGCTCGGTTATGAGAAGCGGCATAGCCGTTCACCTGGTACTTGTTACTGTAAAAGGAAAGGACGGTTCAAATCTTGACGCACAAAAGCGAGAGAAGATTATGGCTAATCTCGAGGATTCTATAAGACACTCGCTACGACGTGGAGATTCTGCCGCAAGATGTAGCGCATCGCAGTATGTTATTATGCTTCCAAGGGCAAATTACGAAAACAGTTGTATGGTATGCGAGAGAGTTTTAAAGGCTTATTACCGTGACCATTCTCGCCTTGATGCCGATCTGCGCTACGAGGTGTTCCCTATTCAACCGGATGAAAAGGAGAATATGCAATGGATGCATTAACAAAGAAAATATCCGCATTCCCGTTTGTCGCAGAGTATGCACATACTTGTACCGAAGGCTTCGCTCTTGCAGGCGAGCTGGCCTCTCTCGCGGAATTTCTTGGATACAGCATAGAGGAGATAAAAGACAAAAAACTTACTGATATCATATCTCCCGACGTTCTGGACGAACGAATGAAAAAGCTTACTCAGCAAATAGATGATGGGAAGATAGAGCTCTTTCTGCCGCTTGTAAAAAAGAACGGGAGTGTGGTTTGGGTCGTTGACAGAGGTGCTGTGTCAGAAGGAAAGGTAAAAGGTATCTTTCTTGAGACCGAGAATGTAAGACAGCTCTTTGCGGGATATACCAGGGAACTCGAAGAATATCGTCGTAAGCTTTCGAAAAGCGAGACCATGGTCAGCTCACTTACCGTAAGAGCTGATATGGATTCACTTACAAACCTGTTTAATGCAGGAGCTACACGCAAGCTTGTTGAAGACTATCTTGCGGACGGTGACAAGAACTGCGCTGTTATGATAATAGACGTAGACGATTTTAAACATATAAATGACCGATTTGGCCATATGGTAGGCGATCTTGTGATGAGCTGTGCGGCATACACGATAAAAAAGCTCTTCCGCTCAGGAGATATTGTAGGACGAGTCGGCGGGGACGAATTTCTCGTTCTTATGAAGGATATTTCAGACCGTAAGATCGCAGAGGTGCGATGCGCACAGATAGTAAACGCGTTCCAAAACATAGAATGCGAAAAAATAGACGGGCAAAAGCTTAGCTGTTCGGTCGGCGCAGCTATATCGCCGATACACGGAAGTTCATATAACGCTCTCTTCTGCCGCGCGGACGAGGCTATGTACCGAGCAAAAAGATCGGGCGGAAACGGATATATATTAGAAGAATAATCTTTAAGGACAAAGGCAATGATCAAAGAAATAAAAGGGAAATGCTTCCCGTTATCTTTAAGCCAACTTAATATTTTGAATCTCGAGCGCGCGCTTGCGGGTACGTCTGTCAACAATATCAGTACGACTATCCGTATTAACGGACGTCTTGATTTTCCAATGCTGCAGAAAAGCATAAATGCCGTTATTGAAAGTGACTCCTCGCTTCGCACACAGCTTTTTGATAACGGTGGTGAAACTATGCAGTTTCATGCGGAATTTTCCCGCGAGGAATTTCCCGTCTATGACTTTTCAAATACAAGTCGAGAGGGTATAGAAAACTGGGAAAACGCTGTAACGCGTGAGCTTATCCCGCTTTTCGGAGGACCGCTCTATAGATTTATACTTTTCCGCGACGCAGAGAACAGCGGTGGTGTACTTGTTAAGCTCCATCACATAATTGCGGACGGATGGTCTCAAATAATGCTTTGCAATAAGATCGGAAAAACTTATCTCGATCTTCTTGCAGGAAATGCTGTTGATCTTCCTGAGGCTCCCGATTATGAGCTGCACGTTCAGGAGGAAAATGATTATCTGAACTCCAAGGCCTTTGCCAAGGATGAGAGCTACTGGAAAGATATTATTTCCGGTGTAGGAGAGCCCTCGGTTCTGAAATCGGTAAACAGCGCGGCTGTCAGCCCTGTCGGAAGACGATTGAGCTTTGATCTACCGGAAATACTTAATCACGCTATTTATTCTTATTGCCTTGAAAAGAGGGTTGCGCCTTTTGCGGTGTTCTATATGGCACTTGCTATATATTTCAAGCGAAACGGCGGAGCCGAAAAATTTACGATAGGCGTTCCGATATTTAACAGAACCAACTACGAGTTTAAGCAGAGCACGGGTATGTTTGTTACTACTCTGCCTTTCTATAACGAAATAAATGACGAATGGACACTAAATGAGTTCAATGACGAGCTTGCAGAGCGTTGGTTTGAGCTTCTTCGTCATCAAAGATATCCATATTCGAAGATCAGCGCGCTGTCGGAAAGAGAGGGAAGACTGTTTAATATAGCACTTTCTTATCAGGACAGCAAGATATATGAAAGCCGAGATGCATCGGTTATGCTTTCCGGTCGTTGGCACTACTGCGGATATCAGGCAGAGCAGCTCACGATCCATTTGACAAATCTGAAAAACCATCGCGAATATGCGGTAGATTATGATTATCTCGCACAGTTCTTTACGGAAGATGAGATATCCGCACTTCACAAGAATCTTTGTCACATTCTCGCGGAATCTCTTGGAGAACCCGACAGACCTATTCATCGCTTGAACGTTCTATCTCTTGAAGAAAAAGAAGAGCTTCTCTATACGTTTAATAAGACTGACCGATATCTTGAGGAGAGATCGGTGTATGACGCGCTGACTCAAAACAACTCACGTCATCTTAACCGCGCCGCTATCATATGTAACGGCGAGCGTATGACGTACGGAGCACTCTTCCATAGAGGAACACAGTTTGCATCGGCTTTGTCTGAAATTAAAATTGAGGGCGAAAAGCTCGCTGCGATCCTTCTTCCGAGACGATTTAATCTGCCGGCGGCAATGATAGGAAGTCTGCAGGCGGGTTATGCCTTTATGCTCATTTCAGAGAGTCTTCCTACAGAAAGAATCAAGAATATTCTGGCACAAAGTGAAGCAAAAGTGATTATCACGGATAATAAGGGTGCACTGCGCCTTTCTGACTGTGGGATCCGTATGATATGTGCTGAGGATGTAGAAACCGGAAATGCCATCCTGTATAAGGACCGTGACGAAGACAAGGATACTTTAAGTGGCGATAAGCTGGCGTACGTAGTATATACCTCAGGAAGCACCGGAGAACCCAAGGGTGTTGAAATAACAGAAAAAAATCTCCTTAACCTTGCGCAGGAAATGGAATCCGTTTACGGGCAGGGAGCAGTTCTTTCTGTTTGTAATATAGGCTTTGACGCATTTATGCTTGAGAGTATAGTCGCGCTTATATGCGGTAAGACCGTAGTATTCCCGGACGAAGATGAGCTTGAATCGCCCGAGCGCCTTGCTGCACTTATGAACGGTTATGCTGTCGGATTCCTCTCTATTACTCCGTCCAGACTCTCCGCTTTCCTTGGAAACGACGTTTTCCGCAAAGTTATGTGGAGAATGGAAAGTATAGTTTGCGGCGGCGAGCAATTTCCGCCGGAGCTTCTCAAGAAGCTGAAAATGTGTACGCAAGCAAGAATATATAATCAGTATGGACCTTCGGAGACCACGGTCGCGGTCAGTATGAAGGAGCTTTCGCACGCAGAAAAGATTACCGTCGGTACTCCTATGGGTAATTGCAAGCTTTACGTACTCGACCAGTGGATGAATCCGCTGCCTATCGGAGGACACGGACGCCTGTTTGTTGGAGGTATGGGTGTCGGACGCGGATATCGCGGACGTCCCGAGCTTACCGAAAAGTCCTTCCGATCGAATCCTTTTATAAATGACGACCGTATATACGATACCGGAGATCTTGCGTATTGGACGCCTCACGGAGAGGTTGTGCTTACAGGTCGCGCGGATAGTCAGGTCAAGCTGCGCGGACTTCGCATCGAGCCTTCGGAGGTTGCCGCGTGTCTTGAATCCTTCCCCGGAATCACATCTGCATTCGCAAAGGTGTGTGATCTGGGCGGTACACAGGTACTTGGTGCATATTTTACGGCGGATAGGGAGATTCCCGATTCGGAGCTTTTGCTTCATACGGCAACCTATCTTCCTGAATATATGATTCCTGCATTTATTATGCAGATCGACCGTTTTGCGACAAATGCTAACGGTAAGATAGATGAAAAAGCACTTCCGCTTCCTAAAAATCCTACGTCTAACTGCGGAAACATTACCGCAACAGCTGAAAAAGTACTTATTATATTCAGAAGAGTGCTTGCCAATGACGAGATATATGCGGGCAGTGATTACTTCCTGTGCGGTGGAAACTCACTTAACGCGCTTGAAACGATAATAAGTATAGAGGAAACATTTGGCAGAAAGCTGCGTGTTGCAGACCTTTACGCTTGCCGTACAGCTTCGCGCGTTGCCGATCTGATTGACGGCGGAAAATCTTCGGGTATAGCTTCTGTTGCTAATCAAATAAGAAAAGCGCAAAAACGTACAGAGTATCCGATGACCCCTATTCAGCAGGGAATATATGTTCAGACGATCCTTGATCCGAGCGGACTTTCCTATAATATGCCCGGTGCATTTTTGCTTCAGAAAGCTCCGGATGCCGAAAAGCTTGAAAAAGCGTTTGCTACTCTTGTCAGGGAGGACGCTATTTTCCGTACGGTATTTGTACAAGGAAGCGACGGAATTTGCGCGCGAATACTCGATAATGTAAAGTTCGAGCTTGAAAATATTTCGGCGCTGAGCTTTGAAGAGGCGTGCGAAAAATTCCTCCGTCCCTTTGATCTTTCAAGTGCACCTCTTATCAGAGCAGCGCTTTGGGAATCAGAAAACGGGGAGCATTATCTCTTTGTTGACAGTCACCATATAATCGGAGATGGAATGAGTACGTCTATTGTGCTTCAGAGACTTGACCGCGCTTACGCAGGTGAACCGTCCGCACCGGCTCTGGACTACTATGACTATATTTCAACTCTTGATGAAAATAACGAAGATAAAGAAAAAGAGCTTGATTATTGGGTAGATAGACTTAAAGATATGCCTGAGCCTCTTGCACTGCCTACAGACAGAGCAAGACCTTCAAGCTTCGACTATAAGGGCAGTGAGCTTGAGCTTCCTTTCTCGGAAGCCGATAGCCGCGAATTTGAAAATTTCTGCCGTGAGGGAGGTTATTCGGAATACGTTCTTTTCCTCGCCGCATACGGACTTCTTCTGTCTGCAGCTTCGGGTAAGGATGATATGATAATCGGAACACCCGTTGCGGGAAGAAATATCAGCGGAAGTATGGGTATATGCGGACCGTTTATAAACACGCTTCCTTTGCGACTTACCCCGAAGAAGGATCTTACAGTAAAAGAATGGCTTAAGAGTATACGGGGCGAGGTTACAGGTCTGCTTGATCATCAGAAAATATCTCTTGAGGACATTATAACTGCACTCGATCTCCCGAGAGGAGAACAGAACGCACTTTACAGCGTTATGCTGACACAGAGTCCGGTAGATGAAAGCGGATTTATGCTCGACGGCGGAAAGATGACCTTTAAGGCAATTCCTACGGGAAGTGTCAAAATGGATATGATTCTTGAAATTGCAAAGAGAGAATCGCGCTATCTTCTTCGTTTCTCATATGCAAGCACGCTGTTTGAACGCGAGACGGTTGCCTTCTACGGCAGATGCATTGAGCAGGCTATAAAAGAAATGATAAGACACGGTGAGTGCAAGCTTGCCGATATATCGCTGCTTTCACCTGCTGATAAAGAAAAATATATTGACGCGCCTAATTACAGCGTAACTCCGTTTGTCAACAGACCTGTCCATCATATGCTGAAAAGCCGTGCTTCGGCTGATCCTGACGGAGTAGCTGTGGTCTATCACGGCGAGGAAATATCCTTCAAAGCTCTTGAAAGAAGAGCTTGTGCCGTTGCGCAGTTTATCGAGGATAAGGGCGTAAGACCCGGAAGATGTGTGGCTCTTTGCCTGAAGAGAACTCCCGATATGATAGCCGCAATGTACGGTGTACTTAAGGCGGGATGCGCGTATATGTTTATGCTTGAAAGCTTCCCTGAAGCAAGACTGCGCTATATGCTTGAGGTTTCAGACGCGGGACTTATGCTCTATGACAGCGCACCGGCGGAGCTTCTTGAAGGCGAGCTTCCTTGTGAGGCGTGCCTGCTTCCCGAAGGTGAGGCGGATTCGTATTCTGACCTTCCCGTAAGCAATGATATGCTTGCAAACGTACTGTTCACATCGGGCTCGACAGGTCAGCCTAAGGGCGTAATGCTTCGCCATCGCTCTGTTTCCAATCTTTACGCACAGATGAAGACTCTTCTCGATCCTATAGAGGGACGAGTTCTTTGCTCAACTAACTCGGTGTTCGACTGTTTTATTGTTGAAACGATTATTGCTCTTGCACTTGGACGCACAGTCGTTCTTGCTGATGAGGAAGAAATGATGCTTCCTTGGAAGCTTGCATCGTTGATCGAAAATTACCGCACGGGAATAACAGAAATGACGCCGTCGCGCCTTTCACTTTTCCTTGGCAACGAGGCTTTCTGCCGTGCTGCCAAATATATTAATATCGTTCTGCTCGGAGGAGAGGTCGTTACTAACGCTCTTCGTGATAAATTCTATGAGCATTCTCAAGGAAAGCTCATGAATATGTACGGTCCGACAGAGGCAACTGTATTTACTACAATGGGACATGCTGTTCCGGGTGAGCATATTACTATCGGTGCTCCTCTCCAAAATACACGTACCTACGTTTTGGATGATGAAAACAGACCGGTCATACCGACTGCTTGCGGCGAGCTCTACATTGCGGGCGAATGTCTGTCTGCGGGATATATTTCACGTCCCGAGCTCACCGATTCGGTATTTGTCGATGATATTTATTTCCCCGGCGAAAAAATGTATAAGAGCGGAGATCTTGTCAGAATGCGTCTTGACGGACGGTTTGACTATATCGGACGAAAGGATGCGCAGGTCAAGCTTAACGGTCAGCGCGTTGAACTTGGTGAGATTACGGGAGCTATAGAGCAGACCGACCTTGTAAAGCAAGCGGCAACCGTCGCAGTACGAAAGACGGACGGTTCTATGGAGCTGTGCGCGTTCTACGTTCCCGGTAATGACCGGGTTTGCGATGATGATATAATATCAAAGATATCAGCTGTTTTACCGCCTTATATGGTGCCGTCCAGATTCAGGCAGCTCGAATATATGCCTGTTACGGCAACAAATAAGATAGATATGCAAACTCTTCTCCATATGGCAGAGGATGAAAATTTCGTACCTCCGGTAAAAAAGGAAGTATCTTCAAACGAAATTTCGGAAAAGCCATCGGAAAATGCTGCAGAAACGCACGTTGAATCGATGATCCCGTATGTCATCACCATATGGAATAAGGTGTTAAGTGTTCCCGCGCGTGACCCGTATCTGTCCTTCTTTAAGCAGGGCGGAAGCTCTATGGCGGCACTTAGCGTGCTTAGCTTCTATTATAACGACGGATATGAGCTCTCTCTTTCGGAATTCTATCAGAATCCTACGGCTGAAGGTCAGGCATTGCTTCTTGCTTCAAAATATACCAATAAGCTTCCAAATGAAGAAGATACTCTCACAGAAGATATGGCGAATACCTGCGAGGCAAGTGTGTTGATCACGGGCGCTACAGGATTTTTCGGTATACACCTTCTCGATAAACTGATTGAGGAAGGCACTCAAAAGGTTGCTTGCCTTGTGCGCGACGGAAGCCGCGAGAGAATGATCAAGTATCTCGAATATTACTTCGGAGCAGAAAAGGCAGCAAGGCTTGCACCGTGTATCGAGATCGTAAAGGGTAATATAGAAGATGAGAAGCTCGGTATGTCCGAGTCCGAGTATAACGAGCTTGCATCCGTAGTTAAGGAGATATATCATTCCGCAGCAGATGTTCGACATTATGCGTCAGATGAGGAAACGTATCTCAGAACAAACGTTGGTGGTACGGAAAATATGCTTAGCCTTGCAAAAAAGGCAGGCGCTGCTTTTTATCATATTTCTACTTGCAGTATCAGCGGCGATATGATGAAAGACGGAAGTCACAATGCTTTCTTTACTGAGAGCGACTATGATATAGGTCAGGTTTGGGAAAACAACATTTATGTAAAGAGTAAATTCCTTGCCGAAGGACTTGTATTCGATGCGGCAAAGGCGGGACTTTGTGCGAAGATATTCCGTCTTGGAAGACTTGTTGGAAGAGCATCGGACGGAAAGTTCCAAATAAATCCGTCTACAAACGCCTTCTTCCTGTTTGTTAAGGGGCTATCTTATATCGGAGCACTTCCCGAAGAGGCCTCGGAAACAAGACTGGATCTTATGCCTGTAGATGTTGCGGCGTCTGAAGTCGTGGCTCTCAAAAACTCTGATGGAATGGTATATCATATCATGAATTCGGAGCCTCCGACACTTGGAGACGTTATGAGGGCAGTAGATGGAAACTTTGCTACTCTTGATAACGCAGAGTTTGGCAATGTTTTCAGAAAAAATTGCCGTTCCCTTGACCACGAGCTTCTCGGACTGCTTATAAGCAACTGGAATATGATCAGCTCGGGAGAACAAGCTGTTGAAATTACAAACAAATCTACAGAAAAGGCGCTTGCAAAAGCAGGCTTCAGAATGCCTACGCTTTCACTTGAAAGAGTTTTGAAAGAATTCGGGAAAGGAGAATAAAATATGATATCTGATTTTTCGGTCGGAATATTACTTATCGCACTTGCGGCAATAATGATATTCTTTGTATGGAGTCGTAAGGCTCAGAAAAAAAGGCAGCTACTTCACAGCTTGTTCCTCAGTCTGGCAGCAGCTTACGTAAGCTGGATAATTCCGCTCATAATAATGCGTTTTGTACCGACTGACAATCAGAGTCTGATGTATCTCCTTGACTGCATTATGCAGCCGGGCGGAGCGCTTTGCTCTCCAATTTATCTTTGCATTGCGATCACCTTTGTATCGGGAAATGAGAAGCTGTCAAAGTGGATCAAGGCGCTTTTTGTCTTTCCGATTGCCACGATCATTATCTCTTGGACGAATCCACTTCACAGCCTCTACTATAAGCAGTTTTCGGTTGTGAGAAGCGAGATCGTTTTCGGTCCGTATATTCTTGTCAGCGGTGCACTTAACTATTTGTTCCTGGTTGCCGCGATAATATATATGATTCGTTTTGGACTTAAAAATAAAAGTGCGCTTTATTGGAAACAATGCATTCTTCTCACTGTTAGCGGCCTTTGTCCGCTTCTGATGAGTATTTACGCAACTTTCAGCGGCAAAGAGGTTCCCATAACCGCAACACCGCTCAGCTTTATGGTTACGCTTCTTTTCTGCGGAATAGCAATATTCCAGCTTCATATGCTTGATATTCGTCCGATAGCGACAGAGCATATTCTGAACGCGATTTCTGACAGCTATCTTGTTTTGTCAGACGATGGACTTGTTATCAAGTATAACCGAAGCTTTGAGGAGCTTTTTGCAAGAGAATACGGAATTACCGTAAGTAAAAAGCTTATCGATTGCATAAGGCAAGAGGACGTCGCGCAAAAGAGTCCTGTATATAATATGATTGCGGCTCTTGAATCAAGCCGCCAGTGTGAAACCCATATATCTTACGAGCAAGCAGTTACGTTTACTGCCGGAGAAACGGCAATTAAAAAGCATTTTGTGGTCGATATCTCGTCTCTTGAGATAAACGGTCAAATCTCGGGATTTGTTATAATCTTTAAGGATATTACACAGCTCAGAGATAGTATGAAGCGTCTCCAGGACAGTCAGGAGCGAATGATGGAACAAGAGCGTTTCGCTTTCCTCGGACAGATGATAGGAGGACTTGCACACAACCTCAAGACACCTATTATGAGTATTTCGGGCTGTATTTCAGCAGCCGAGGCTCTTGTTGATGAGTGTGTGGACAGCATCGGCGATGACAATGTCACCGAAGATGATTATCGCGAGATATATGATGAAATGCGCGATTGGTTCTCTAAGGTAAAAGAATCAACAGCGTATATGTCTGATATTATTACCGCAATAAAAGGTCAAGCGGCTAATATCAGTACTGATGATAAGGTTACGTTTACAATTGACGAAATGTTAAAGCGCAGTCAACTCCTTATGAGGCATGAGCTTCTTGGCAGCGGATGTCGTCTTAACATAATTTACGATAAAAGTGAAGAGATTTCTCTTGAGGGAGATATAAACAATCTCGTCCAGGTTATAGGAAATCTTCTCAGCAATTCCATCTATGCACAAAAGCAAACCGGTGGAGGCGAGATAGAGATAGAGATCTGTCATGACGAATCGAATCTTAAGATACTTGTTAAGGATCGCGGAACGGGAATAAGTCCCAAGGTTCTTGACAAGCTCTTCAAATCAATGGTAACAAGTAAGGGAATTATGGGAACCGGACTCGGACTCTATATTTCAAACGCCGTTATCCGCAGTAAATTCAAGGGCGAAATGTGGGGCGAAAACCGTGAAGGCGGTGGAAGTATTTTCGGAATCTCTATTCCGCTTGAAATGATTCATATACGTAAAATATAAAGAGGTCATATAAAATGAGAAAAAGTAAAATTGCCGCACCTGCGCAAATTTCTATCCTTACAGTTGATGACGACCCGATTATAACCTCCACGATCAAAGATTACTTTGAGCGATCGGGATATGATGTGGATATTGAAAACGATCCTGTTAATGCTATCGAAAGAGTAAGAACAGGCAATTACGATATTATGTTACTCGACTTTCTTATGAACCCCATTTGTGGGGACCAGGTGGTTGAGGAAATCCGTAAATTCAATAAAGATCTCTTTATCGTTCTTTTGACAGGACATAAGAGTATGGCTCCGCCTGTCAAAACTATACGTCTGCTTGATATTCAGGGATATTATGAAAAGGACGACAGATTTGATCAGCTTGAGCTTCTTGTGGAATCCTGCGTTAAGTCGATAAAGCAGCTGCGTACTATACGTGAGTATCAGAACGATATGTCTCGCGCATATATGCAGACTATCGAAACACTTAGATATATCGTTGAAACACGAGATAGCGAGACAAGAGGTCACTCGGAGAGAGTTTCTCAGCTTAGCGAAGGGATCGCACGCGAAATGAACCTCCCCGCGGAAACGGTAGAGCTGATACGTGTAGCAGGACTTTTCCACGACATCGGAAAGATAGGTGTGCCGGATGCGATCCTTCTCAAAAACGGTCCGCTTACAAATGAAGAATTTAATGAGATAAAGAAGCATCCGCTGGAGGGTGAAAATATACTCAAAAGCTATACTCCGTTCCAAAATCTGCTTTCAATAGTCAGAAGTCATCACGAAAGGATCAGCGGAAAAGGATATCCGGATGGACTTGCCGGAAATGATATACCGCTCGGTGCACGTGTGATCGCGGTTGCAGATTCGTTTGATGCTATGGTTTCGAATCGTACATACAGACGCGGTCTCGGCTTCGATACGGCTGTTGGTGAGCTCATAAAGGGAAAAGGTGAGCAATTTGATGAAATGGTAGTGGACTCGTTTATGCGCCTTGTCGAAAAACTCGGCAGAGAAGAATTTATAAAGACGTATTGTTCACATACTTCTGAGATAGGAGAAACTTAAAATGAGAAAGTATCCTCTTAATCCGGTTGAATATTATTCTACATTCAGAGAAATGATAGAAAATCTGCCCGAAGGCAGAGAAAATGCTCCCGGAATTTCGTGGTTTACACGAAAAGGCGGCGAACAAGGCGTTTCTATCGGCAAGCTTCGGGAAGATGTAAGAAATTTGCAGGCTTATTTTGTTAAGGAAGGTCTTGCAGGAAAGCATATAGCAATACTCGGCGAGAATTGCTATGAGTGGCTTCTTGTGTATTTTGCTGCGACATATTGCGGAGCTGTGGCTGTTTGTGTCGATATCGAGCAACCGGATGAAACTATACTTCAGATGCTTGATATGGCTGATGTCAGTGCACTTTTTTACATTGATTCGCTTGACGATATATGTAAAAAATACGCAGAAGAGGGTAAAAAGACCTTTCATCTTTTTGGCGGTACAGGTCTTGATAACGTTGCAACTCTTATCGAAAAGGGTGCAGCTATACGGGCAGAAAGCTCCGATTCTTCGGAGTTTAATGTCAACGTTTCATCTGAGACGACTGCTTCGATCGTTTTCACGTCCGGAACTACAAGCTATTCAAAACCTGTAATGCTTTCCCACGGTGCGATACTGACAAATGCATCAGATGCACTTGCAAACGTTGCTATAGGTGAGATCGCATTTACTTCATTGCCGTTTTATCACACGTATGGACTTACTTGCTCGGTACTGTCAATGCTTATCGGCCGCGCGAAGCTTTATATCAACGGAAACCTTAAGACGGTTATGCGTGATATTCAGCTTGCACACCCGCATACTATGCTTACAGTTCCTCTTATGCTCGAAACGATCCATGCAAGGATGTGGATGACGGCTGAGGAAAGCGGAAAAGCAAAATCCTTGCGTAAACTTCTGAAAATAAAGAAATTCCTCTTTTCGATAGGAATAAAAACGCCCGGTAAGGTGCTCGATTCTGTTCGCGAAAAATGCTTCGGTACTATAAAGCTTATTATTTGCGGTGGAGCACATATGAGCGCTGAAATAATGGAAGAATTCTCGTGTATGGGTATCACCGTCCTTCAAGGATACGGTATTACTGAATGTGCGCCTCTTGTAAGCGTCAACAGAAATAAGGCAAATAAACTCGATTCGGTAGGAGTTGTCAGCCCAAACTGTGAGGTTAAAATTGAAGACGGCGAAATACTCGTTCGCGGTAAAAACGTTATGACGGGATATTATAAATCTCCTGAAATGACCCGTGAAGCAATGCGCGGAGAATGGTTTGCAACGGGAGACGTCGGCTATATTGACAAGGATGGATATCTTTTTATTACGGGAAGAAAAAAGAATCTTATCGTTTTCAAAAACGGAAAGAAGCTCTCACCCGAAAAGCTTGAGGATAAGATCAAGAAGATCGCACTCGTTCAAGACGTTATTGTTTATGGAGCGGTGAGCGGCGTTTCGACAGACGACGTTCAGGTGGCTACCAGCATTTACCCGAATCACGAAAAGTGCGCGAATATGACGTCTTATGAAATTCTTGAAGCTTTGCAATCAGAAATCAACTTGATAAACAGAGAATTGCCGCTTTATCAGCAGATCCAGATGGTTAGCATAAGAGAACAGGAGTTCTCGAAAACTGCGCTTCAAAAGATCAAGCGTCATCTCATATAATTTGCAGTATGTAAAATAGGAAGGAAAAATAATGGAAGAACGGCTGTTTGAATTTATATGTAACGTGGTTTATAAGGTTACGGGCAAACGCGGTCTGGTTTATGACACTGATTTTGTTAAGGACCTCGGATTGTCTTCGTTTGACGTGATGAATATTGTTTGCGCGTTTGAAGATCATTTCGATATTGACGTACCAAGTCGCGACGTTTGGAAGCTTCACCAAGTCAAGGACGTTATAGATTATATGATAAAAAAGGGAATTACTAAGGTATGATTCCGAAAAAAAACGAAGTGGTGCTATGCATACTATCCTCGGATAACTCGAAAAGCACGGACGAGCTCATTTTGCTTGCGGCAAAAAAGAGCATTGGCGAAGAAATTGGCTATGTTGCGCGTACAGCACGCGGAAAACCGTATCTTCCCGAAAATCCGCGGCTGCATTTAAACGTAAGTCATAGCGGCAGTTACTTTGTTTGTGCTTTTTCGGGGGCCCATGTTGGTGTTGATATCCAAGAGCACACTTGCCTTAAGGACGAAACGCCGGAAAGCGCTGTTCCGAGACTGAAAAAAATGGCAAGCCGCTTTTTTCATCCGTCGGAGGCAGATTATATAGAAACAGATACCTATGAAAGATTTTTCAGGCTGTGGACAGCCAAAGAAGCTTATGTAAAGCTTTTAGGAAACGGAATAGACGATGATTTTTTGAATCTTTCGGTTCTTCCGGCTGAAGAAAAAGCGCTGCCCGAAATGAGTCTGTCGTGCGCAAGGTGGAAATCGGCTGACGCATACTTTTATCAAGAAAATTTTGACGAAGGGTATACTGTATGCGTCTGTGTTTATGAAAGCCATCCGGACATCGTAAAATGTATTTGAATCAAAATATCCGCTTGTTTTAAATAAATGGGCGGATATTTTAATTTTCTTGATAAAACAACAATTTGTGACCGATTTTGTGACTGCTGCAGAGTATAATGAAAATAGTTAAAAAGGAAAAAGGTATTATCACATGATAAATCACGTATACGGAGACAACGTTTTCCGCACTACCATAGTTTGCATAGATGAATATGATAATAAAACTCCTATCGGAAGAATATATAATGCATATTTTGAGGAGGGAGTAAATTTCCATAGCACGATCGAGCTTTTGTTAACACTTGAATCAATGTTGGAGTCGATGAATTGGCCACAGTCATATTCAGAACGAAGACTCTTCAAATCGGTCGAGGATGCACCGGAACCCAAAAAGGCGGAAAATGAAATAAGGGAAGGCGAGCTTGCGACTTTTTCCTTGCGCATTCTTTTCAGACAGAACTCGAGCTGGCAAGGTGAGCTTGTCTGGCACGAAGGAAATCAAAGCGAAAGCTTCAGAAGTGCATTTGAACTTCTGATGTTAATAAACAGCGCGATGTCGAACGAATAGTTGCTTGTAATATAAAAATCTCTTAGAGTAGACTTCTAAAACAGAGTCTGTTCTAAGAGATTTTTGTTTGTGTAGAAAAGAACGTTTTAAAAATGCTTGTCTAAGAAAACTCAAGGTGTGAGCCGACGTAGCAGAAATCATCAATCAAACAAGCTAACGCTTAAACTCGCTCGGAGTAACGCCAACGTATTTTTTGAATTGCCTTGAAAAATGAGGATCGCTATCATAGCCGCACATCCTGGCGATCGATGATATTGGAAGATCGGTGGTGGTCAGAAGAGATTTGGCTCTGTCTATTCGCGCGTGGATTATATCGTCAAGACAAGATCTGCCAAACATTTTTTTGTATATTGACTGAAAATATGACGCAGAAAGTCCTACTTTGGCAGAAAGTGAACTTATAGTATATTCCTCCTCGGGATTAGCATAGATGTATAGACGAAGCTCACGGATAGCATTTTTGGTCGAGCCGCTTATTGAAACAAACGAGGTCTCCGCAACCGCTTGCGAAATCTTTATGAGAAAATAGCGCAGAAGCAGATCTATAGAGGCTTCTCGGTTTGGCGTGTCTGTCTGGTACTCAATACAGATATATCGGTGTATATTCAGAAAAACTGTCGAATCCAAACCGGTAAGCGGTATGCCCGATGGGATATTAAGCGAGTCGATAAATCGCATTTCTTCATCGCTTGCATCGAAATGTATAAAATCGTTTGCGTATAGCTGGCCTGCCGCCATAAAATGCTGAGGATCGCCCTTTCTGAAAAAAATCGCAGTTTCAGCGGGATATCGATCGATCTTTCCGTTTGTGACAACTATTACCGGCGTGCGTGTGTAAATAAACAGATTGTCGCCCGATCCGTTTGGCCTGTTTATAATAAATGATTTGTTGTGAGCTTGATTGATACCGCAAACGTTTATTTTCATATCGTCCTCTTGTACAATAATATTATTTTAATGTGCATAAAATATAATAGATCAAAAAATGAATTGTATAAACTATTGATAAACGAAATTCTGAGTGGCATAATAAAAGTCAGATGGATAGGTAATGTAAGAAAATTCTCGAATTTTTGTCGCTCAAACAGCACGTTACCAATACATTATACTACGATGATCCTAATCTGTCAACAAAAAAGGAGAAAATCAAAATGAAAATAACATTCAGCAAAGAAAATATTATCGGTCAAGCCGATAAAATGATTTACGGACATTTTCTTGAGCACTTCCACAGACAGGTATATGACGGAATATACGATCCTACCTCAAAATTTGCAGATGAGGACGGATTCAGAACCGACGTTCTTGAAGCGATGCGTAAGATCAAGACCCCGATCATAAGATGGCCGGGCGGATGCTACGTTTCGGCGTACGATTGGCATTACGGTGTAGGCAAGACCCGTATCCCGACCTACGACAAGGCGTGGAGAGTAGAGGAGTCAAATGAATTCGGCACGGACGAATTTGTTAAGCTGTGCAGAAAGCTTGACTGCGAGCCCTATATCTGTACCAACGCAGGTACGGGAAGTGCAGAGGAAATGAGTAACTGGGTCGAATACTGCAATATTGAAAATATGGGCAGATTCGCGAAGGAAAGAATAGAAAACGGATATCCCGAGCCTCATAACGTAAAATTCTGGAGCATCGGAAATGAAAACTGGGGCGGTCACGAGATCGGCTCGAAGGACGCACCCGAATGGGGCAAGCTTGTACGCGAATCGGCAAAGATGATGCTCAGAGTTGACCCGACACTTGAGCTTTCTGCCGCATCCATAGGCGACCTCGATTGGAACGTCAACCTTCTTCGTGCTGCGGGAAGCTATCTTGACTGGATCTCTGTCCACGATTACTGGGATTTCACACCCGACGGAGTTACATATATAGATTATGACACCGCCATGCTCAGAACAGGTGCGGATATTTGCAGAAATATAAACAAGGTGCGCGCATATCTCACCGCTTTCGGTCTTGAGAAGAAGATAAAGATCGCTTACGATGAGTGGAATCTGAGAGGTTGGTACCACCCGAACGTTATGGATATCTGGTACAGAGATATCAAAAGAACGGAGGATGCGGAATTCTATAAGAATAACGTCATCGGTGAAAGAAGCAAAAACGATCTCAACTCTACCTATACTATGGCAGACGCGCTCTTCTCGGCGGCCTTCCTCAACACCTGCCTGCGTAACTGCGATATAGTAAAGATGGCATGCTTCTCGCCTATAGTAAACACAAGAGGTGCAATATTCACACACAAGGACGGAATCGTTCTTCGCTCGACCTATTTTGTTTTCGAGCTTTATACCGCTCTTCTCAAGGATACCGTTCTCGATATCTGGACGAAGGATGTTCCCACCATCACCGGTATGGATGGCAGACACAAAAAGACGGTCGATAAGGTCGATACTGTAGTAACGTACGGCGACGGACAGTACGCTATCTCGGCTATAAATAAGTCGCGCGACGAGGATATCACTCTCGACCTTCGCACACTTGACGGCGAGCTTTCGCAGATGAGAATAAGCGTGCTCAACGGACCGAGCGTTGACTCCTATAATGATATCGACAGAACAGAGGTCAAAGTCACATACGGCGAGTGGGAAAGCTACAAGGACAGCGTAACTTTGCCCGCACACTCTGTTTGTATTATCGAGATAAAATAAGATAAAATATTATATAATACTATAAAGTAAAAAAAGGACGAAGAGTTTTGAAATTCTTCGTCCTTTTTGTCGGTGTAGATCATTCAAATGTAAAAGAGTAGAGGTGAGAGTCGTAAAGATAAAGCTTCAAACGAACCTCTTTTCCGCTGAGTGCTGACAGATCTTTTTCAAAGACAACGGGGCGGTCTACGCTGTCGCCGAAGATCGGATAGCTCGTGTATCCGTCGAGCGCGGCGCCGTCCGTGTCGCAAATAGCGACGATGATCTTGCCAACAGCCGAGCTTGCAAAATTCAGCTTCATACTTCCGCCGCTTATTTTCAAGGGCCTTGTCACCACCTCGCCGCCGCTGTAGCTTCCGTACCAAGAGAAAAATCCGTCAAGTCTTGTCGTGTAACGCCTGAAATTTACACTCTTGACAGCATAATTTTCACCTACGTACATCGATATTTCGTTTGGAGCGCCCTCTTCGTCGGATGCCGTTTCCGCCAGTCCGTAGACGGTATAGCAATCGCCGTACCACCAGTTGTTTCGCGCTTCTATCCCGGGCGTCATAAACGATTCGTCTCTTTTGTCGAAGGTAAAGCCGTCGGGAGAGGTCATTATAATGCAGTCGGTAAGAGCGGTTGCCGATCTTCCGAATTTTTTTGCTATGCTGTCACGTCTGTCGGAAAGAGCCATAAATGAAAAATTGTCTTTTTCATTTACTCTGTCGCAGTATCGGACGGGAAATCCGATAAACGTATTGCTGCTTCTGTAATATTTTTCTATCTGATTTGTATATAGCGGATATTCTTGCTGACCTTCTTTGAATTTTATTCGCCCGTGCTCTGTCCAGTTTTCAAAATCCTTGCTTGTGGCAACACGGACGTGACGAATATCGCTGACAACGTCGATATCCTTCCACTCGAAAAGCTCTCTTCCGTCTGCTTTGTGAAAAGCGCGGTAGAAAAGGAAGTACTGCTCAGTATCCTCGTCCCATACAAGAGTGTTGAACGAATCGAAGGTTCCTTTTACGCCGACAAAGCCTTTTTCTTTGAAATCATAGCCGTCTGCACTTACGTAGCACATCAGCCGATCGTTTCCGTCTACCTTGTATGATGAAAAAGCCTTGAATTTCTCGCAGGCAGGACAGCGCGGATTTTTGTCATAGAAGACGGAAAAGCTGTCTATACGGTTTGGCCTTGAAAAAACTATGTTGTTGTTTTTAGTTCCGTTGAATTCGTACTTGCATAGGTTTGGCTTTCTGAAAACAATTCCGTCTGTACTTTCGGCAAGGCATATAACGACCTCGCTCGACGCGATTCCGCCCGCCGCCATAAGACGCGAAGCGTCTGCACGGTAATACAGACGGTAAACTCCGTCTACGTTAAGCAGACTTCCGTAACAGTTATACGCACCCTCCCATTCGCTGTCGCAAACGAGAGCAAGATTCTTCTTTTCCATTTTGTGCATACGTATCTCTACGTTGCTGCTTTTTTCAATCAGACTGTCATCCCAGCAGAGTATTCTGTTATTTACGTTGCTTTTCATATATGTTCGCTCCCTTGCGCTGTTACAAACGCACGTTTAAACAGCTTGTGTCGATAAGCTCGGATTGATATGATTTTGATAGTATTTGCCCGATTGCCTTAAAGACTCTTCGCTCTTTCGTGCACGGCACGTCGAAAATCGGGAAGGTCATGCGAATATTCGCCGTCCATATAAGGGCTTGTGATTATAAAATCTGCAGTAGCGCGGTTGTTTGCGATCGGAATGTCGTAGACTTGCGCGATTCGAAGGAGTGCTTTTACGTCGGGGTCGTGAGGCTGTGCTGTCAGCGGATCGGAAAAGAATATTACGATATCTATCTTTCCGTCAACGATGCGCGCGCCTATCTGCTGGTCGCCGCCGAGAGGGCCGCTGTTGTATCCTCTTACCGGAAGACCGGTATGTTCTGCCACCATTTTTGCCGTTGTTCCTGTGCCGCAAAGGAAATGATGCTCGAGAATTTCCTTGTTTTTCTTGCACCAATCGATAAGATCGCGCTTTTTGTTGTCGTGTGCAATAAGAGCGATGTTCTTCTGCGGCTCCATTGTGAGGTTTATGTTTTCGTTCATTAAACCGTTTTCTCCATTTTCATATTATTTTTCATTTTTCATTTCTGATTGACATTATACTACATTTTCTTTCTGAAATCAACATTTTTTTTGCAAATATATGAGAAGCAAGACAAGGAAAACCGAATTGTCTCTATTGCTTTTTGAAAATATCTGTGATATACTTTTTTGTAATACTTTTTGCGTAAAGGAGACAAATATGAATAACGATATCTTTGATTTTTCCGAAAAAAGCTTTGTAAACGTGGCAGATATTCTTCCGCGTGACGGCTCTGCCGACGTGTCTGACACTCTTCAGAGGATAATCGATACAAATCCCAACCGCACTATATATTTCCCTGACGGAACTTATCTCCTCACAAAGCCGATATGCACTCCCGCAGACCCGAAAAAGAGCGTTTCGCTTCAGCTCTCCAAATACGCCGTTATAAAGGCGTCTGACGACTGGAGTAGCGAGGAAGCACTCGTGCGCCTCGGCGGAAAGGATGCCTTCAACGATATTTATACAAACGGAAGCAATTATTCCTTCGTCGGCGGCATAGTCGACGGAAACGGAAGAGCAAACGGCATCTCTATCGACAGCGGCAGAGAGACTCTCATACGCGACGTGTCGATAAAGCATACGCGTATCGGTATCCATATAAAGCGCGGAGCAAACAACGGCTCGTCCGATGCAGATATTATGAACGTTAATATAGTCGGCACGGGAGATACCTCATCAAAGGGTGTTCTTGTCGAGGGATGGGACAATACCTTTACGAATATGAGAATAGCGAAGGTCTTCATAGGCGTGGATCTCCGCACGGCGGGAAATTTCCTGCGAAATATTCATCCGCTTTACGTTTCAGACTATGAGGATTACGAAAACAGCTGTGCATTCCGCGACCTTGACGGCGGAAATTTCTATAATAACTGCTACAGCGACCAGTTTGGCGTAGGATTCTGTATGCTCGAAAGCAGACGAAGTGTTTTTGACAGTTGCTTCTGCTTCTGGTATTCTCCGAAGGCGGGACGCCATACGGCGTTCAGAGCGTGCAAGAAATTCTGCTCTGTTCTTACAAACTTTAATTCGGGCTTCAGAAGCGATACCGAAAACATTCTGCTCGACGTAGGCGAGGAGGGCGGAAACGGCATTTTTAATAATCTTCTTGTAAATGCCGACCTTCTCTCGGACGACAGATATAAAAAATATCTTCGCGGCGAGATAATAGGATAAGGCGAACAAACAAGAGCACAAGTGCTTACCGCGTACGGCTGAATTTTATTCACAATGTGCAGTTTGCGGTTTACACCTGATAAAAATCGGCTTCTTTATAAAAAATCTTGCAGTTACCCCGTTTATTAAGTTCTTTTTTGCGTACAGTATAAATGAAAGCAAAAGGTAAAAACCGTATCAAGATCAAATCAAAAATAAATTTATAAAATTTTTGAAAATACCCCGATACGAAAAAATCTTTTCCGTATTCTGTAAATACAAAACAAAAAACAAGAAAGGACTTTTTAAATATGAAAAAGACTATCAAAACAGCCACCATAACCATCGCAGTACTTCTCGTTATAGCGACTGTACTCACAGCAGGATTTCTTCTGCTGAAAAAAAGCCCTTTGCTATCGGGCACTTCGGGAACACTTATTTTAAGCGTAAATCCCGAGATCCGTATAGACTATGACAAAAGCGGAAACGTTACAGCGGTAAAAGGCAACAACGCAGACGGCAAAAGACTGCTTGTCGGAATCGACGATCTTTCGGGAAAAAGCTACGTTGAAGCGGTAAAGCTGCTTGTAAAGGAAATATATAACGCAGGCTACTTCACTTCGGGCGTTGAAAGCGAAAGAAGAAATATCGTTGTCCGCATCGAGCCCGGCTCGGTCATTCCCGAGAGAAATTTCGTTGCTACCATCGAAAATGAAATAGCAAGCACGGTAAGGGGTCTTGACGTAAATCCTGATGTCATCACGATAGGTCACGACGATTACGATAACAAATACGCAAGCGCAATCCGCCCCTCGCAGTATATCTCTCTTGAAAAGGCTAAGGAGATCGCTCTTGCTCACGCGGGAGTAAGCGAGTCGGAGGTAGTATTCGACGACCGTGAATTCGACTTCGAGCGCGGCAGAGCTGTTTATGAGCTTGAATTCTACGCAAACGGCAACGAGTATGATTATGATATCGATGCTACCGACGGAAAGATCCTCGATTATGAATGGGATATCAGAAAGAACACGAGCAAAAAGGACGATACTGTAAAAAACGGCGACAAACCCAAGGAAAACGCCTCTTCATCGGCTGTGGTCGAGCCTCTTGACAATGCTACCGAACCGACGACGCCTACTGAGCCGACGGTGCCTACGGAACCGACGGCGCCTACTGAGCCGACGGTGCCTACGGAACCGACGGCGCCTACGGAACCGACGGCGCCTACCGAACCGACAACACCTGCAGAGCCTCCCGTTTCTGTTGAGCCTCCCCCTGCACCGACCTATATCACCCTTGAAAAAGCAAAAGAGATCGCTCTCAAGGACGCAGGCGTGGATGCAACCAAGGCAATTTTCGACGATCGCGAGTTTGATTTCGAGAACGGCAGAGCTATCTACGAGCTTGAATTCTACGTAGACCGAGTTGAATACGAATACGATATCGACGCGGTAAACGGAAGCATCCTTCGAAAAAAGATAGACGATAAGAAGCAGAGTGCAAACAATACTCCTTCTGCACCTACAGCACCCTCGACACCGAGCGAAAGCAAGCCGGAAAACTATATCACCCTTGAAAAAGCAAAGGAGATCGCTCTTGATCACGCAGGTCTGAAGGCATCCGAAGTATTTTTCGACGATTGCGAATTCGACGTTGAAAAGGGCAAGGCAGTTTACGAGATCGACTTCGAATCGGGCAGATATGAGTACGAATACGACATCGACGCTGTCAGCGGCGAGGTCATAAAGTCCGAGCGCGACTACGACGACTGATAAACTAAAATAAAAATTACGATCCCTTCGAATACGAGGGGATCGTTTTTTGTGCGATGGGTTGCGGTGAAGCGGGCAACTTAAGGGCGCTGCCCTTAAGAATCCCGCGAGCTTTTGAAAAAGCTCGAGCAAAACTTTTCTTAAAAAAGTTTTTTATTTTCAGAAAAGTTTTTGAAGTTCTTAGAAACTTTTTGAAAAAAGTTTCTAAGCGGATTCCAAAGGCAGAGCCTTTGGCGGATTTCCTTACGAGAAGATGGTATCGAAAAGTGTGTCGGCGAAGAGCTGATGCATTTCGCGGGTCGGGTGGTTAATGGCATTTGCGAGAAGGGCGGTGGTGTCCTCAGTCTCGGCGAGCTTCTTCCACTTGGCGTAGCAGTCGGCGACCTTTATGCCCATACCGCGCGCAAGCTCAACGGCGGCGGTCATATAGGAGTCCATTCGTCCGCTGGTCTGATATTCGGCGGTAACACGGGCGTAGTCCCTGAACTGCGCGGGTGCGCGGTCGGAAACGTAGGTGTTGAGCATGTTGGGAGTCATAAATATAGCCTCGACTCCGCGGGAGAGACAGCTTTCGAAGATGACCTTGAGCGAATTTGTGTAATCCTCAAGTGAGCCGTTGACGTCGTTGAGACCGAAGGCTACGATAACGAGGTCGGGAGAGTGAGAAAAGACCTGGCTTTCCATTCGGGCAAGCGATGCTTTCGCGGTAGTGCCTCCGATGCCCGCGTTTATGACGTTTACCGGAACGTAGCTGTATTTTTCGTTTATCATATTGGCAAGACGGCGGTGGTAGACGTTTACGTAGTCCATTTCGTCTGCATCAAAGCAGCCGTGCGTAACGCTGTCGCCGAAGGCAACTATGGTGATCGGACCGTGCTCGTACAGTCCGCCGATGTCAAGCATAACCTTGTCTTTGATTTTCATTTCGGGATACTCCTTTAAAATAAAGCTTTTCACTTTAATTATAGCCTCGCTGTGATCAAAAGTCAATGACTTTTGATTTTTTATAAGCTTTTATGTCAAATATACTTGACATTTTGCCGTGTGCGTGCTATAATACTGTCAAATATATTTGACAGGCGGTGTTTTTTTGGAAAATCAAAAGATGAAAGACCTGCGAAACGAGAGAGGCTTGTCGCAAGGAGAGCTTGCCAAACGAGTCGGAGTTTCCAGACAGACGGTCAATATGATCGAAAACGGGGGATATAATCCGACGCTTGATCTCTGTATTCGCATTTGTAAAGAGCTGGGCGTAACGCTCAATGATCTGTTTTGGAGGGAATAACTATGTTTTATGATGAAAGAATAGAGTTGGCAAAGGGAAAGATATGCAGGAATTCTATTATCATTTCACTTGTCCTTTCGCTTATGATAGGCATATTACGTCTTGGGCTTGTAACGTCAAGATTCACGAGTGCAACCTATGTTTATCTGATCGCAATTGAAGTAATTATCGCTTTGTGCTCGGCAATCACGCTGATCATCGGAGCTATCCGCAGCAGACACCGCGAAAAAGATGAGCGATTTATAGCAGAACAAAGTTGTTTTTATATCAAGGCAGCTTATATTTGTCTTAATATCGTTATAATTTGTGAAGCTGTAATAATTCCCGTGAAGCTTCACCTTTATCAAAGATTTGGTGGTTCGGTACGTCTGCTTGTTTACGACACCTTTTTGTTTCTTTTGTTCTTTGTAATATGTAATTATATCATATACAGCTTCAAAAAGAATGATATTTATTTGAATTATCATCTTATGGAAGACGATCACTATTACACGGGTGTATGGAAAAACATCGGTAAGTTGTCTGTACGTGCTCTGTATTGCCTTGGAATATCTATGACTACCGATTTGATGCTTGACATTTTTACGGGCACTGTGACCTTTAACATTATAGAGGCTTACATTATATTCTTCTTTATTTATGTATCGTTTACAGCAACGCTCGCCGTTCTGTATCTTCTTTACTCTTTTCTTGAAAAGTCGAGCTACAACAGCGAAAGATTAGTTTCAAAGGCAACAGTTATTTCGCTTTTGATAACTATCTTTATATATGCCCTATATGCCTGCTTTATAGTCTATATTTCGATGTTGCCAATATCGCAGAGCGAAATCTATATGGAAGTTTCACAAATGTCAACGATATGTTCAAATATATTGATATTTACAATTCTTATGTTTCTCACCTACTTCGGCTACGAATATCAGAAAAAGAAGCCTAACAAGCTCTTGTCTGCCGCGCTTCTTACCATAATTTTGAGCTTCGTGCTTTTAGAAATATTCGATTCTCTCTATTCACCTATACAAATGATGCTTCTCGATATTTTGATAAATTCAAGCTCTTACGAATTGATTCAAACCCTATCGAATATATTACAGTGTGTAGCGAACCTCTTCTGCATAGCAAACAGCGTCGGATTTATTCTTACCGTAATTGCGCTCATAAAAGACAGATCAATAGGTAAGGGAAATATAACATCGATAGGATTTCTCGGCATACTTTGGGCGCTTGATATTTTCATTAGCACACAACTTTCCCACATGTCCGCAACTTATTTTGAGGTTTTTGCAAACGTATCTGTTTTGCTCTGTCTTTGGGCGATAATTTTGTCCGTTTCCTCAAGGGACAAAAAATCGCTTGACAAAACAGAGCCTATGTGATACTATTTTAATGTAAGACTATATAGATAAAAAGGAAGATCACCGTGAAAAGAAAGATAATTGACAGCCATTGGCATCTGTATACGCATACCGATCGCGACGGAAGAGATTTTCGCGAGGTTCTTGATAAATTTTGCGAGGAAAACGCTCTGGCGGCGATAAATATCTGCTCGATACCGATATACAAGGATCTCGGACCGGCGCAAAATATGCTCGCCGCAATATATAAGCTGCATAACCGCTCGGCTTATGCTTACGCGGGACTCGTTTATCCCGAAAAGCCTTTTGAGGCTCCGATGCCAAGCGGAATGGATCCGCTTTCGCAGTACAACGAGCTTATGGAGATCGGCTTCGACGGTATAAAAATGCTTGAGACCAAGCCGTACGAGCAGAAGGATTACTCGGTTTTTATCGACGATGAGTATTTTGACAGCTTTTTTGCCGCCTGTGAAGAGAATAATACGCATATGATATGGCATGTCGCAGACCCCGAGACCTTTTGGGATATAGACAGAATTCCGAAGCGCTTTCTCGATAAGGGCTGGTATTACGGAGACGGAAGCTATCTGCCGCTTGAGCGAGTCTACGACATAGTCTACAATATTCTTGAAAAGCACCCGAGGCTGTCGGTTCACTTCGCGCATTTCTTCTTTATGTCGGACTATCCCGAAAAGCTCGAGGAGCTCTTTGAGAAATATCCGAACGTCGGTGTGGATATCACTCCGGGCGCGGAAATGTACGGCTCATTCGGTAAAAGAAGAGAGTTTTATCGCGATTTCTTCATTAAATACGCCGACCGCATAATGTACGGCTCGGATATATCCTACTCGGGCGCAGGACTTGAGCATCTCGCTCACCGCGGAAGGAGCGTGCAGGATTTTCTGACGACAAGCAACGGTGTTACGGTTATAGATAACGAAACGAAGGGAATATCCCTTCCGAAAGAAGCTCTTGATAAGATATTTTATCAAAATTTTGAGAAGGTCGCGGGAAATACGCCGAAGCCGATAAATAGGGAGGCGCTCGTGCGTTACGTCGAAAAATACAGACACCTTATAAATGATCAGAAAATGCTTGATTATATATTAAAAACACTTTGAAGTGCATCAAAAAGGAGATAAAATTATGCTTTTATTCTACGTTCGTCACGGTGACCCGATATACAGCCCCGATTCGCTCACTCCCCTCGGAGAGCGTCAGGCAGAGGCGGTTGCCAAAAGACTTGCACTTTACGGAGTGGACAGAATATACTCTTCGACCTCTAACAGAGCGATACTGACCGCGAAGCCGACTTGCGAAATACTCAAAAAAGAGCCTACGCTTCTTGACTTTGCACACGAAAATCACGCGTGGGATGATCTTTCTATCGAAAGATCGGACGGAAAAGGATCGACCTGGCTTTTTGCCGAGAAATGGGTGAGAGAGCTTTTCAACGATAAATCGATAAGAGACCTCGGCGATCGCTGGTATGAGCATCCCGCATTTGCAAAGCACGATTATAAAAAGGGAATAGAGCGAATATATAACGATATCGACGCTTTTTTCAGCGAGCTTGGCTATGAGCACGACAGATACACGGGAAAATATAAAATAACGAATGTAAATAATAAGCGTATCGCGCTTTTCGCGCATCAGGGCTTCGGACTTGCATTTCTAAGCTGTCTGCTCGACATTCCTTACCCGATGTTTGCAACGCATTTCGATATGTGCCATACGGGTATGACCGTCGTCGAGTTTGCGGGCACTGAGGGATATACGATTCCGAAAATACTTACTCTTTCCTCCGATTCGCATCTTTACCGAGAAGGACTTCCTACAAATTATAATAATGCTTTGAGGTTTTAACTTTTCAAAAAATACATAGTCAAAGGAGTATTTCAAATGGTGACAGGAAAAAAGAAAAAAACACGCGTGACCAATATAATTAAACACATTGTTACCGTACTTTTGGTCGGTCTTGTGTCCTCGTACGGCAGTCGCTTTGTGGGAACTGTCTTTCTCTCTGTCGGCAAAGCTATCTTTTCCGAAGAGAATTCGGTCTTGCTTTTCATTATAATGGCTCTGCCTATGTGGATATCATCTTTTCTTATCGCGTGGGCGGCGATGTTCTTCTTTCTTAAAAACACGGTCAAAGAACGGTACACTTTTACTGATGATAAAAAAGCTTGGCTGAAAAGCGCGATAAAGCTCTTTTGGCTTCCCGAGCTTGTCCGTTTTCTCTATTCTACGGGCGAGTGCGGACTTTCAACAAGATATGGCATATTTTCTCTTACACCTACCGATTGGTTTGAGCTGACTTATCTGACCTATTCGGGACGAATGGATGCGGTGCGTCAGGACGTTGAGCTGGTTTTTGCCGATTACGCCGCCTATACCGCGTGCTACGTCGTGTATTTTGCAATATATTTTGCGGGAGTTTTGGCTGTTTACCGCTATTTGTGGAAAAAACATGACGGAGAGAGCAAGCTGCCCGATTCTGAAGAAGGTGAAAAATAATTATGAAAGTAATGTCATTTAACACACAGCACTGCCTTAACTATATCGAAAGAAAAATCGATTTTCAGATAATGGCAGATGCGATAAAAAAGTGCGATGCCGACGTTGTAGGACTTAACGAAATGCGCGGCGACGGTCCGCATCCCGAATACACAGCGCAGACCGAAAAGCTGTCCGAGCTTACCGGTATGGAGAATTATTTCTTCGCGAAAGCGATAGAACTTTCACACGGACCTTACGGAAACGCATTTTTGTCGAAAATTCCGGTCATTCGCGTGGAAAATATCCCTATTCCCGATCCGAATCCGAAAAAATACAGCGGATATTACGAGACTCGCTGCCTTCTTAAGGCTGTGCTCGAAAACGGAGTGACCGTTCTGGTCAGCCATTTCGGACTTAACCGCGACGAGCAGGAAAACGCGGTCAAAACCGTCCTTGAAAATCTTGCCGAGGAAAAATGTGTCCTTATGGGCGACTTCAATCTTTTGCCCGACAGCGATATACTTCTCCCGATAAGAGAGCGTATGAAGGATACGGCAGACTTTTTAAAGGATAGAACGCTCAGCTTTCCGTCGGATAAGCCTGACAGAAAGATAGATTATATCTTCGTTTCGCACGATATCGAGGTCATATCTGCCGATATACCGCCGATAGTTGCGTCCGATCACAGACCGCACACGGCAGATTTGAATATTTAAGTCACATAGTGAGAAAGGAAATAATTATGTATAAAATAGGTCTTTCGAGCGGAAGCAATATCACGGAAGAGCTTTTCGCAAATTATCAGAGGGCGGGAATCGGCGCTATGGAAATAAGTGTCAGTCTCGATAAGTATGGCACGCTCGATTACGCTGAAATAGCGCGGCTTGCCGAAAAATACGGTATAACCCTGTGGTCCTTCCACCTTCCTTTCTGGAAATACGACATTTCACGTCCGGAGGTTGCCGATGAAACGATAGCTTATCACAGCGAGCTTATAAGAAAAGCCTCTGCGATCGGTATAAACAAATTCGTTGTCCATCCGAGCGGCGAGCCTATCGAGGATAGCGACAGAGCATCCCGAATGGCACGCGCAAAGGAAAGCCTTGCAATACTTGCAGAGTTTGCAAAGGCGTACGGCTCTGTAATCGCCGTGGAAGACCTGCCGCGTACCTGCCTCGGCAGAAATTCGGACGAAATGGAGGAGCTTCTTTCGGCGCACCCCGACCTCAGAGTTTGCTTCGATACAAATCATCTGCTTACAGAGGACGATTGCGATTTTATAAGAAAGCTCGGAAGCAAGATCGTAACTGTGCATATTTCGGACTATGATTTCATAAACGAGCGTCATTGGCTTCCCGGAGAGGGTAAGCTCGATTGGCAGGCGGTGCTTCAAGCGTTTAAGGATATAGATTATAAGGGTGTGTGGCTGTACGAGGTCGGATTCAGATGTCCGAAAACGATATACAGAGATCGCGATCTCACCTGCGAGGACTTCGTAAATAACGCAAACGAGATATTTGAGAATAAAAAGCTCTCGGTTTTCTCAAGACATAAGGAAAACCTCGGAATGTGGGAGTAAATAATAGAACCGACACTTATTTTTTGATAAGTGTCGGTTTTTGGTATATGTATCTGCTTTTCAGAAAAGTTTTTGGAAAGGTTCTTAGGAAACCCTTTTTTCAAAAAGGGTTTCCTAAGGAAAAGTTATATGCTTGTAAGACCGGGCTTGCTGACGATCTTCACGTCGATGGGCCTGCCGTTTATTATATCGTCCTCGGTGAAGACTGCGAGGAATATTTCCTTTGCGCCCGTTCTTTCGCGGTCATAGGTCAGATAGATCTTTCCGTCGTAGAAATCGACGTCGGGATAGGATATTGCAGACCTTTCGTCGATGCAGACTTTGTGCGGCCAGCTTTCGCCGTCGTCGTCGGAGAGCCAGATGCTCATATTCTTGCGGATCTTTTTGTCATCGTTGTGGACGAGTATAACTCTTCCGCTCGGGGTTCTTGAAATGAAAAATCTCGTTGCGGGAGCTTCTATTTCGCTTTCCGTATCGTCGCTGAAGGTAAGACCGCCGTCGAGCGATACTCCCTTTGCAAGGCATCCGAGCTCGCACCTTGAGTACATTACAACATCTCCGTCCTTCTTTTCGTACGCCATATTTTCGTCAAAGAAGGTCTTCAGCTTTCTGCCGCCGTAGCGTTTTTCCCAGGTCTTGCCGCCGTCATACGAAATATTGTATCCGTGATTTGCGGTAAGCTGATCGTATGCGAAGGTGATTATGTTGCCGTTTGAGAGGGTGAGCGGCTTGCATCGCATAAACCCGTTGAAAACGTATTTCGGCTCGTCAAAAATTATATCGTCCGCGTCGGGGTCTTGGCAGACTACCTCCCACGAGGAATGTTTAAGGTCGAAGAATATAACGCCCTCCTGAATGCCCATCGGATGGTCTGTGCACCAGTTTTCCTTGGCACCTACGCCCGCTCTGATCGCATTGTTTTGCACCCATACAACGTGGAGCGCGCCGTCACTCGAAACGTAGAGCTGAATATCAAGCGCGTGTATCATATTTTCTTCGTCACTCGGGATTATCAGAAGATTTTTGAAGGTTTTGCCGTTGTCGTCACTGTACGAAAGGATGTTGTAGTTTTCAATTCTCGGCTCGCCTGTGCCGCCGCTGTACCATCCGAGGAAAATTCTTCCTTTTTTCGTTACTGCAATAGTAGGACAGCCTTGGAATCTTCTTATGTCGGGCGAATATTTTTCGTCATTAGGCTTGTAGAGCACCTTGCACGGCTTTGTTTCTGCGTACATGATTGTTCTCCTTTTTAATTGAACGCTAATTTGAATATGTTTGTTTTTAATCGTTTTCAAAACAATGCTTTTCAGCTATAGCGCGAAGTGCAGCGGCTGTGTTTGCATCAAGTCCGTTTGTTGCCGTGCAGTCGGAAGGAATTGGTTTTCCAAAAAGCTTGTTATAGATACAAGCCGCCTGAAGATATCCGACGCCCGCTTTCGTACGTCCGCTTGTGTAATCGGTGTAGGCGCTTCCGTAAAGGATGGTGTCGCCGCCTCCGAGCTCGGAAATAAAGCTTTCGGCAAGAGTTTTGAAGAATTCGCTTCCCTCTGCCGCCGTACAGCTTTCCTTTTTGGAGGTCTTGGTGTAATTCATATTGCCGCCGTCAGTTGTGAATATCGCGGGATTTGCATCCGAATTGAGGGTCATTATATAAATATTCTCGGTTTCTGCAGAGAGAAGCCCCCATACCGACTTCAGCGCGGCAAGCTCGGATGCGGCGACGTCGTTTGAGGAGAGCGTGCAGCGTCGGCTGAGCTGAATTATTATTGCGTCCCACTCTTTTTCGTTAAGAGCCTTGCGCATACCGAGGTCTGTAGACTCGTTTACGAGCATATTGCAAACAAAGGTCGAACTGAGAAGAGTTGTCGCACCGAGGGTTTTGCCGTCTGATGCTCTCGTTATGTCGTTTAAAACGCCGAACATATTATAATTGCTCATCAGATTTGAGCCGAGAACGAGAATGTTTACGTCAGCCTCGAGCGGTCTTTCAGGAATTTCGGGAAGCTTTGGCACGAGCTTGTCGATTACGGTCGCGTCCGACGCCTTCTGAAGCTTTTTAGCCGATGCAAGCTTGAAGTTGTAGCCATTCCCCTCGGTTTTTTCACCGAATATCGTCGAAAATACCGTGCAAGCGGCAAGATAAGAGCCTTCGGGCGAAGGGTGTCTCTCGTCTGCGTGGTAAAGATTTATGTCGGGATGCTCGGCGAGCAGGTTTTCAAACGCATATCCCGATTTAATTATCTTGACACCGCCAAGCTCTCCTGAGATAAGCTCTGCAGTTTCGTACATAAAGCGCGCGTGCGCTCCGCGGGAAATCGATTGACTTCCGCTTGAAACGATATTTGTGGGCGAATTTGCGGTGTAGATAGTGAGATTTCCCGTGTTGTTGCCCCAAACGCTGTATAAAAGTATTTCAGCACCCGACGACTCTGCGAAGCGCTGTATCGTCTTTGCGGAAGCGATCTCGGCTTCAAGCACGCTGTTTTCGTAGGGAGTTATGCGGCGCGAGGGCTCAATTATGATATAATCCCATTTTCTCTCGAGGAGCTTTTGAGTAAGCTGCTGTCCGACCGTGGTTTCCTTGCTTGCAAAGTCGGATATCGTTGCAGACCCCTTAGTTACAGAGTCCACAAAAACGTTTTTGCCAGCAGCTTTGGCGATGCCGTCAAATATTGAGGGCATATCGTTGTAGAATATAAGGCTGTTGCCAAGAAAAAGAATATTCATCTTGCTTTCCTCCTTTGGATCGCTGCTCTCGTTTTTGCTTTCATCCTCGTTTTCGTTTGGCTTGCCGTCCTCGGGGTGCTCCTTGGGCACTTCTGTGCTTGAGCATCCTATCGCGAGGAGAAAAATTAACGTGGCTAATATAAAAGCCGTAAGTCTTAAGAGCTTCATTTTATAATTCCTCTGCTTTACCCGTTTTTTTCATTATAGCAAACAATATTTCCTATGTCAATAAAAAATAGAATGTCCGAAACCGAAAGCGAAAAATTATCATTAAACTGCTTGCAGAACAAAAAAACCAAGATTTTTTTGGTTTTCGCGCAAACAAACCGAGGAAAGATCGAAAAAAATGATGTATAATACATACGATCATAATTATAAGCCGTATCATCGGCAGAATGGAGAGCATTATGGAAAAGAAAAGATATGCACACGTCGGTATAGGCGGCAGGGCAAGAATGTACTATGAGGCTATCGCGAAGAATTACAGCGAGACCTCCGAGCTTGTTGCCTTCTGCGATATAAACCGCACGCGTATGGAATATGCAAACGATATTCTCGAAAAAGAGCTCGGATATCACAAGGTCCCTATGTACGGAGCAGATGAATTCGAAAAGATGATAATCGAAACGAAGCCCGATATAGTTATAGTAACATCTATCGACCGCACACACCACAGATATATAATCAAGGCAATGGAGCTCGGATGCGACGTTATCTCCGAAAAGCCGATGACAATGGACGCGACAAAGTGCCAGGATATAATCGACTGCATCGAGCGCACGGGCAAAAAGCTCCGCGTGACCTTCAACTACCGCTATGCGCCTCATAACACAAAGATGCGCGAGCTTATTATGAACGATACTATCGGCAAGGTAACTCAGGTGCATTTCGAGTGGCTTCTCAACACCTCTCACGGCGCGGATTACTTCCGCCGTTGGCACAGAGATAAGAGAAACAGCGGCGGACTTCTCGTTCACAAGGCGACTCACCATTTCGACCTTGTAAACTTCTGGCTGGGCACTTATCCGAAGCGCGTATTCGCGATGGGCGACCTTAAATTCTACGGCAGAGAAAATGCAGAGGAGCGCGGCGTTACAAAGTTCTATTCGCGCGTTCACGGACAGGAAAACGCCAAGGGCGACCCCTTCGCACTCGTTATGGACGGCAATAAATATCTTGAAAACCTTTATCTCAACGCGGAAAAGGACGACGGATATATCCGCGACCAGAGCGTTTTCGGCGATAATATCAGCATAGAAGACACAATGAACGTTCTCGTACAGTATCAGAGCGGCGCGCAGATGTCCTATTCGCTCAACGCTTATTCACCTTGGGAAGGCTTCCGCGTATCTCTCACGGGTACAAAGGGAAGGATCGAGATCGAGGTAGTCGAGGCTGTATATATCAACGGCAAGGATAAGTCCGAGGCGGAAGGCGTTGTAAACGGCACGAAGATCGTTGTATATCCGATGTTCGGAAACGCATACGAGGTCGATATCAAATCGGGTATCGGCGGACACGGCGGCGGAGACAGAGTTCTTCTCAACGACATTTTTGGTGAGCCTGCAGAAGACCCCTTCAAGAGAGCGGCTTCGCATATCGACGGAGCGATGAGTATCCTTACGGGTATCTCGGCTAATAAGTCTATCGCATCGGGTATGCCGGTCGACGTTATGAGCCTTGTTGATATCCCCGGATTCAGAAAGATCTGAGTTTAATTAAATATAAAAGAGAAGGAGCTTTCAAAAAAGCTCCTTCTCAAATTGCAGACAAAATCAATCGGCAGGACTGAGGAAAGGGAAAAACCATCTCAAACGCCGAAGTTTTTCCCCTTTCCTCAGACTCCTATCCCCTTTCCTTGGCTAAAAGCTTTTATTTTATTATTTTGTCTTCAGTCTGAGAAGGAGCTTTCAAAAAGCTCCTTCTTTGTGTTTGTTTCTCTTTTTCGGTAAAGTTTTTGACATTATTAAACGTTTTAAGCTTCTTTTCAAAAAGGATTTAAGCAGAGCCTTTGACGTAGCTTTACCGACTTGTGCGGTTCTATAACGATAAGTCCCTTTTCGTGTGCGGGCTTTTCGAGATGGAAGCAGTCGATGGCGCAGGTCTGCGGCTCGAGGGCGATAAAGGGAGCGCCGTCGCGACGCCAGAGCATACGGTATCTGTAGCTGTCGTCGCAGTCGTAGACGAGAGAAAGCTTCGCCTTTTCGTCGGTTATGCAGGCGCGAGCTCCCGAAACCTCGTAAAGGGAGGAGATAGGAGATGCAGATATCGCATAGCTGCCCGAGTTCAGAGCTTTTTCGCGCTCTCTGCCCGATGCGTATTTGAGAACGGGCAGGTAATTCTTGTCGCGGAGCTGCTCTTCGAGCGCGGGAAGGGTAAGCTTGCACGAATCGGCGTCGCCGTACGGTGAGAAGGGTATGTTCAGCGTGGTGTGAAAGGCAATCATAAAGGGCATATTTTCGTCAGACTCGTTTGTGACCTCGGTGCATTCGCAAAGACCGTTTTCGCTTGCGACATACTCTCTTTTTACTCTGAAAGCGTGAGGAAAACCGAGATATTCGCCGCTTTTTGCGCTGTACTCGAAGACGACGCGGTCGCTTTCAAGACTTGCTACCTCAAACGGGAGTCGGTAGAGCTCGCCGTGAAGATGACAACCCGTGGCAGGCTCGTTTATCGGGAAGACGTATTTTCGTTCCTCGAAGGTGAATTCTCCTCCGCGTATCCGGTTGGGCGGGAAAAGGATCGGATTTCCGAAGAGGTGTATCTCGGAAAAGAGCTCTTCTTCGTTCTTTGGGGTGCGGAGAAGCTCGCTACCCGTAGGCTCGTGACAGAGACGGTAGCAGTTACCGCCAAGGTCGCTTCTGAAATATGCGCTGTATCCGCAGGCGGATATCTTTACGTTGGTTTCGATCATTTTGTGACTATGCCTTCCTTTGAATTTAAAGCTTCAAGGCGTCAGACCGAAAATGACACGTTTTCAGTCTTTTTCTCGAATTTTGCTTATTTTACGGCGTAAACTCCGTATACGAGAAGATCATATCCCTTGTTAAGCGATGTGAATCTTACCGATTCTATATTATATTCCTTTTCAAGCGAAAGGTCAAGCTTGTTTATGATATAATTTTCGTGATTTTTGTCATATCCGTAAACAGCAAAACGCTCGGTGTTTTCACCTATGGGGTCAATTCTTGACGGTCCGTAGGTCATCATCGCGGTAGTGAAGTCGATTCCGTTGCGGAGCGTGAAATGCTTTTCCTCTCCTCCGACGAAGGTGAGCGTGATCTTTGCGGCTTCCTCGCCGTAATCTCCGCCTATAGGGTAACCCTTGGGCATAGAGACCGCGCCGACTATAGAAAGCTTGGAGGCTGCAGCACCACCAAAGACTATCTCACAGCCGTCAGAAAGGATGAAGGGCTTTTCGGCAAGCTCGGTGTTTCTGAGCATAGGTCCGACCTTCATATGTCTGAAGCGCTTGTTTCCGGGGTATCTTTCGATAGCCGCTCTCGCGTTTGTAAACATCTTTTCGCTGTCCTCGCCGCCCGAGATATGGGCAAGTGCTTCTCCGCAGACCTCTGCCTTGGGCTCATACCAATAGGTGTCCTCGTATTTCGGGGGATAGAAGATATCGTGCCAACTGTTAACGAAGGCATCGAATGCGAGCATCTTGTTACGCTCTGTGTCTACAAGACCCTCGTAGAGAACTCCGTCAACGCAGGCGGGACGGCCTCTGCCGAATTCGTACATATTTGCCCAGCTCCAATAAACAGCTCCGGAAAGCTTGCCGTCACGGTAGAGTTTACCGAAGGCGGCTATAAATTCGGACATAAGCTTGGGATTGTTGAAAAGATCGTGTCCGCCCCATTCGGTGAAGATAAGAGGCTTTTCACAGAGAACCTCCGCAGAGCACTCGGCTCTCTTTACCGTGTTACTGTAGGGGTGAGTCGTGTAGAAATCAAATCCGCATTTGTTGAAATATTTCTTGGTATCCTCGTCATTCATACAGTTTGCGCCCGAAACAAGACGTGTGCCGTCGTTGTCGCGGCAGACCTTTGCCGCTCTCGTCATATATACCTCGTCGAAATGGCATTCGTTGAAGGAGAGCCAGAAGGCGATAGACGCTCTGTTTCGGTCGCGGAGAACTGTTCTGCGCAGTACCTCAAGGCTTTCATCCTGTATCTGAGGCGAGGAAAGGTCAGACCACCAGAGTCCGGGCTCTTCGGATACGAGCAGACCTACTTTGTCGGCAATATCGAGTACGTCGCGGCTGTGAGGATAGTGCACGAGTCTTACGAAATTGCATCCGATGTCCTTTATCATGCGCATATCCTTTTCGATAAGCTCTTTCGGTACGGTGTGACCGTACTCCCCGTACATTTCGTGCTTGCAAACGCCGTAGAAGAAGATAGGCTTGCCGTTCAAATAGAATTTTCTGTTGTCGCAGGTAACGGTTTTGAATCCGACATCTTCGCTGTAGCTTTCGCTTGAATTATCGATAGAAACGCGAAGAGTGTAGAGATTTGGCTCGTCGGGCGACCAAAGCTTCGTGCACACGGGACATTCCTTAAAGAAGGACGCCTTGTCTGTCGAATACTCTGCGAGAGTGCCCGAAGCGTCTGAAAGCGAAACCGTATAGCTTGTGTCGGGCAGCGCGGTCTCAACGTCGAGAGTAAAACCCTTTACCGTGAAATCCTCGTTGAAGCAGGGCTTGAAGAATACGCTCTTCACGTAATTCTTTTCGCAAAGGAGAAGGGAAACGTCGTGGATTATTCCGCCGTAGTTTTCCCAACCCTCGGAGGGACCGAAGATAGGAGATATATCCTCAATCTCGACTACGAGAGTATTGTCCTTTTCCTTTACGTACTCGCGTACGTCGAAGGTGTATTCGGCGTAGGGGAGCATATTTCCGAGAAAAGCACCGTTAAGGCTTACCTTTGCCGAGTATGTGATTCCGTCAAAGCGAAGAAAAATATTTTCATACGAGAGGTCGCAGTCAAATGTGCGCATATATTCGGAATGTCCTACGGGAGCGCAGGATGAGGGCACGGTCTTTTCGCCCCAAGCTCCTTTTCCTATGCGATATGACCAGATACCGTTTAAGCTGTACGTTATCATAATATAACTCCTTTAATGGAAATTTCTTTGATCAATGCAATTATATCAAGTTTTGATATAATTGTCAATATGTTTTTTAAAGCTCGGACGATATTTTTCTGTACTGGCGCGGAGAATATCCCGTGACGCTTTTAAACACCCTTCTGAAATATGCCGAGGATTCAAATCCGACAGCCTCGGAGACGCTTTCGACGGTGAGACTGCTGTCATTCATCAGCAGGATTATGGCGCGCCCTACGCGGTAGCTGTTTATGTAATCAATGGGCGTAACACCGAATTCGTTCTTAAAATAGGGGAAAAAGCGCGAAACGCTCATATTTGCAAGCCGCGCAAGCTCTTCGACCGACGTTTTTCTGCTGTAGTTGCTTTCTATGTACGATATGACCCTCTCGAGTCGGATATCGTGCGGAAGGTCTTCCTTTTTTGTTAGGCAGGGAAGTATCTCGGAAAGCAGAGAATAGAAATTCCCGAGAAGTGAAAGCTTCTCAATATCGCTTGCCTTTGAAAATGCGAGCATATCGAGAAATATCTTTTCGGTTTTCTCGTAGTCGGGAAGGGCTATCCTGCAGAATCGGTATCTGCTTTTCTGCGGAAAGGCCTCCGATTTGTCGAAAGCAAAGTGCATGCTGACGTAGGTTATATCAGGGTCACCCGTCCAGAGTGAAACGTAACGCGAGCCCATCGGTACGAAAATGATATCTCCGCGCTTTACAAGCACCTCGTCGCCGTTTGACGAGTCCTTGAAGGTCGCCTCACCCGATAGAATAAGACCGATACAGTAATGCGGACGCGGACAGCATGATGCGTCGAAGATATTGCTGATTTTGTACTGATATTTTTCGGTTTTGAAGAAAATAAGTGAAGACGCGTCGGTGAAAGCACTCATTTTTTTATTTCCCCTTTGATAAAATGATAGAATAGTTCTGCTTTTTGATATTATAACATATATTTTAAAATTGTCAATGATGGTAGAATGAATGTGTAAAACCGACGCGAAGCCGTCGCTGAGCAATTTCGCGCTATGAGGAGCGCGCAAACCCCACGAGCTTTTGAAAAAGCTCGACTAAAACTTTACTGAAATAAAGTTTTTCCTTTTTTAGAAAAAGTTTTTGGGAAGGTTCTTAGGAAACACTTTTTTCAAAAAGGGTTTCCTAAGGAAAGGTTTTACGCAGAACAAAAATGAAAGGATATAAAATTATGAAAGCAGTAGTTATAGAAAAGGATAAGAGCCTCAAATGGACAGAGGTAGAGTGTCCGGAAATGAAAAAAGGCGAGCTGATGATAAAGGTGTGCTGTGCGGCGGTAAACCGAGCAGACCTTCTTCAGCGCGAGGGAAGCTATCCGCCTCCTCCGGGATGCCCCGATTGGCCGGGACTTGAGGTGTCGGGTACGGTATGCGCGCTTTCGGAGGATGCCGAAAAGGCGGGAAGATGGAAGGTCGGCGATAAGGTCTGTGCGCTTCTCGGCGGCGGAGGATATGCGCAGTACGTTTGCGTGCCCGAGGAAATGGTAATGCCTATTCCCGATGGTATATCGATGACAGAGGCGTCAGCGCTCCCCGAGGCGTTTGCTACGGCATATCTCAACCTCTTTATCGAGGGCGGCGCGAAGGCGGGCGATACCCTTCTTATGCAGGCGGGAGCAAGCGGACTTGCGAGCGTAATAATCCCGATGGCAAAGGCGTTCGGACTCCGCGTTATAACGACAGTGTATAAAACCGAGCTTGTAAAAACGATAGCACACCTCGGCGCGGACGTTGTGGTCGATACCTCGAAGGAAAAGCTCTCCGAGGTTCTGAAGCGCGAGGCTGAAAGCGGACATCCGCTTAATATCGCGATCGACTGCCTCGGAAGCGAAAACGTGGGCGAGTGCTTCCCGTACGTCGCTTACGGATGCCGCTGGATAATGATAGCGACACTTGCGGGAGATATTTCTAGCGTAAATATGAGAACGATGTACGTTAAAAATATCCGCCTGATAGGAAGCACACTGCGCAGTAAGACCCCCGAGGTAAAGGGTAAAATACTCGCAAGCCTTGTAAGAGACGTTTGGCCGAAGGTCACAAGCGGAGAAGTGCGCCCGACTATTTACGCTGTTCTCCCGATAGAAGAGGCGGAGAAAGCGCACGATATGCTTTACGGCGGAAACAGCGCGGGTAAGATAGTTCTTACGATTGAATAAAGATTGACTTTTTTAAAAAAATATGTTATAACATCTAAGTCATAACCGGGAAAGATCCGTACTAAATATGTTAGTGGAAAAATGATCGAAAGGGACTTAGAATGGATAACCTTGTAAAAGTACTTACAGAATATAATTCGATATCAGCCGTAGTAAGACTTGCGCTTGCGCTCATTTGCGGCGGAATAATAGGAATAGACAGAGGACGTAAACGCCGCCCTGCAGGCTTTCGTACGCATATGATAGTTTGCGTGGGTGCGGCACTTACCATGCTTATCAGTCAGCATTTATACGCAAGAGGCTATACGACCGATATTTCACGCCTCGGCGCACAGGTCGTGAGCGGTATCGGATTTCTCGGTGCGGGAACGATAATCGTCACGGGACGACAGCAGATCAAGGGTCTTACCACAGCCGCAGGTCTTTGGGCGTCGGCTTGTATGGGACTTGCGATAGGCGCGGGATTTTATATCGGCGCGATCGTCGGATTTGTTCTCGTTTTACTTACTATCACACTTTTCTCTCATTTTGAAGGAAAAATAATCGCTTCGGCAAGAAATATGAATATATACGTAGAATATTCTTCGAATTCGGACGTCGGCAGGATCATAGATGCGGTCAAAAGGATGGACGTGAAGATATACGACGTTGAGGTCAAACGCTCGAAAAGTGCGGACGTTCCCTATCCGGGATGCGTCGTTTCGGTAAGACTTCCGAAGGCTATGCCGCATTCCGTGCTTATGGCAGAGCTCGTTTCGCTTGACGGAGTACGTACGGTCGAGGAGATATGAGAAATGATGGAAAAGCTTGCAGAAATTTTTTATTCGTTTAACGAGATAAGCGTGGTCGCAAGACTTGTTCTTGCGGTAATATGCGGCGGAATAATAGGACTTGAGCGCGAAAAAAAGCGCCGCGCGGCAGGGTTCAGAACACATATCCTTATATCGATGGGAGCGGCGATGACAGCTCTTGTCGGACAGTATCTTATGACGTTTTCGAGCACAGATCCTCTTAGAATAGGTGCGCAGGTGGTCTCGGGAATGGGTTTTATAGGCGCGGGTGCGATAATAGTCACCAGGCGTAAGGAGGCTAAAGGCCTCACGACCGCCGCAGGACTCTGGACGACAGCAATAATAGGTCTTGCCGCAGGTGCGGGATGCTACCTTGAGGTTGTAGTCAGCTCTTTTATGATACTTGCCGCAGAGATACTTTTCTCAAAGATAGAGTATTATCTGATATCAAATTCGAAAATAATGAATATTTACGTCGATTTTTCGCATAAGAGCGAAATATACGCGGTAAATGAAAGAATTAACTCGAGGAAGATCGAAATATTAAACACAGAGATCAATAAGGGAACGGGCGATGACGCAGTAAGCGCGATCTTTACGCTCAAATTTCCCGCAAAAGCCGATCACGAAGAAATAATAAAGGAAATAGCGGCGCTCGAAAGCGTAAAATGCGTGGAAGAGCTTTGATATGCCGTGAAATGAGGAAAATCAAGATGAAACCCACCTTTTTGAAGTATGAAAAACCGCTTTTCACCTCGATGGTGCTTGAAAGCGATATGGAAAAAGCTATAGGGTATATAAAAAAAGCAGCCGAAAACGGAGCGGAAGCTATAGGAATACAGATGTGCTATTTGAACGGCGAAAATCATAACGTGGATGATTTTAAGCGCGTAATATCGGCGGCGGGCGATCTGCCGACCTACGTTACATATTATCGCGGCCGCTCTAACGAGGGAAAAAGCGACGACGAGATCGCAGAAGGTCTTGTGACGCTTGCAAAATGCGGAGCAACGCTCTGCGACATAGTGGGCGACCTTTACGATAAGCAGGACGATCAGATGGCGCGTGACGGGGATGCGATAAAAAAGCAGATGCTTCTTATAGACAGAATACACGAGGCGGGCGGGGAAGTGCTCATTTCTTCGCACGTTCTGAAATTCACGCCTGCTGAAAGAGTGCTTGAGATCGCACTTGAGCAGGAAAGACGGGGAGCGGACGTTTGCAAGATAGTTACGGGCGCTTCGTCACACGAGGAGGAGTTTGAAAACCTTCGTATAGTTACTCTGCTGAAAAAAGAGCTGAAAATACCGTTTCTCTATCTTTCGGGCGGGGAGTGCCGTATTCTGCGCCGTATAGGACCGAAGCTCGGATGCTGTATGTGGCTTTGCGTTGATGAACGCAATGAATTTTCGACACCGTCGCAGCCCGATCTTGCGCAGGTCAAGCTGATAAGAGAAAAATTCGGCTATTTCGGGGAATAATTGATGGATTTTTATGTGTTCACATAAATTTAACAATTAAAAGTATTGTAAAATGGTCTGTAATGTGGTAAAATCAATGTTGCGACCGAGGAGAAGTACTCAAGAGGCCGAAGAGGCGCCCCTGCTAAGGGTGTAGGTCGTGAATAACGGCGCGAGGGTTCAAATCCCTCCTTCTCCGTAAAAATAAAGAAAATCCCGCAAGTACGGATTTGCTCCGTAACTACGGGATTTTTTGTTGCTTATATCAAGATAAAACCTTGAATTTTTCTTGTAGCTTTTAGCGTTTTACCCCTTAACGTACCCCTTACAGAAATTTAAGCCTTGATTTTTTCAAAGTATGACTGCATTCTCGCGGCACTTTCTTTTTTCATCTTTTCGGAAACGTGTCCGTAAACGTCGAGTGTGAAGCTCGCTGTGGCGTGTCCTAAATTCTGTTGTACTGTTTTAACGTCGTCGCCCTCTTGTAGAGATGTAACCGCGTATGTGTGTCGGAGATCGTGAAAACGCGCATCAGGACGTCCGATCTTGGTTGCAATAGCCTTGAAGCGTTTAAGTGCTGTTTGCGGAACTATAAAGCGTCCCGCAGCGTTCGTGAACACGAGATTGAATTCATTATCGTAAATCAAACCGAGTTCGCGACGATCTGATATTTGTTTACGCCTTACGCCCTTGAGAATATCAATAACGAACGGCGCAACTGTCAAGACCCTTGTTTTGTCGTTTTTGGTGGTTGCTATATAGTGCTTTCCACCCGCTTTCTTTTCCTTGCAGAGCTGTTGTTTTATTGTGATAGTGCCTTGCTTAAAGTCTATGCTATCCCACGACAGACCACAAATTTCGCCCTCTCGCATACCTGTGAATAATGCAACAGTGAAAAAGTCTTGAAGCGGATCTCCCTCGATCTCTTGCAGAAACGCTGATATTTCCTGCTCGGTTAATGGTTTTATTTCTTTCTTTTCGACGCGGGGAAGTGTGCAAGCGTCTGCCGGGTTAAATCCAATATATCGGAGCTTGAGAGCCTGATCGAGAGCTTTGTGTAAAATTCCGTGTACATTTTTGATCGTTTTCGGAGAAAGGTTTTCCTCTCTCAATAAATTGTTATAAAAAGCCTGTATTTGTGTTGAATTAAGCGAATGGAGTTTAATTTTACCGAGTGCAGGCTTTATTCTTATTTTGACTTGGCTTTGATAAGCTGCAAGTGTTAACGGTTTACAAGAGTGTGCGACGTATTCATCGAGCCACATATCAAGCCACTTCGCAAGCGTTACCCTTGAGGGCTCAAAATATGCGCCGTCGTCGGCTGATTTTTGTGCCGCTCTCATAGCCTTCAGCGCGTCTGATTGCTTATCTCCGTAAAAGCTACGGCGCACACCGTTGATTGTGCATCGTGCTTCCCACGTTCCGTTTTCGCGCTGACGAACAGATCCGTTTCCTCGTGCGTTACGGTTTTTCATTTTTAAACTCCTTTTTACATTCAAGGATTTTGTCAAACATCGAACAAATACATTCTGTTAATTCTTGCTTATATGACGATGCCATTCCGCGTTCGCTGACGACGGATAGTGCTTTTCGATACATTTGAGGGATCTCTTTACCTTGCAATTTTGACTTGATTATTTCTTCAAGTTTTTTGACATTCGGGGAGAGTATTTCTTTGTTACGCTGCGCATCTGTAAAGATGTGTGTAATCGCCCAAAACTCCCCGCTTTCAAGAATTTTGTTAACCATGTCCTTATCTATAAACTCTCCATATAAAGGACATGTAATAGCCATAACGGCGTTCTCGGAAAGCCCGGTGTATTCGCAGACTTCTTTCATTTCTGTATCCCATATTGACACATCTGTTAAACCGAGTAGAAAATCTGATGATACATGGTAGAACTCTGCTATTTTATGTAAAGACAAAATGTCCGGTCGCGTGTTTCCGTCTCTCCATTGAGAAACAGCTTGACGCGCTACGCCACACTCCTCTGCCAAAACTGCCTGCGTTGTTTTGTTATCGTCCATTAACTTACGTAACCGACGCGGGAATACGCTGTCATATCCATAGTCGTTTTTACTTACTTTACGCATTTGTTTGTTCTCCTTCTGTTATAATTAAATGCACTTTTACGATAGATGTTATTTTCTCTTGACATTTGTTTTCTCTTGCGCTATACTAATTATAGCAAGTAAATCTAACAATGTCAAGATAAAAAGAAAGGAAAAATAAAAATGGACGAAAAAAACAGAGAAAACGAACTTGAGCAGCAGATTATAGCAACCCGAAAAGCTTACTACAAAAATTGGAGAGCGCAAAACAAAGACAAAGTGCGCAAAAATAATGAGAGATATTGGCGTAAAAAGGCAGAGAAAGAGTTGAACGAAAGCGAACAACGTTTAAAGGACTAAAAGAGAGGGGAACGGCATATGTCAAAAGAAAAAATAGCTTTATCGGTAGAAGAAATGGCGGTAGAACTCGGTATATCGCGCCCGACAGCCTACGAGCTTACAAAGAAAAAAGGCTTTCCTGCAGTACATATTTCCGAGCGACGGATCATCATCCCGGTTGAACGTCTGCGCGCGTGGCTTAACGAACAAGCGGAAAGTGGTGGAGCGGTATGAGTAAGAAAGACGGTTTTTACTTGTATTTTGATTGGGAGAAGCCGTTTGATCGTTTGGACGACGAAAGCCTTGGAAAAATCACACGAGCTATGGTGAAGTATGTAAAGCACGGAGAAGAGCCACCCGAATTTAACGGAAACGCCGCACTTGTTGCCGATTTTGTTTTTCCGCAGTTGGCGCGCTCAATTCAATATGCCGAAAACGGAGCCAAGGGCGGAAAAAAGACACAAAGCAAGCCGACGGTTGAACCAATGGTTGAACCAACGGTTGAACCCTTAAACATAGACATAAACTCAAACATAAACCCAAACATAGACGTATACCCTCACCCGCTCCCTAAAAGGGGAAAGCAAGCGAGCTATGACGCGGGATTTGAAGAGTTTTGGAAAGTCTATCCAAAGAAGCAAAGCAAACAAGCGGCTTTAAAAGCTTGGGAAAAGCTTAAACCTGACAGCGATCTGACGCGGGAGATTATCGAAGCGGTACAAGCTCGGTGCAGGACGCAAGAGTGGAAAGATCAAAATGGCAAATTTGTACCGCTTCCCGCGTCTTACTTAAATCAACAACGATGGACGGACGAAATTACAAAGATTAACAGTATATACTCTTCAGATCTGTTTGGAGAATTACCCGATTAACAGAAAGGAAATAAAAAAATGAAAACATACGTACAGGAATTGAGAGCAAAGCAGCAGGCCAATTTTAAAATGAATGAGGGAGATTACATAGACCCTCAAAGCGGATTGTGTATCTGCGGAAAATGCAAGAACCCGCGTCAGACACAAGTTGAAATGTTCGGCAAAATGGAAACCGTTTCGTGTGAGTGCAAATGCGACGAAATAGAAAAAGCTGAAAAAGCCAAAAAGGAAAAAGCGGAAAATATCAGAAGAAACAAAATAGAGGCGTTTGGTGGGAAATATGCTGTCCGGGGAGAGTATACCTTTGAAAATGATGATCAGCCTGCCTCGATAGCTTCGCAGGTTGCAAAGAAATACGTTGAATACTTTCCCGAAAACAGAATGCGTGGGGAAGGACTTCTTTTATATTCTCCGCTTACAGGCGGCGGAAAAACATTTCTTGCGTGCGCTGTGGCAAACGCGCTAATAGAGGCGGGATTTTTAGGACGTGTAACCTCTTTCGCAGAGCTTGCGGACGAAATGGCTTATAAAAACCGTTTCGACGTTCTTTCGGATCTTTATGATCTTGATTTTATAGTCATTGACGATCTCGGCGCGGAAAACACAAATCAGTTTGTTATATCGGCAGAACACAGAATAATCGAAGAGCTGACGGATCGAAATATACCGTTTATTTTCACAACAAATTACACACCAAAAGAAATGGCAGAGATAGAAGACCGCGCGAAACATCGAATTTTTGACCGTGTGCTTGGCAAGAGCTACGGCGTGAGAATTGATCCGCCCGAAGGAAAAAGCCGCAGAGTAACGAATTTTTTACGCCTTACAAACGAAATCAAAAACGAGCTTTGACGCGGGAAGGGTGAGGAGATATGGCGTATAAACTTTCGTGTTTGTAAGATAAACAAGCGTCAAAGTGGCTGCAAAGCGGCTACAAAAAACTTGAATTTGAAACGACAGGAGCGAAGACAATGAAAAAAGATAATTACAGAGATATGGTGGTTTTGGCTTTCTTCAGATATGCAAATCGGGGTATGCCAACACACGAACAGTACGAAGCGTTCTTGCGCGACAAAGTAAAAAAAGAGCATATTGGCGAGGACCCGAAATTTATATCTGTATGCGAGGAAAAAGAAATCGAACGCCACAGACCCGTATTTGAAGATATTGACGCTATAACGCGAATGTTCGCCGCGCTTGAGGCAAAAGGACAGAGCTTCATATCAGAAGCGGTGCGCGCCGTTTATCTCGTGCCGGGAGAGAAAATACCCTCTAACCGCGATCTTTATTTTCGCGTGGTAGCTCACGCAGTAAACGCTTACGCAGACATATCAACCGTTTACAGATGGCTGAAAAAAGCGCGAGATCTATACGTACTCTTTCGCGGATTTGAGATAGATAGACTTGAGCTTGATTGAAAAATTCTCGTGCTACGCTCGTGCTACGCTCACGGTTCGTTCACGGTTCAGTCGTTGCTCTTCTTTATAGGGATATAGCCCGGGCGGTAAGGCAACAGAATTTGAAACCTTGTGAACATAAATTTACCCAAGAGGAAGCCAAGAAGGGCGGTGCTACTTCGGGCATTGCAAGGCGAGAGAAAAGGACTGTTCACGAGCGCTCAAATCCGTGAAGAAGCCGTGAAAATCCGTTTCTGAATATATTGCGAAAAAGGAAAAAGAGGGAGCGTGTTATCTTCCCTCTTTTTTGTCTTAATGCCGTTAAATATTGTTTAACATCTTAACAGCCTGTACCGTTTCAGATGCGCTCAGATCGCCGCTTTCGAGGGCATAGAGCAGGGCGTTTCGTTTTGTTTGCCGTTCGCGCTCGCGCTCCTTTTCCTTTTGTTTACGCGCTTCAGCATTGTGTTTTGCTCCGTCAGAGATTTTCTTTCCTGCATCAGTCATTCCCGTTCACCTCCTTTGCCCCGGGCTTGATTATATGATTGCTCGACTGTTGAGCACATATCTGCTTCAAGATTGTTTATAAGCGCTAATATCCCGCGAAGTTTGGCACTTATCATCTCAGGACGGTTTTTCGCGTCATAGATCAACGTTTCTGCATCTGCGTCCTCGCAATAGTCCTCGAAGAAAGCATAGAGCAGTGTCTTAATCATACTCACATCAGTTGAAAGTAGGTCGAGTTTTGTAATAGTATCAAATTTATCCATTTTTATTCTCCTTGTATTGATAGTTTTATTGAGGCGGGAATTTATACAGCTTCAAGCTCACGCACCTGTGAAGCTCCGAAATAGCAAACAGTACGCGTCCCGCTTTTTGTGGTCGGGTCGAATACGATCACGCGGTAAAGGGATTTGCTTTCGTGGATAACTTCAAAACCGAGTTCGCGCCATCCGTACCACGTGTGCGACGGCTCTGTAATTCCTGCGTCTGCTTTCGCCTGATTGTGAGCTTTTGCGTTTGCCCACGCCATTCGAAGGGCAGCTGCGAAACTCTCGACTCCGCTGCGGAATATGCGCCACGCGGAATGCATAATGCTTTTGAGGTTGTACTGTTTCATTGCCTTTTTCTCCTTTGTTGTTGCTTGTAGCAGAGAGCGTCGGGAGGCTTTAAAGTATTTAGGTCGCATTGACCGTCTCACTCTCTCTTTATCCTGTTCCGCTCTTGTCTTGCGTTCTTGGCGTTACACGTCCGCTTTGGCTCTCTTGCTTTCTGTCTTTATTATAGCATACTTGCGCAAGTATTTCAATAGTCAGAGTTCACAAACTTGCGCAAGTATTTTTGTTTGTTTTGCATACTTGCGTAAGTATTTAAAGTGTGCTATAATTACGTCGAGAGGTGATATGATGGGTAAAACAACAGCTGCGGCTAAAAATCGATACAATGAAAAAGCCTATGATCGCATAAACCTAACTGTTCCAAAAGGCGAAAAGGATAAAATCAAAGCTCACGCAGAAAAGCACGATGGAGGGAGCGTCAATGGATTTATTCAACGAGCTATAAGAGAAACAATGGAACGCGACGCAGAAAAAGAATGAGGCGGGAAATCCCGCCTCAAAGAAATTTATAAAAAGGTGTTGACAAAATGCGCCTTATGGGATATAATAAAAACAGAGGACACCGATGACGGTTGCCTCCCCTTTAACGTTTAAAAAGATTTAACCGCCAAGTTGGAAGCAGAGGCGGTTATTTCTTTTTGTTATGAGTGTCTATGTATGTCAACAAAGCGATAATAAAAGTCGCAAAGAGGAAAAACAATTCCCAAGTAACGAACATTGGCATCACCTCCCCTCTCGGGAAGGCAAAAAAAGAAATCTGCTTTCCCGATTAGGGAAGCAACCGCCACCGTTTGTGGTGTCCGACAGTAAGTATATCACGCTTGTGGGATCTTGTCAAGTGCTTTTTTATACTCAAATTTACACCCCTTATCATACCCCTTAACTTACCCCTTAACCGATATAACGTAATTTTACTAAATAAATTGAAAATTATAAAAACGGCGTAATTACGGAGAATGTTGGTGCGTATTTTTACGTATTTTTACACGTTTGCATATTGCTCGGATAATTCAAATCCCTCCTTCTCCGTAAAAATAAAGAAGACAGGCAAAGCCTGTCTTCTTTGTTTTTATAGAAAACATTAAGATGCAGAACCCCGCAAATCGGAGATTTGCTAAAGCGGACGGGCGGGAAAACGAGAGGAGAGAAAGAACGACGTCCGCGATGGGTTCGTAAATCCCTCCTTCTCCGTAAAAATAAAGAAGACAGGCAAAGCCTGTCTTCTTTGTTTTTATAGAAAACATTAAGATACAGAACCCCGCAAATCGAAGATTTGCTGTAGCGGACGGGAAGAGAAACGAGTGGAAAGAAGTGACGACGTCCGCGATGGGTTCGTAAATCCCTCCTTCTCCGTAAAAAAAGAAGACAGGCAAAGCGGACTTCTCATAAGGATGTTGCCATTCTCCTTGTAGGGACCGGCGTCCTCGACGGTCCATTAAGCCATGGTTGCATTGCAGAAGACAAATATGAGCCCCGACAGATTGTCAATGTCTGTCGGGGTTCAATTATATACAGTATAATGAGTAAGGAGAATGTTTGGTGTTGCCTTGATATTCTTTATACATCAATCCATCTTCTTTAGAAATTGCACTTTGGATCAATATTTTTGTAAGTTCGGGAACATCAT
>JAFXJH010000104.1 GCA_017532425.1 Clostridia bacterium | reverse complement strand
TTTAAGAATCCCAAAAACTTTACTAAAAAAAGAAAGCTATGAGAAACAAAACCTCATAGCTTTTTCTTTTACCTGTAAAGCTTACCTTTCTTTTTAAGATATTCAATAGCCATAAGCGGCCAGTCGGTCTGCATAAAATCAAATCCGCGGTCGGCTATCCAGCCCCAACCGTTGTCGGGATCGCCTGCGGCAGAGATGTCGTCGTTGTGTCCGGCGGAAAGAACTGCGCGGTAATTGTAAACGATGGAGTTACACCATACGAGGAATCCGTTCTTGTGCTGCTCGTCGATAAATTCTTCGGACGCAAAGGGACTGTCATCGGTAGAGAAGAGAACCTCGTTTCCGATGTAATTGAGCTTTCTTGCCTTTACGCGCTCAATGTCGGCAAGACTCGAAACGATAGACATATACTGAACGTCGGGGCAGAATTCTTCAATAATATCAAGATATTTGTCTGAAACAGAGGTCTTTACAAGGATCTGATCCATCATTCCGTGGCGGCGGATCATTTCGGTGATCCCTCTCGGATAGAGCCAGAACTTGTCTACGTTAATGTAGCATTTACCCTTGAACTCCTCAAGGATCTCTTCAAGAGTGTTGAGACCGAACTGCGTAGGTGTGTTGTCGTAGTTTACGTAGCGAAAGGTGCGGATCTCGTCTGCGGTCATTTCTCCGAGCTTTTTGTCGGTGAGAAGGAAGACCTTTTCCATTCCGGGATGGAAAATAAAGAGCTCCTTGTCAGCAGACATATCAACGTCTATTTCGATCATATCGGAGCCCTGCGTAAGAGCCGCCTTGTAAGCGGGAATGGTGTTGCACGGAATATTTCCGTTCCACACGCCTCTGTGAGCAACGATTATAAGCTTTTCTTTTGCGGTTTGTTTAAGGTCGAATTTCATATCGGTAACTCCCTTTGTGTGATACGATGTGATTTTATGAAATAAGTATAACATAACGACATGATTTTGTCAATAAAGCCTCATAAAAGGGTGGGAAAAAATAAAATAAAAAAATTTAAAAAAATTTTGAAAAAGTACTTGACAAACGGTATACTCATGTGTATAATATAGACAGTAACAGTAATCATTACTATTAAGGAGGCGACAAAATGAGAGATACAGTGCAGAGAAGAGAAATACTTACCTTTCTCAGATCAAGAAGACAGCATTGCAGCGCGGTACAGGTTTATGACGCGGTGAGAGAAAAGCTCCCGAGTATCAGCCTCGGTACTGTCTATCGGAATCTCGGACATCTGCTTGAGGATGGCGAGATAATCGCGGTAGAGACCTCGGATAAGTGTGTTTACTATGACGGATTTGTTCAGGATCACGCTCATTTTGTGTGTGACGGATGTAAAAATATATTCGACTTTCCTCTGAAAAGAGAAATAGCGCAGGACGTGATAAAAGCAGGCTTTTCGATAGAATCGGAAAAGGTAGTTTATTACGGAAAATGCGCAGATTGCAGATCACAGAAATAATTTATTAGAAATAATAATATTATATATTCAAATATTTTTTAATTATAAGGAGAAAAAAGATTATGAAAAAGTTTGTATGTTCCGTTTGCGGTTATGTTCACGAAGGAGACAGCGCTCCCGAAAGATGCCCTCAGTGCAGAGTTCCCGCTGAAAAGTTCAACGAAGTTAAGGAAAACGAAAAGAGCTGGGCTGCAGAGCACGTTATCGGCGTAGGCAAGGATATTCCGGATACAGTTCCCGCAGAAGATAAGGCAGAGATCCTTGCAGGTCTCAAGGCTAACTTCGAAGGCGAGTGCACAGAAGTAGGTATGTACCTTGCAATGGCAAGAGCAGCACATAGAGAAGGCTATCCCGAGATCGGTCTTTACTGGGAAAAGGCAGCATGGGAAGAAGCAGAGCACGCAGCAAAGTTTGCTGAGCTCCTCGGCGAAATGGTTTCCGCATCCACAAAGGAAAACCTTGCAGTACGTGTTGACGCAGAAAACGGCGCAACAGCAGGTAAGTTCGAGCTCGCAAAGCTCTGTAAGAAGCATAACCTCGATGCACTTCACGATACAATCCATGAAATGGCAAGAGATGAGGCTCGCCACGGTAAGGCATTCGAAGGACTTCTCAACAGATATTTCGGTAAATAATCTTACATAAACAGATACTTTTACGGGTATCTTGCTTAAATAGCAAGATGCCCGTATTTGATATAAAGAAAGCGGAGGCACTGCCTCCGCTTTTAATCTGTTCGAGTAAATTGGAATTTATCGGTTAATCCATTCTTCTCTCGTTATAGCAAAAAACTTTGTGATTTCATTCTCATCATCCTTATACTCACCCACTTGTTTGCATCCATAAGCAATTGCGGTTTTATATGACGGCTCATTTGTATGTTTCATATAGGAATAAACAACATTAAACGGTGTGTTATTAAATGTCCAATCCCTGACCGCAATCGCCGCTTCCTTTGCATATCCTTGCCGCTGCTTATCGCCTCTTATATGGTAACCGATTTCAGGTTTTATTTCACCATCGATAAGCTGCATTGTCAAGCCGCAGTCACCTATCATTTCACCTGTTGCTTTCAAGCATACAGCCCACAAACCAAAACCAAACACCCTATATCTTTCGATATTTCTCAAAATCCAGTTCCTTACCCTGTTTTTATCAAAAACATAGGGATAATGTTTCATTATGTTAGAATCTGCCAACACTTTATAAAGTGCGGGAAAATCCTCTTCCGTCATTTCTCTTAAGAGTAAACGTTCTGTTTCAATAACCATTATTTTTCCTCGTCAAATTCTTATTTATCTAATAGAATTGTAACATAAAAATGTAAATTTTTCAATACCCGTCCAAAAACTACTCTCATCCGCCGTTATTATTCCCTCACGATTGACATTTGTATTTTGCTATGCTATAATGCACTTGAAAATAATTTTCAGAAAAGGAAAATATTATTATGGTACAGAAGAAATTATTTCCGCAACCCAATAAACAGAGAAGCGAGTGGAAAAATCTTAACGGCGCTTGGGAATTTTCCCTTAATGAGAAAAAATACGATAAAAATATCGAGGTTCCGTATCCGTGGGGCTCGCCGCTCTCCGGTATAACGGAAGAGGTGGACGGCACCGGCTATTACCGCAAGAGTGTCGAGTGGAATCCCGAATCGGAAAGAATATGGATAGTTTTCGGCGCAGTCGATTATGACTGCGAGGTGCGCGTCAACGGACAGATCATCGGAAGCCATAGAGGCGGATATAACCGTTTTGAATTTGATGTCACAGAGCTTTGGAACAGAGAGGGCGAAAACGTTATTGAGGTTGACGCTACTGATATAAGCGCAAAGACGCAGACCTATGGTAAGCAGGGCTACGGTAACGCACGCGGAATCTGGCAGACCGTATGGCTTGAGGGCAGACCTGCGGCGTTTATTGATAATTTCTTTGTAAAGACTAAGCTTGACGGTAGTGTTTCCTATGAGGTGGACTGCGTTAATGCCGACGGTATGACTCTTACAGCAGAATTTGAAGGGGTAAAAGCATCGTCAGAGGTGAGATCGGGTAAAGCGCTTGTTGAATTCAAGATAGATGACCCGAAATGGTGGACTCCCGAAACTCCCGACCTCTACTACGGAAAGCTCACACTCGGTGATGACAGCCTTTCTACCTACTTCGGTATTCGCGAGATAGGTACGGGCAAATTCGGCGCAAATAAGCGTAATTATATAACTCTGAACGGTAAGCCTTATTATATAAACGGAGTGCTCGACCAAAGCTTCAATCCAAAGGGATTTTTCACACTTCCTTCTGATGATGATTGCCGCGAGGAGATCCTTCGCTTAAAGCGTATAGGCATTAATATGGCAAGGATACATATTAAGGCCGAAGAGCCTCTTAAGCTCTATTATGCGGATAAGCTCGGTATGCTCGTTATGGCGGATATTCCTTGCTTCTGGGGTGAGCCTGTTCCTGAGGCAAAAGCACAGTATGAAATCGAAATGGAAGAGCAGATGGTTCGCGACCGCAATAATCCGTCTATCTTCTATTGGGTAATATTTAACGAAACCTGGGGACTTCTCCACTTTAATAAAAAGGAAGACGGAAGTATAGTAAAGGAATATAGAAAAGAAACCGCAGAATGGGTAGTCAGCTGTTGGGAAAAGGCAAAGGCTATAGACCCCACAAGACTTGTGGAGGATAACTCTCCGTGTAGAGGCGACCACACCAAGACAGACGTTAATACTTGGCATTTCTATTCAAACGGCTATAAGAGAGTAAAGGGCGTTGTGGATAGTTTCTGCGACGGAGCATTCGTCGGCTCGTCGCGTAATTATATACACGGATATACAATGGAAGACGTTCCGTGTATGAACAGCGAATGCGGAAACGTGTGGGGAATCAAGGGAAACGCAGGAGAAAGCGATATTTCGTGGCAGTATAAGTATATGATGAACGAATTCAGACTGCACGATAAGCTCTGCGGCTTCGTTTTCACAGAATTCCACGACGTTGTAAACGAATTTAACGGATATTATAAGATAGATAACGGCGATAAGGATTTCGGCTACGATATTTACGGTATGACACTCAAAGATCTTCACAGTCAGGATTACCTCGGCTGTGACTGCGCGCCGATGACAACGGTAAAAGCGGGCGATGAAATAAGCGTGCCGCTGTTTGGATCAAGCTTCAGCGATAAATATCACGGTAAGCTTCTTAAGATCGATTGGCAGCTCAGCTGTCAGGATCCGATAGACGGCGACTTTTTCGCAGATGGCGGAGAGATCGGTATCGTTTGGTCGGGATACGGCAGCTTCCCTGCAGGAAATATAGACTTTACCGTTCCCGAGCATGACGGCGTGGCAACCCTTACCTTTGCTCTCTTCGATGGCGATGAAAAGATAATGCAAAACGCTATCCTCTTTGACGTAAAGGGCGAAAAGAAGGATGCACTCGTTATTGCACCCGCAGAGCTTTCGTCAAGCTTTAAAAATACTGTTCCTACGGCGATGGGTAAGGTAAGCGGTCTCGGAAAGGGAAGCTTTGAGGTAGAGATAAAAACTTCGGATATATCGGGTCTTGCAAATGCAGATAGCCTGAGACTCGTTTTCGAGGCATCTACACGTCATCCGATGAGTCACGATTTTGCAGAAGGCGAAAACGCTCAGATAGATCTTGACTTTATGCTCGGATACCGTTGCGACCCCGGCGCAAACAGAAACTCGTTTGTACAAACCGACGAAAGAAAATGGGCGGGTATGCTTGAAGTAAGCATAGACGGTACTGTTATCGATAATATATATCTTTCAGACGATCCCGCAGACTCGCGCGGCGCGCTCTCGCATCATTATCAGATGGTAGACGATCTCCTTGAGGAGGCGGGCACGTACGGTACGCTCTGTGACGTGAATATTCCCTCTGCGATGCTTCTTAAGCTAAAGGATAAGGAAAGCTTTAAGCTGACTCTTACAATGAAGGACGATAAAGGACTGTCACTCTTCTCGCGCACAAGCGGAAGATACGGACTCGGCATAGTAGTAAAGGCAATGTAAAAATGTGATATAAAAGGCAGAGATTTTTTCTGCCTTTTAGTATTTTTGGACGATTTAAAAGATAAATTTTCGCCTTGCAAATTACCCAAAACAGTATCCGGAAACACGGTTATTTTCGTTAGTTTTTGATCTGTGAATTTCGCTTTAACCTATTGAATTTGACAGTACTATTTGCTATAATTACGCACGAATTGATTATAGCATCCTCGGGAGAAATATAGGTGTGAAAAAGCGGTTTAAAAATATGACAGCATCCTTCAGAGATATTTTCAGTATGAAGGATAATGACTCAAAAGGAAGAAGTATACATCTTTCTTCTCATCTTTTAACGACATTTTATAATGTGTTTGTAACTGGAATATTCCATACGGGATTTTTGTCTATGTACGGAATGTCAATTACAGATACGGGAGTTTTGACCTTTATTCCGTATTTATGCAATCTGTTCAGTATTTTTTCATCAAAGATACTCGAGCGTTTTCGTAAGCGTAAGGGAATACTGATAGCATCAAAGATAATATATTACGCACTGCATATCGTCGCAACGACAGCGATGCCTCAGTTTGTTCACGACCCTAAAGCGCGCCTTATATGCTTCTCGGCAATAATCTTTGTAGCAGGAGCGTTTTATGCGCCCTTTGCGCCCGGATTCACGGTATGGTTCTATAACTTTTATCCGAGCGAAAATGACCGCAGAACACGCTTTTTGGTGCTTCTGCAGACCTTTGCCTCGATACTTTCAAGCTCGGTGCTTATTATGAGCGCATTTTTGACAGACGCACTTGAAGGATCGCCCTATCAGGAGCAGCTTATAGTCGGATTCAGATATTTCGCTTTTGTAGTTGTGCTTATCGACGTGTTGATACAGTCAAAAGCGGTCGAATATCCCTACCCGAAGGTTGAGTCGGTTAAGCTCAGTGACGTTGTTACACTGCCTTTTAAATATAAAAAGTTCATACTTTGTATGTTTATGATGTTCTTCTGGAGCTATATCGGAAATCTGAATAACGGACTCTGGGGTTATCATCTGCTGAACCATATGAACTTCTCGTATACACTTATCAATACGATGACGGTTATGTATACCGTGCTTCTGCTTGTTACCTCTAAAATGTGGCAGAAGATGATACGCAGATATTCGTGGATAAAGACCTTTGGAATAGCGTGTCTTATATGGGTGCCGACAGAATTCTTATATTTCTGTATGACTCCCGAAAGAACCTTTATGTACGTGCCGCTCTCTGTTATTCAAAATATATTGAACGTAGGATTTAACTTCTCATATTCAAATATTCTATATATGAACCTTCCCGAAGAAAATTCGACAGCGCATATTGCCTTTAATACGGCGGGATGCAATATCTGTGCATTTCTCGGTATGATGACGGGCACGTGGCTCAGCTCTATATCGGGCGACTCAACGCTGAACGTTTTCGGCATGGAGATCTTCTCGGTGCAGTATACATGTATAGCAAGAGGTGTGCTTATGCTGCTGCTCGGACTTGTTCTTGTGATCAAATGGCGTAGCTTCACGCGTCAGCAGGATATAGAAGAGGTCGAAAATATCAGACTTGAGCGTAAGAAGGCTCATCAAAAGGCTTAATAAAATAAGATCCTCGGCAGAAGATTTTTCGCCGAGGATCGTTTTATTTGTTGCTGCGGAATTTAGTCGGAGTTGCTCCGAAATGCTTTTTAAAGCACTTTGAGAAATACTGCGGACTGTCAAATCCAAGCTTTGCCGAAATACTTGCAAAGGATTCGGAGCTTCGCACAAGCAGATCGCTTGCAATAAGCATTTTTTGCTTTTCATAGTATGCGTAAGGCGTGCATCCGTAATCATCACGAAAGACGTTTATAATGTGATTCTTGGAATAGTGCAGAGACTCTGCAAGCTCGTCCAGTATAAGCGGTTTGTATAGATTGTTGTCAATATAATTTTTGATAGCCTCGCCAAGCTTGCGGGTATTGGCAAGACCGTGAGTCTGTTTCTGCGCACATATCAGTATTTTGTGGACGTTAAGTATTATCTCGTCTGCCATTTCATCGTAAGAGAGCTCCTTGTTACTTGCAAGAGAGATTATCTGCTGCATATATGAAAGTATGTCAAGACCGTGTAAAACAGCCACCTGCTTTTTTAAATAGGCACGGAATAATGCATCTGCGAGCTCTCCGCCTACTACTACCCAAATTTTAGTCCAGCTTTTGTCCTTGCAATAATATTTGTGTGGCTTTCCTCTGTAAATGAAATAGGTATCTCCGCTTGCGATGTCATATTTTTTTCCGTCGGTCTCAAAAACCCCTTCGCCGTCTATAGTGTATTCGATCACGTACGAATCGTAGCTTGAACGTTTTACAAGGTATGAGGAGTCACAGTACGAAATGCCTGCCATCGGTATATTTACCGCACGTGAGCTCGAAACATATTGCGAAAATACGTATATATCTTCTCTCATTGTGATATTTGTCCTTTTTTGTGTTATATTTTGCATTGTTTTCGTAAATTAGTTTGATATAATGTAAGTATAACATATGTAGGAGGTTTTTGCAATGAATATAAGAGAAAATTATTTAAAAGCTATCTACAGCAGATCTCCCGAATGGGTTCCGTCTGTAGAAGAAGCCGTCAGAACTATACGTCCGCCGATCCAGGAGCGTCCGAGAAGAGCAGGAAAGGATGCTTTCGGATGCGAGTGGTGCTTTGAAGAGGGCGCGCAGGGCGGAACCTTCCCAGGACACGGTAATTATGTTATAACAGATATAGAAAATTGGAAAGAACAGCTCACTCTGCCTGATGTCAGCGCTTATGACTGGAGCGAGGTAAGAGAGAGAGCAAATCAGATAGACCGTGAACAGTATCTCGTGGGCGGATTTATCGAAATGGGAATTTTCGAGAGAATATATTTGCTTATGGGTATGGAGGAGGCACTTATCGCTTACTATACAAACGAAGAAGAAATGTGCGAGCTTGCTTCTGTAGTAGCCGACTATAAAATAGAGTTTTTGAAAAAATATCACGAAGAAGTTCATATGGATATCCTATGGTACGGCGACGACTGGGGAACACAGACCAATCTCTTTATCTCGCCTGAAAAATGGCGTAAAATAATAAAGCCGCATACAAAGAGAATTTATGACTGCGCAAAATCTCTCGGAATCATTGTAAATCAGCATTCGTGCGGAAAAATAGAATCGGTGCTCGGAGATATGATAGAAATGGGAGCAGATTGCTGGAATCCCTGCCAGCCGTGTAATGACCTTGCTCGTCTGAAGAAGGAATACGGCTCGCAGATATGCTTCATAGGCGGAGTGGACAGTCAGTTTGTTCTTGATAATCCGCAGGCAACACCCGATGACGTTGTAACCGAAGTAAAACGCAGAATAGACGAAATGGCGCTTCCCGATGGCGGATATATTATAGGCCCGAGCCATAGCGTACCATATAATCCCGAAAAATTAAATGCTATGATGCGTACAATAAAGGAATACGGCAGGGAAATATATCAAAAATAAGTAAAAACGGTATGAGATTTTCTCATACCGTTTTATACTTAAGACAGAATAATAAAAGAAAAGCTTTTAGCCAAGGAAAAGGGTTGGAATTTTGAGGGAAGGAAAAAAACTCCGGCGTTTGAGATGTTTTTTCTTTTCCCTAACTAAAAGATAAGAAATTATTTTTTCAGCGTCAGCATTACTTTATTCAAGAGTCAATTTAGTGAATGCGTATTTTCCGCGTACACGATCCTGAGTGTTGCCTTCCCACGGTACGGAATTCATATAAAACACCGATTTCTTGTCAGCAGATGTGAGAAGCGCGGGGCTGTATCCATATCTGTGCTTTGCAGGAAATTCGTAGGGAAGAGGATTGTCGAGCGCTTCCCAGGTCTTTCCCATATCAAGACTTATAAAGAGGTCAGAGCCCGTCTTGCTCGTGCCGTCAACGTTTCTCCAACCGGTGACGATTATAGCGCCGTCTGCGCTGTCTCCGTAAGGGATCCATTCGCAGCAAGGAGTGGAGCTGAGTATTTTGCCGTCGGTCGATTTAACAAGAAGACCGAAATCTTCGGGATCTCCCCAATCGGTAAGCGAATCGGAGATCTTTACGTATACGGGATGTCCGGGCATAGCAACCATTTCATAAGCCGCAATGTATTTTCCGTTGTCAGCTTTGGCAACGGTTATCATACCGGGACGGAGTCTTCTTTCCTTGGGAGCAAGAACGTACTTCTTTTCGCCCCAGTTTATGCCGTCCTTCGAGGTTCTGAAGATAAGACGCTGACCGTGAACGTCGTCAACCTCGGTCTCGTCGGAGTAGAAGCATACGAGAGTGCCGTCCTCATCACAGATAAGGAAGGGCTCATACATACCGTGGTCGATACGGCCTCCTACGTCAACAACAGATATTTCTTCCCAGGTCTCGCCGATGTCGCAGCTCTTCCATACGCACATTTTGGTAACTTCCTGAACACGTTTGTCTCTTGTGCATCCGCTTGCAAGAAGTGTTCCGGCGGGCAGTTCTCCGAGATCGCAGGGAAGCTCGTAAATATGAGGCTGCCAGTTGGAAATAAGCTCGGGATCAAGCTGTTCCTTTACCTCTGAAATGTAATTCCAGGTTTCGCCGCCGTCCGTGCTGCGGAAAACCTTGTAGAAGGGAACCTCAAGTGTTTCTCCGATAGCAAGAAGCGTTCCGTTATGCTCACCCGAATGAGTTAATTCGACAATACGGGGATAGGTGAGCAGGACGTCTTCGCCTGCCACAGAAGGAGAGTATACGGTTACGGGAGTTGTGAAATTAAGCTTAACTGCCATAATATTTTACCTTACCTTTCTGAAAAAGATATAAAATAAAGTTATTCGTAAATTTTGATCTTGGCAAATGCGATCTTCGATTTTTCGCCCTTGCCGTCTACGTTGTTTCCGTAGAAAAGAGTAGTTCCGTCAGCAGAGAAGAAGAGAGAAGCACTGTATCCGAGGCTTTCCTTACCGGAATAGGGAAGCGGATTGTCGATCGCTTCAAAGGTCTTTCCGTAGTCGAAGCTTACAAGTATCTTGTTGGGAGTTGCGGATCCGTATTTTGAGGTTACGATAAGAGTTCCGCATTCACCGCCGACAGGAGTCCATGCACACCAGGGAGCAGAGCCCATAGTGTAAGATCCTGCCGTGAGGCGTGTTCCGAGATCGGAGGGATTCCAGTCTGTAATATCGTCTGTAATTTTGTAATGAATAGGACATCCGCTCCATTCACCGAATATTTCGTATACGATAAAATACTGTCCGTTGCCCATCTTTGTGAAAATACCCATGCCGGGGCGGTAAGCAAATTTGTCACCTGCTACGACGTGAACAATGTCTTCCCAGGTCTTACCGTCTTTGGAACGCTTGTACGAAACGGTCTGGTCGTATTCGGGAAGTGAGTCATCAGAATAGAAGCAGTAGAGATATCCGTCCTCGTAGTAGAGATAAGGCTCCCATACGCCTTCTCCGAGACCGCCGCCCGCGGTAACGACAGTAAACTCTTTCCAGGTCTTTCCGCAGTCAAGACTCTTCCAGATTGCGATGTGAGATTTTATCTTCTGTCCCGGGTCGATAGAGCATCCTGCGAGAAGCAGAGTACCCTTGGGCATATCGCCGACCTGCTCGGGAAGCTCAAATAAATGAGGATTCCAGCAAGCCTCGATGCTTCTGTCGATAGTTTCAACGGCTTCGCCTATCTGCTTCCAGGTCTCTCCGCCGTCAACGCTTTCCATAATACGGAAGCTTGTAGGCTTTCCGCGCTTACCGCTGTCGGCAATAGAGAATGATGCGATGATTTTTCCGTTGTTTTCACCGCTGTGCTGAAGCTCAATAATGGTAGGATAACCGATACCCGTGCCCCACGTGTTTTGGGGAGCTTCTTTTACGGTCGAAGAGACAATAGTGGAAAATCCAACGAAATTTGAAGCGAAGATCGTGTTGCTTGAATCGTAATCAGTCATAATAAGTTCTCCTGCGGAAATGTCTATTTTAGTTCCTTTTGATGATTTTTCAACGTACATAGAGATAAAATCCTCTATAGCGCGAGCGGTCGCATAGTCGGTCGTTCCGACAATAACAATCTTATTTTCGGTGATGTCGATTATGTAAGCTTCATTGTCGCGGTCTGCTTTGAGCTTTGCAAGCGCATCTGCAGAAGCCTTTCTGTTAGTCTCGCCGATAAGGATCTCCTTGCCGTTTTCGTCAATAGCGGTGCCGGGCTTTACCCAGTCGCTGACAACAGAGAGATCAGTGCCCGTAACGGAGAGGATCGTCTTTCTGAGCTTCTGAGTTTTATGAGTTATGACCTTGCCCGAAGCATCCTCGCGGATAATGGTAAATCCGCTGATGTCATAAAGATCTTCTTCTTTTTTTTCGGGATCGTTGTCCTTATTTTTGTCACCGTCACATGAAACAAAAGCGGGAATGAACATAGAAAAAACAAGTAAGAGTGTGATTAGTTTAATGAAAAGATTTGCTTTGACCATAAGCTTAAACCAAGCCTTTCATGTGAGTTTTAGTTACTTGTATTTTACAATATTTTGAAAAAAAATACTATGTTTTTTTGTACTAAATTGGAGAGTGATTTTTGTGTATTTTGCCAATAATGCTTTAGAAAGGGCGTATAGGGAAGAGAAATGTCTAAATTCCCGATAAAACACCGTTAAAAAGAGTAAAATTTTTTTCAATATACCGAAAAAAATTTTTGTAAATCTATATACAAGCGAAAAAAATTATGATAAAATATAGATAATTAATTATAATCTGCAGTTAAAAATAAGGAGTACTGTATTTATGAAAAAGCTTTATGAAGGAAAAACAAAAGATGTTTATGCTCTTGATAACGGCAACGTTATGCTCAAGTTCAAGGACGATTGCACCGGTAAGGACGGAGTGTTCGATCCGGGCGAAAACAGCGTAGGACTCACTATCGAAGGAATCGGAAGAGCAAACCTTGAAACATCCATCTACTATTTCGAAATGCTCAAAAAAGCGGGCATCAAGACCCACTACGTAAGCGCAAATCTTGACGAGGCAACAATGGAAGTCCTTCCTGCAGAGTGCTTCGGTAAGGCACAGGGCGGTAACGGACTCGAGGTTATCTGCCGTCTCGTAGCAACTGGAAGCTTTATTCGCAGATACGGCGAATATATCAAGGACGGAACAGTTCTCGAGGGCGGATACGTTGAATGCACCTTCAAGAATGACGAAAAGGGCGATCCGCTTGTAACAGGCGAAGGCCTTGCAGCACTTAAGGTAATGACTCCCGAAATGTTCGAGTCTATGAAGGCGCAGACACTTAAGATCACAAAGATCGTTGCAGACGACCTTAAGACCATCGGACTTGATCTTTGGGACATCAAGTTTGAGTTCGGATATAATAACGGCGAAGTCGTTCTTATCGACGAGATCGCATCGGGCAATATGAGAGTTTATAAGGACGGCAAGATCGTAGAACCCGTTGAACTCACAAAGCTCATTCTTAACAGATAGTTTCATTAAGGTAATAAAATACTGAAAAAGCAGACACCACATTTTTGCGGTGTCTGCTTTTGTATATTATGTTTGAATTATTTATCACGGTAGATGTTTACCCAATTGTTTTGCTTTTTAAATTCTAAAACATCCTCTGCGTTATAGATAAAACTCTTTTCGGATTCATTGGGTGTCGAATACATAACCATTATGCCATTTTCTTTATCGTAATTGCCATCTTTGTCGGTAATAACCCAGAGTAATATGTTGTAACAGGTAAATTCGTCTGTTTTTTCCCAATCGGGATTGTCGTAATGTTGGTGAACTCCGTATATTTCGTGTAAAATTTTACCTTCTGCATCTACTTGCAAAATACTGTTGTATCTGTGCGGACCGCTTTCGGGGTTAGGCAAATTCAGTGTTTCGGAATATTCACTTAATATTTCGTCGCACTTTGTCTTGCTTAAAGACTTTACGTTTTCTCCTAAATCCTTATGATCGGTGATTGGATAAGAAACACATTTGCTTTTATTTAACGGTTTGTTCCAATCGTTTTCTTCTTTTAACTTATCTTTGTTTTCTAAATAAAAATTTTCTGTTCTGTTCTTTAAGTGATCGTCGCTTGCCCATTCATATAAATCTTCAGACTCTATAAAGGTTAGTATGTAATTAACATCGGGATAAAAATACACGTCCGTTTTATCATACGTCTGGCAAATAACCAATCCGAAAATCCGATAGTGGTTGTCTTCGCAATAAGAAAACAATGTTCTGCCATATTCGTCCTGTTCCCAAATATAAATGTCTGAGTTATACGCGCCCTCGCCGTGATGCATATATCCTTCTGCATCGGGAATGCTGTAAACTGCGGTAGTATATAGTTCTTTGTATTCTCCGAGATACGGATAAGGATTTTTACAACCGGACAGTCCAAATGAACAAGTAAACAAAATAATACCACATAAAAGTAGGAATAGTATTTTTTTCATACAATATTCCTCCAAGTATTGAATTTTTGTTTAGGCTAACTGTATTATACCATAAAAACTCGCAAAAGTCAATACTATGTATCTATACAAAGCAGTAACCCGAGATGACGTTCTCATCTCGGGTACTTGAAACCGTATATACGGTACGTTACTTTTGTCGTTAAGTAAACAAAGAAAGCTGAATTACTTGTACTTACGCTTTCTTGCTGCTTCAGACTTCTTCTTGCGCTTTACACTGGGTTTGTCATACTGTTCTCTCTTCTTGAGTTCAGTAAGAACGCCCGAACGCTGCTGAGCTCTCTTGAATCTGCGAAGTGCGCTGTCAATAGATTCATTTTCCTTAACTCTGATCTCTGCCATTAACCATCCCTCCTCTCGCCTCTGCAAGAGAAAATCTCTTAATCCTTGTGAAAGGGAATTACCGCGTTGCACGGATAAATCTCTTTCATATTATACAACATTACTTTCTCAATGTCAATAGTTATTTTATTTTCATATAGATTTTTTTTGAAATTTTGCAAAAAAATCTTAAAAAATACAGATATTAATCATACGTTTAGCCGAGATCGGGCTCTGCGAAGGACTCGATGACCGGCGCATCGAAGGAATCGTTTTCAAATACGATGATCTCGTTGTCCCCTTCGCGAAGAATGGGGGCGGGGACGTAGAGCGTTTTCTGCGGTCCGCGATCATTCCAGTATCTTCCGATGTTAAAGCCGTTTACCACAACGAATCCCTTGTGGAAGCCGTCAAGACGGATGAACGTGTCTGCGGGAGCACCTTCAATTCTGAGATTGCCGCGAAGGAAACACGGCATATTGTTGCAGCTTGTGTCGCTTACAAATTCAAGCCCCGAAAGATCGTCCATAGTCATAGAGGTGATGTCCCAACCGAAGTGATACATCTGACCGAGACGAATTCCTCCGAAAATACCCTTTTTGTCGAAAAGCTTGGGACCGTAGTTTACGCGTCCGCAGTTTTCAACGAAAATGTCTATCTTAGCAGACTGACCCTTGCCGAGAGCGATCTTTATTTCGTCCTCACGCTTTGTTCGCTCGCGGATACCTGCGAATTTTCCGTCTATAAAGACAAGCGCGCGGTCGTGAATATGCTCGATAATAAGCGGACGCTCCTCCATGGGACCGCTGACGGTCGTTGAATAGAGGATGTAACCGAAATCCTGACCGACCTCCTCCATAGAAAGGGGAGCGGCGCTGTGCAGAGGACTTCCGAGTGCGCTGATATTTTCAAGCAGTAAAGCCGATTCGGTAAGCTCTATCTTGCCGTATGCGGCTTTTTTTGTGTTTTCAACGGGAATATCACAGTAAGAGCCGTTGAAGCGGGCAAGCTCGTCACGAAGAGCGTAGTAGGTAGGAGTCATATCACCCGCTTCAGAAAGGGGAGCACAGTAATCGTAGCTCGTGATAGTGGGCTGATAATCGTCTCCCGTGTGATTTGCACCGTTTGTGAAGGCGAAATTCGTACCGCCGTGGAACATATAGAAGTTAAACGAAGCACCGCGCTCAAGCATAGTTCTTACGTTACGCAGAGTATCGTCAGAGGTGCGCGTGTGATGCTTTTCACCCCAATGGTCAAACCAACCGCACCAGAATTCACCGCACATAGAGGGCTGATCGGGACGGAAATCGTCGAGAAGATCAAAAGCTTCGGTCGGACGGCTGCCGAAGTTGGCAACGCAGAGATACTCGGGAAGAGTACCGCCGTTAAGCATCCAGTAGCAGGGACCGTCAGAGGTAAAGAGCTGACAGTCAAGTCCGTACTCGTGATAAATGTCGGCAACAGCGTGCAGATACTTTTTGTCATCGCCGTAAGATCCGTATTCGTTCTCGATCTGAACCATAATTATAGGTCCGCCTTTTGTGCACTGAAGGGGAGCAATTCGCGTGAGAAGCTCGCGATAATAAGGACGAACCTTCTCAAGATATTTTGGATCGTTGCAACGAAGATGCATATCGGGATATGCAAGCAGCCAGGAGGGAAGTCCGCCAAAATCGAATTCAGAGCAAATGTAAGGACCGGGACGAACGATGACCTTAAGACCGATCCTTGCGGCAGTTTCGATGTATTTTACAATATCGAGATTGCCTGAAAAATCGAACTGACCCTCTTTGCGCTCGTGAAGATTCCAGGCAACGTAGGTCTCAAGCGTGTTGAATCCGCACGCCTTAAGCTTTTTAAGCCTGTCTTCCCAATATTCGGGAACGATACGCCAATAGTGCATAGCACCGGAAATTACTGTAAATGGTTTGTCATCGAGGTAAAAGCTTTTACCCGAAAATGAAAAATTACTCATTTTTAGGACCGTACCTTTCATTAAGTAATAGCCGTTATAGTCGATTGCTTTCGCACCAAAGATGCGAAAGCAATCGTTTTTTATGAATTATATTATCTTACAACGATGTTTACAAGCTTGCCGGGAACACAGATCTCTTTAACGATAGTTTTTCCCTCGATAAGCTCGGCAATACGTTCGTTTTCTTTTGCAGCCTTGAGCATATCATCCTTGGAAGCATCAGCGGGGATAGTTACCGTAGAACGGAGCTTTCCGCAGATCTGAACTGCTATCTCGATCGTCGCATCAACAGTCTTTGCTTCATCGTAGGTCGGCCAGGGAGCAGTAGCAAGCATACCCGTGTTTCCGAGCCACTCGTTTATCTCCTCGCAGATGTGAGGAGCGAAGGGAGAAAGGATAGCAATAAAGGTTGCGAGCTCGTCGCGTGTAAGAGTGCCAACCTCGTATATTCTGTTAAGAAGGGTCATCATAGCAGCGATAGCTGTGTTGAACTTCATAGCTTCGATGTCTTCGGTAACCTTCTTTATTGTCTTGTGGAAATCGCTTTCAAGCGCAGACGTAACACCGTTTCCTGCAGTTATGTCGGAGAGGGAAGCAACACGCTCGATAAAACGTCTGCAGCCCTTAACGCTGTTTTCAGACCAGGGAGCGGCACTGCCGTAGTCACCCATAAAGAGGACGTATGTGCGGAGAGTATCAGCACCGTAGGTGTTTACGATATCGTTGGGGTCAATAACGTTTCCGCGAGATTTACTCATCTTAACGCCGTCAGGTCCGAGAACGAGTCCCTGAGCGGTGCGCTTTGCGTACGGTTCTTCGTAGGGAACAACACCGAGATCGTAAAGGAACTTGTACCAGAAGCGAGAGTAGATCATATGACGGGTAACGTGCTCCATACCACCGTTGTACCAGTCAACGGGCATCCAGTATTTGAGAGCTTCAGCGTTTGCAAGCTCGCTGTCGTTGCTCGGGTCAACGTATCTAAGGAAGTACCAGGAGGATCCTGCCCACTGAGGCATCGTGTCAGTTTCGCGCTTTGCATCCTTGCCGCACTTGGGGCACTTGCAGTTTACGAAG
>JAFXJH010000103.1 GCA_017532425.1 Clostridia bacterium | reverse complement strand
CGGATAGCGAGATCGCGGCCAAGGCCGTCCATATTAATGAGAATAGTATTTCCGTTCATAAGGAAATCGGTGATCTCGCGAGCATCGTCGTAAGACTTGGGGGTGATTATTTTAAGTGACACGGGGTTTGCGTTAAAGCTGGGAGCCGCAGGCGTTTCGACAGGAGCAACAGGAACCTGTACATCCTCTTGTACATCGTCTTCGGTATCGTTATACGAATCGAATTCCTCCATCTCTACGTCGTCGTCGAATGAATACTTGTTATTTCTTTTGAAGTTAAACATATTTTCCTCCGTGTATTTATATATTCTTGTTTTTATTTCACAAAAAGTCTTCTGCCAATTCTGACTATATCTGCTCCGCAGGCTATTGCCTCCTCAAAGCTTTCGCTCATTCCCATAGAAATGACAGGCTTACTTATATTATGCAATTTTTTTGTCCAAATGTCAAGAGAATGAGCATAAGTTTGTTGAAAATATTTTAAATAGTCCTCTTTTTTGTCACATTTTGGCGCCATTGTCATAAATCCCCTAAGACGTATATTAGGATACTTCTCAAGTGACAGGCAAAAGCTCTCAAGCTCTGAGGGCAAAATTCCACTCTTGCTTTCTTCCGCTCCGCTGTTTATTTCGACGAGAACATCCATAATTATTCCCCGTTTTGCCGCTTGCTTATTTATCTCTGCGGCAAGCTTTTCGGAATCCAGCGAATGTATCATACTTACTTTATCGATTATATATTTTACTTTATTCGATTGCAGAGTGCCAATGAAATGAAACTCAAGTCCCTCGCAGTCTATCGCTTCGATATGCTCAAGCAATTGCTGAACTCTGTTTTCACCAACCACACGAACGCCTGCTTTGCGATAGAGATATTCTATTTCCTCGGGCTGTGCATATTTTACCGCCGCAAGCATTGTCACGGGATCTTCGCGCCCCGCGGCGACGCAGGCAGCGTTTATCTTCTCACGCACGTCCGCCAGATTTCTATCTATATACTCGAAATCCATTATTCCACGATCCTTCCGTCAAAAAGGTTTTTACCGTTGATAATTATCTGCTCGTTCGAGCCAAGATAATAATATTTTCCGTCGCTGTCGTTACGTTCACTTACAAGCACGTAATCACTTCCCTCATAAATTATGTCTATGCGTCTGAACGTAGTTACGTTCCCTCTGAGAACGTATACTCCAAGTTCTCCATCGACTCTTTCTATAGCAGAGCGCGGAACGTATATTCCGCTGTACGAAGAAAGCTCTATCTGCGCAGTCATACAGCGTTCAAAATTGAAATTATCGGGCAATCGGTTGCACCCGAAAACCAAAACAACCGTTCCCATCTCTTCAGAATACATCTTTTTCTCAAGCATCATCAAAAAGGCAGTGTTGTTGTTTTCGGGAAAGGTAACGTTGTACTCCTGTCCTTCCGAAAAGAGTTCTGCATCTTCCCGTTCAAGCGGAAGAACAAATTTCCATCGGCTATCCGGCGCGAGTTTTCCGTATACCGTCGGAGGAACCTTAGTGTCGCTATTGCGTGTCATCGCAATCAACTCGTAAAACTGATCCCCGTCAAGATTTTCAAGCGCACTTATACTAAAATTATTTTCATATCCGTCAACAGACCAATAAAAATATCCGCTGCGGTCCGAGTAGGTTTCATCATACTCGCCCGAAAGCCAGGATTCTCTCTCGGCGCGCAAAATGTCAAGTGCTTCGAGCGTTGAAGCATCACCGTCGGTAAGCGCGTGTATTCTGCTCAAAGTTATCATCATTTTCTCGATCTGGTAATAGAGCTCTCCCGCTTCACCGGACGCCAAAAGATCGGTAAGTGTAAAATAAGTAGCGTCCGCGCTTTTTCTGAGTTCCGACAGATCGACATTTGCAATTCCGTCCCCGGAACACTTTTCCAAGATCTCTATTTGCGAGTCAAGTGTGGATATAAAGCTGCGAACATCAGTTCCCTCTCCGCTTTTATATATCCTCGCCAATGCCTCGCGTGAGGACACCTTGCCGCCGTTTTCGGCAATATAATCT
>JAFXJH010000102.1 GCA_017532425.1 Clostridia bacterium | reverse complement strand
TTAAGTTTCTTTCGCTTCCTTTCAGTCTCGCATCCCTGCCGCCTACTCGTCAGCCTCTCGGTATTCCCTCGCGCTTTCCCTGCGCTTGCCCCTCTCTCGAGGCGACTTGTGCATTATAGCATATCGATTTTCATTTGTCAAGGGGTTTTCGAAAAAAAGTTTAAGTTTTTTGATATTTTTTCTCCACTTGACAAATATAAGATATAATTGTATAATTTAGTATATAAACCATACCGAAACATTCAAAAGTGACGTTATATTATGGATAAATTAAAATTCCCGATCCTTTCGGAGATAAATTCTCCCGCGGATCTCAAAAAACTGCCAAACGAATCTCTTACCGCGCTTGCAAGCGAGATAAGAGCATTCCTCATAGAAAAGGTCAGCGCGAACGGTGGACATCTCGCCTCCAATCTCGGAGTAGTCGAGCTTTCCATCGCGCTTCACCGCGTTTTTGATTCTCCGCGCGACCATATAATCTGGGACGTCGGACATCAGTGCTACACGCACAAGCTGCTCACGGGACGCGCCGACGCGTTCGACACCCTCAGATCACCGGGCGGACTCTCCGGATTCACAAAGCGCAGCGAAAGCGAGCACGACCCCTTTGGAAGCGGTCACAGCAGCACGTCCCTCTCTGCCGCGCTCGGATTTGCTTTTGCCGACCGTATTAATAATAAGGAAGCTTTTACCGTTTCGGTAATAGGCGACGGCGCGTTTACCGGCGGAATGGTAAGCGAGGCGCTTAACAATCTCGATCCTTCCCTTCCTTTTATTATTATATTTAACGAAAACGAAATGTCGATCTCCAAAAACGTGGGAGCCTTTGCGCGCTACGTTTCGAATATACGATCCAACAAAAGATATTTCGCCGTAAAAAACCGCACGCGCAACATTCTTTCCGAGACGCCCATCGGGATGAAAATTGCAAACGGTCTTCGCCGTCTCAAGAGAAAGCTGAAGAACAACATTTACGGAAGCAACTATTTTGAAAACATCGGTCTCAAATATCTCGGACCGATCGACGGAAACGATATCGAAAAGGTTATCTTCCTTCTTGAAGAGGCAAAGCGCCGCCAAAAGAGCGTCGTCATCCATTTAAAGACCCTTAAGGGTAAGGGATATCAGCCCGCGGTAGACGATCCCGAGCGTTTCCACATCGTCTATCCGAAGGAGCTTCCAACAAGGACCTTTTCAAGCGTTTTCGGCGGCAAGCTCGTTTCTCTCGCCGAGAAAAATGAAAAGATATGCGCAATAACTGCCGCTATGGCGCACGGATGCGGAATAGACGGCTTTGAAAAAAGATTCCCCGACCGCTTTTTCGACGTAGGAATAGCCGAAGCGCACGCCGCTACCTTTGCCGCCGGTCTTGCCGCCTCGGAAATGACTCCCGTTTTCGCGGTATATTCATCCTTCCTGCAGAGAAGCTTTGACAACGTCATACACGACGTTGCCCTGCAGAATCTGCCCGTCACCTTTGCAATAGACCGCGCCTGTCTTTCTCCCGCCGACGGGCCCACCCACCACGGCATTTTTGACGTTGCATTTCTCTCTTCAGTTCCCGGAGTAGAGCTTTTCGCGCCGATCTCCTTTGCTTCTCTCGAGGCTTCCCTTGAGGAGGCGTTAAGCTCGGGCAAGCCTTCGTTTATACGTTATCCCTCCGGAAGCGAGGACAGCGACTCACTTTCATATTTCAAGAATAAAAATTCTCATCTGCTGACAAGCTTCGACACACCCAACGACTGCGACAGCTTTATAATAACCTACGGAAAAGTATTTTCCGAAGCTGTCAAAGCCTCCCGAGCTCTCGCAAGAGTCGGACACCGCTGCGGAATCATTCTGCTCGAAAAGCTCATTCCCTATACCGAGCCCGCCGATGCCATTGTCGAGCTCCTTCCCGACAAAAGCGCGCCCGTCATTTTCCTCGAGGAGGGCATCAAAAACGGCGGCGCGGCGATGAACCTCTACGAGCTCATCCGCAATCACCCCAAAATGTCAAACAAGTCCTTCCGTATCGCCGCCATCAACGATTTTGCCTTTTCACGCGACGGCATGTCGATCTACGAGGCCTGCAGCATCGATGCAAAATCCCTTATATATATATTAAAGGAAGAGTTTTGACCAAGGACTCTGTCCTTGGATCCTGCCAAAACCCTTTTTGTAAAAAGGGTTTTGGATTCCCAAAAACTTTGCTGAAAAGGAAAAGAAAAAAACTTATTTTTAGAAAAGTTTTGGTCGAGCTTTTTCAAAAGCTCGCGGGATTCTTAAGGGCGGCGCCCTTAAGTCGCGCGGTCGTCCTTGCGCGAAAACCCAAAGGCTCTGCCCCTGGACCCTGCCAAAAC
>JAFXJH010000101.1 GCA_017532425.1 Clostridia bacterium | reverse complement strand
CGATACAGTAGCGGAAGCTGTATGGGTTGAAAAAGTTGCAGAAGAAGATTTCCAACGCCACACGACTGCTGATGAATTGAATGATATGCGAAATGCAATAAACGGAATGCGGGCAGAAAATGGCGAACCGCCATTAACAGAAGAAGAGTTGCCCACAGCCACAGAAGGTTCAAAGTGGTATTATTATGCTAACAACGCGATAAATAGATTGTGTGATTTGTTTAATAATGGAGAAGAACCAACCGAAGGCACTGTTTTATGGTACTAATTTCCCTCTTTGCTGATAGCAACTCAGGCAGCTATTAAGTCTAAGTAATTAGGTTTATAAAGTGAAACTATCCGCCCGAAGAAATTCGGGCGGATTTTTTGTACTATATTGCAAAATTATCGTATGTGTGCTATAATTACAATATACCAAGAAAAACACATCATAAAAAGGATAATACAATGTACAAATACGAAACCCATTTACACACTGCGCCCGTCAGCCGTTGTGCTGCGGTTGGAGTCAGAGAAACCCTTGAATTTTACAAATCGCTCGGATATGACGGCGTTTTCATTACCAATCATTTTCTTGACGGAAATATCAACATCGACGACAGAAGTATGCCGTACAAGGACAAGATCGAATTTTATTTTTCAGACTACGAGGCAGGCGTGGAGATCGGCAAGGAGCTTGGGATCAAGGTCTTCTGTGGCGTTGAGCTTTCCTACGGCGGCACTGATTTTCTTGTTTACGGTCTTGACAAGGAGTGGTTCCTCGCGCACCCTCAGATAATGGAAATGCAAAAGACAGACGAGCTTGCATTTATGATAGAATGCGGCGCGCTCGTCATTCAGGCTCATCCCTTCCGCGAGGCTTCGTACATAAACCACATCCGTCTTTTCCCGAGACACGTTCACGGCATCGAGATCATAAACGCTTGCCGCAAGGATGAGGAAAACGAGATCGCAAAGATATACGCCGAGCATTACGGTCTTCTCAAATTCGCAGGCTCTGACAATCACAGAGCGTCAGCACAGAAGAAGCTTGCAGGCGTATGCTCCGATGAGCCTATCTGCAGCGTTGAGGACTTTATCGAAAAGGTAAAAAGCGGAAGCACCGACATCTTTACTCTCGAAAACGAATAATATTCCCCATAATTTCAAACAAAAAAATCCGTCTGACACACTCGGACGGATTTTTTGTATAAATTTTGAATATTATTTTAATATAATTTGATATATATCTGCAAATCACTTTACTTTTGTCGAATAATGTGGTATACTCGCATGAAGACGGTTGTCAGGGAGGAAAACGATATGCTTAAATTTTTCAATTACTTTTTAGGTCAGGGCGAAAAAGTAGAATTCACGAGCTTTTCAATTGCTCATTTTCTGCCTATTCTTTTTGCCGCCGCAATAATATTTTTAATCTACCTTTTCCGCAAAAATCTGCAAAATTTCAAACACGAAGCAGCACTGCGCTACCTACTCGCCTTCGTACTTATAATCAGCGAAATGTCTTACTATTGGCGTCTTATTGCGATTCCCTCGCTCGGTCCGAATCCTATCGACCATCTTCCCATCACAGTATGCGGTTGGGTAGCAATATTCGCAAGCTATATGGTAATAGGAAAATCACAGACCTTATTTGATCTCTGCTATTTCTGGTCGTTTGCAGGGTCTATATTCGCCCTCATTACACCTACCGTAATTACCTATACCGGACCGACGAGATTCCGCTACTATCAGTTTTGGGCGGAGCATCTTGTAATATTTATCGCGGTTTTCTATATGATCTTCGTACACAAAATGCGTCCCAATAAAAAGTCCTTCATAAGATCCTACGTCGGAATGGTGATCCTTGCAATAATTGCCTATTTCACGAACAATATGCTCGGTCCGGGTGCAAACTATCTCTTTATGGCAAAGCCCGAGTCGACTCCTTCGATACTTGACATTCTTCCTCCCAACTTTGCGCTCCGACTTTTGATCATGGCATCTGCTATCACCCTTCTCTTCGTGATTGCCTATCTGCCGTGGTACATAATTGACCGAAAAAACGCAAAAAAGCAGTAATACTGCGCACTATCTTCCGCGTCTGCACGAGGTGACTTTATGAAAATTATAATCCCACAAATAATAGGTCTTCTCGCTGTGGCGACCTTTCTTATAAGCTATCAGCAGAAAAAACGAGGCAGCATCATTCTTTTCAACGTAATTTCAAGATGCTTATACATTTTACAGTACGTATTACTCGGAGCCTTCGCGGGTGCGGCACTTGATATTTTGGGCGCGATATCTTCTGTAATTGCAGGCAAAAAGAATAGTGGATTTATAAAAAAGCACACAGTCTTAGTCCTTATATCGTTAAACGCCTGCATAATCGCGGTCGGAACAGCTATCGCCATCATAAATCAAAGCTGGATAGACCTCTTTTCAATCGTGGGTGTGCTCCTTCACACGAGTGCATTCTGGATAAGCAGCGAAAAGATCATCCGCCGTGTATCTCTTCTCGGCTCGCCCTTCTGGTTTATATACAATTTTCTAAGCAAAGCCTACGGCTCTGCCCTTGGAGATATTCTTACGATGTGTTCTATTATCGTAGCTATGATACGCTACAGAAATTCGGACAAGCATGCGGCGAGGAAATAATTTCCGCCCGATGAAATCAGACTTATATAAAATCTATTCAGCACATTTTTTGAAGATAATATGAAGAAAAAAGTATTTTACGCCGAGCTTGCCTACGCGCTCGCTCTCATCATTATGGCTTTTGCCGCCGCTTTTACCGAAAAAGCAAATTTCGGTATGTCGATGGTAGTTGCCCCCGCTTACATAATCCATCTTAAAGTATCGCAGTTTCTCCCTTGGTTTACATTCGGAGTGTCCGAATACTGCTTCCAAGGGCTTCTCGTTCTTATGACCATACTCGTTATGCGGAAATTCAAGGTATCTTACCTCTTTTCATTTGTAACCGCAATTATCTACGGAACGCTCCTTGACGGTGCGATGTATCTGATTTCAGGTCTCCCCGCCGACACCTTTGCCATTCGAGTTTTATGGTACGTACTCGGAACGGTCTTCTGCTCGCTTGCAGTATCCCTGTTTTTCCACACTTACATTTCCCCCGAAGCGTACGAGCTGATCGTAAAAGAGCTCTCGCAGAAGCTCAGATGCGACATAAACAAGGTCAAGACCGCTTACGACTGCTTCAGCACGGTTTTGGGAATTGTGCTCTCATTCTCCTTCTTCGGCTTTGGCGTTTTCGAGGGAGTAAAGCTCGGTACTATCCTCTGCGCTGTCATAAACGGTTTTCTGATAAGCCGTTTTACGAGGGTTTTAGAGCGCTTCTTTGACTTCAAAAACAAATTTAAGATCGAGAAATATTTTAGATAAAAAAATTAAGCTCTCACTTACGCGCAAAGTGAGAGCTTTTATTTTTTATTTGATCTTAATAGCTATTGATGCCGTGAGAAGCGAATCTGCCTCGGCATAAACCCGCATTTCGCCTTTATCGTTTCCCGTACAAACAGCGGCAGTAATACGTCCCGCGCGCATACGTCTATCGGGAAGAAGCAAATTCGTATGGTCGCAGATATCCGAGCCGGTTGAATGTATTTTGCCATTACCGTCTGTAGTAAAGCGCACAAACGGCGAAGCATCAGGCACCTCTCTGCCCTCTTTATCGAGAACGTAGCAGGTAACAAGTGCAAGATCGCGTCCGCCTGCGCAGAGCTCTTCTTTATTTTCAAGACGCAGAGCAAGTCTGTATGCCGCGCCTGAGGTTTCGCGTTTATCGCTTGCTACGAATTTGCCATCTCTATACGCTTTTACCTCTATTATGCCCGAGACGTATTCGACCTGCCATTCGGCGTGCCCGAATTGTTCTACCTTGCGTGTGCCGAGGCTCTTACCGTTCAGAAAAAACTCGACCGAATCGCAGTTTGTGTATGCAGAAACTCTGATAAGTTCTCCCTCGCGTCCGCAGAAATTCCAATGCGGAAAGAGATGCACCATAGGCTCGGTGGTCCAAAGCGATTTATTCTGCCAAAAGGCATCCTTCTTTTGCATGAAGAGATCTATCGCGCCCGACTGCGAGCAAAGCCTCGGCCATACCGCTTCCCCTCTATGCTCAAATGCTATCCACTGGAATCCGCCCATAATCCATTCGTGCGAACGAAGGAATTTCCATGTTTTTTCACGTCCGAGAAACCAGTTATTTGTATCAGCGTCATACGCCGAAAGATATCCGTGCGTATGATCGCTCGGGTAATACCATCCGCGTGTCGTACCCGTTGCGCAGCATTCGGAAGAAAACACCGCTTTATTCGGATACTTTTCGTGCACGCTTTCATACATATGAAGATTATAATTTATGCCTATAACGTCGTTTTCATCGTAAACGGTAGCCTTATCCGGAGATTTATCGTTAGCTGTCATAATTACTCGGCTATTATCGAGCTTCCGCGCGTGAGCCATCATACGGCGGCATATACGTCTGCCCTGCTCTGTAACAAAGAGGGGCTCTTCGTTACCGATCGACCAGAATATTACCGACGGACGATTGCGGTCGCGCTTCATAAGCATAGTAAGCTGTTCAAGTCCCTCATCTGTAGATTCAAACCAACGAGTTTCATCCATAACGAGCATACCGAGCTCATCAAATGCATCCATAAGAGCCTCGGCTTGCGGATAATGTGACGTACGGTAAGCGTTTGCTCCCATTTCCTTCATCATATGGACCTTTTCGCGGTGAATATTATCCGGCACAGCCTTACCCGTAAGTCCGCAGTCGGCATGACCGCAAACTCCCTTGATAACCGTATGTTTTCCGTTTACAAAGAGTCCCTTTTCGGGATCAATATCAACGTATCTGAATCCAAAATGCACTTTATCAGCATCACTCTGTATTTCCGTGCCGCTTACAGGATCGTTTACAAAGACCTTTGTTGTGCAGTAATAAAGATACGGGTCTTCTAGCGACCAAAGATGCGGAGCTTTGACCTCACAGCTGCTTTTCAGAAGAACTTTTCCATACGGCTCAACCTTGCCCGACGCTTCGAGTGTAGCTATGATCGCTCCTTCGCCGTCCGAAATTTCGGTAAGCGTTCGTACCGTACGCTCTTCTTTATCATCGCGTCTTACCGTATTTTCGACCGTCAGACGCCAAGTATCATCGCCTATTTTCTCTGGCATGACGTATATTCCCCAAAGATCAAGAGCTGTAGAATCAGTCTTACAGAGGTAAACGTGTCTATATATTCCTCCCCCCTCATACCACCAGCCCTCGTGCTCTTCTGTATTTACATAAACGGCGAGAACATTTTCCTCTCCGTAAAGAAGAGTATCGGTAATATCAACCTCGAAGGTTGTATATCCGCAGAAATTATGCTTCATAAGGCAACCGTTAAGATAAACTGTCGCGTGGGTCGCCACTCCTTCAAAAAGAAGTGTAATACGTCTACCCAGATCGCTTTCCGGAACAGTAAATTTTTTTCTGTACCACGCATTATCGTACTTAAGGAATCCGAGCGCGTTATTACCGTGCTCATCGGGCACTCCGTCTATAACGTAGTCATGCGGAAGTGTCACAGCCTGCCAACGCTCCGGATTATGTGCAAGCTTATTATCATAGCTATCCGCCGCGGCAAAATATCCTACCGCCGCCGGTCCCATATGAACGCGCTCTGTCTTTGCCGAGGTATACATTATTCCCTTTGTCTCGGGCAACGGCATTTTTATATCGCCTCTATGAAAAAGCCATCCGTAGTCAAAAAGTATCTTTTCTCTCATTTTAAAGTACCTTATCTTAGGAAGCCCTTTTTGAAAAAAGGGTTTCCTAAGAACCTTCTCAAAAACTTTCACAAAACATTTAGGGCTCTGCCCTAACACCCGCTTAGAAACTTTTTTCAAAGAAGTTTAAAACGATTTGCATACAAATCGTTTAAGAACTTCAAAAACTTTACTGAAATTTATTATTACGAATCCCCAAAGAGCCTTTCTTCAACCTCGGCGCATATCGCGTGATACACGGGAAGATGATACTCCTGCACCTTATATGTCTCGCTTGCGGGAACTTTTATTACGATATCGCATATTTTATCAAGCTTTCCACCGCTTTCTCCCGTAAGCGCGACAGTTTTAAGTCCGAGAGCACGCGCGCACGAAGCGGCTAAAACCACGTTTTTCGAATTGCCCGACGTAGAGATACCAAAAAAGAGATCGTTTTTCTTATGCATTGCGAAAACGAGCTGTGCATAGACCGCGTCCGCGCTGACGTCGTTTGCAAACGCACTGAGAAGCGCGCCCTGCTCTGTCAGCGATATCGCGCACACTCCGCGCTGAAGCTTTTCTGCATATTCGGCGATTTCTCCCTCAGAGGAAAGCTTTTCAAGCTCATTTGAACTCGGTGTGCGCTTCAAAAGAAATCCCTTTAAAAGCTCGCCCGCAATATGCGAGCTGTCGGCGGCACTTCCTCCGTTCCCGCACATAAGAAGCTTTCCGTCGTTATTATACATATCGATTATGGCGTTTACCGCCTCGTATATTTTGCTTTTACAGCACTCAAGCTCGCTGTAACGCTCTGTAAGATTTTCTATATAATTCATAAATTCAGTTCCTTTCAAGCCTTTCAAGACATCATAGCCACGGCTATCGCCGCAAAATCGCCTATCTCATCGCCAAGTGCCGCAGGAACGACCTTGCAGACCTCGGATGCGAAGGAAAGTGCCTCTTTTTCTATCACCTTTTCCATTTCATCGCGGAAAAGTTCTTCGCTTCTTGCGAAAACGCTTCCTATAACTATCCTCTCGGGATTAAGAAGATCTATAAGAAGAGATGCGCACATTCCGAGCTTGTGTGCCGAAAGTCGATAGACACAAAGCGCAGTCTCGTCTCCGAGAAACGCCGCTTCCGATATCGATTTTGCGGTAATATTTTCAAAATCGCTCATATCCTTACAGTACGCAACCGACTCTCCCTGCTGAAGCTTTTCAAGTGCCAAGGCTTGTCCCATCTGCTTTATACCGCTTCCGCTGCAAAATCCTTCAAACGAGCCGATCTTTCCGTATCCCACGGGGCCGTAATCCTCGCATCTGATATGTCCTATCTCGCCCGCATTTCCGTTTGTGCCCGAGTAGAGTCGACCGTCTAAAATTATCCCCGCGCCGAATCCCGTGCCGAAGGTCAGGAAGATCATATTTTTGCTTCCCTTTCCCGCGCCGAAACGCCATTCAGCCAGAGCGCACGCATTTGCATCGTTGCAAAGCCGTGCTTTTGTACCAAAGCGTTTTTCAAGTATTTCCGTTATATGCACGTCATCCCAGCCCGGCAGATTCGGCGGAGACTGTATTATTCCCTTTTTCTCGTCGAGCGGACCGCCGCAGCTTATACCTACTGCTCTGCATTCTTTTTTCGCCGCACCCATTTTTTCGGCTTCGTTTATTATTTTTTCGAGCGTTTCTTCAAATCCTTTAGTATCAAAGGCTATCTTTTCGATCTTGTTTCCGTTATCGTCAGCCTTTATGACCGCGCACTTTGTTCCGCCTATATCTATTCCTATATACATAATCGTGCCTCCGATGTGAGATCATTTCTTTTATTATATCACGCATCTGTGATTTTTTCAACACGGAAGAACTTTATATATATGTTATTTTTTTATTATTTGATGTTTTTTTGTAATAATCGGCAAAAAAACAGGATCTGACACATATGAGTCAGATCCTTATTTTTACTTATGATAAAGCTTCTTTGTCTGATATTCGGGTGTGCAGGTCACGTTGACACCGAGCTTATGGAATACGCCTTCATCGACCTTTGAAAGTATCACGGTCGAGTGAGCCTCGCTTCCCTTAAGCATATCAAGCGCTTTAAGTGCTTTATGTGCCTTTTCGTCTGTTGCCGCGCATATTGCAAGCGCGATAAGCACCTCGTCTGTATGAAGCCTCGGGTTATGGTTGCCCATATGGCTGACCTTAAGCTCCTGTATAGGCTCTATTACGGTAGGAGAAATGAGGTGTACCTCATCATCTATATCTGCAAGAGTCTTGAGTGCATTGAGAAGCGCCGCAGACGATGCTCCGAGGAGGCAGGATGTCTTTCCCGTAACTATTCTTCCGTCGGGAAGCTCTATAGCTACCGCAGGATTCTGCGTCTTGACAGCCACCTTCTTTGACGCGTTATAGACCGCTCTCGTTTCAGGAGAAATATCGAGAGTGCTCATCAGAAGCTCAAGCTTTGATATCTCTGTTGTTGAGGAATTTCCCTGCTTCTGTGCACAGCACGCGTTGAGATATCTGCGTATAATTTCGGCTTTTGATGCATTACATACCGCTTCATTATCTATTATGGCATTTCCAACCATATTGACGCCCATATCAGTCGGGCTCTTATACGGACATTTTCCGAATATTTTATTGAACATCGCCTCAAGCACGGGGAAAATTTCAATATCTCTGTTATAGTTTACGGTAGTCTTTCCGTACGCCTCAAGGTGGAACGGGTCTATCATATTGACGTCATTGAGATCCGCGGTTGCCGCCTCATATGCAAGGTTGACCGGATGCTTGAGAGGAAGATTCCATATCGGGAAGGTCTCAAATTTAGCGTATCCCGAGCGAATACCGCGTTTATTATCGTGATAAAGCTGAGACAGGCAGGTCGCCATCTTACCGCTTCCCGGACCGGGTGCGGTGATAACCACGAGCGAGCGCGACGTTACTATGTAATCGTTTCTGCCGAATCCCTCGTCGCTTACTATAAGCGGAATATTCGACGGATAATCGGGAATCGTATAGTGCTTATACACCTTTATGCCGAGCTCTGTAAGTCTCTTCGCAAAAAGATCTGCGGCGCGCTGAGATTCATACTGCGTTATAACCACACTTCCGACGTAAAGTCCGATTCCTCTGAAGGCATCGACAAGGCGAAGAAGATCCTGATCGTAAGTTATGCCGAGGTCGCCGCGTCTTTTGTTTTTGGCGATAGCGTCTGCACTTATAACGATGACGATTTCAGCCTGATCCTTAAGCTCGAGCAGCATTTTGACCTTACTGTCGGGCTCGAAGCCGGGAAGAACTCTCGATGCGTGGTTATCGTCGAAAAGCTTTCCGCCAAACTCAAGATAAAGCTTGCCGCCGAAATAGTCTATACGCTCTTTTATCTTCGCAGATTGGAGTTCTATATATTTTTCATTGTCAAATCCTTTTTGAAACATAATTCCCTCATTACAGTTGATATAAGTTATATAAATACGATTAAATTCAATAACTTATTAATTATACCATATATATACCGCAAAAATCAACATTTTATGATTTTTTTCAGTTGACAATTTGAACAAAAATTAAGCATCATTTTTATTGATAGTTACTCTGACAGCGATTTATATTTTCCCGGTGTCATTCCGACGTTTTTCTTGAAAACTCTCATAAAGACAGAATAGTCTCCGAATCCACAGAGCATCGCCGTTTCCGTCACGCTTTTACCCGAGGCAAGCATTTTTTTAGCCTCGCTTATTCTTTTTGACATAATATATTTCGCAACCGTCGTGCCGCAATATTTCGAGAAAAGACGGCAGAGCTGATTTACCGAAAGATATGCGCTCTTTGCGACCTTATCAAGGGTGAGCGGCTGTGAATAATTTGCGTTTATATAATCTATAGCCATACGCACCGCGGCGTTTGAAGAGGATATCGTTGCTTCGTCATCCGACGTCATAAAAACGCGGTTAAGCTCAACGAGAAGCTCTATCATTATCTGCTTTTTCAGAATATCATCACCGTAGCCGAAATCCTCTCCGAGCATAGCTATCTTCTGTCTGAATTTTTCGGCAGTTTTTTCATCAAGCTGTCTGCGGTGATCAAATCCGCCCTCGTGCGGATAAAAGCATTTACTGAGGTCGGTATGGTCGCTTGACACTCCGTATATGAATTCGGGACTTATCTGAAGCACGTATCGGCTGAATTTATGGTCGTCAAGATAGGTTATCTTATGTCCCTCGTACTGATTTATAACGAAAATATCGTTATCCGACACGTCGTAAAGCTGACCGCCTATGAGAAAGTTTTTTCCGCCCGACAGACAGAAAAATATTTCACAGCAGTTATGTATATGTATATCGGGGTCGGGATTGGAGGCTTCCGAATAATATCCCGCAAAGCTCTTGTTTTCTCCCGCGTGTGCAATTGCAAGAGAGCAGCTTTCAAACATACATTTCATTATCGTTTCACCTTTCATTTAGCCTTATGCTTTACAGTATAGCACACAATGGTGAGAATTGCAATATTTTAGTTGATTTTTGCTCTGTTTTTTGCAGAAATTGTATGTTATACTATATTTAACAGTATGGATACTGCTGTCTGTCGGCAGTCAACTTACACAAAATATTACAAAGGAGGTTATCCTATGCTGACACTCAAAATATTTGACACATCGGGCAAGATGCTTTTTGAGAAAAAAGGTATGAACATTGATACCTGCTATGACGGCATACTTGAGCCGGGTTACAAGATCCGCGTAAGCCTCAACAGCTGTGAATTCATTGCAGTAAAGCTCGACCCAACTCTCGCAGAGAGCATCGTATGGGTGCCGAACAAGAGCTTTGACTTTATCGTACCCGATGCCGCTCAGCGCCGCGCTTGCTACGCTCCCGGTGCCTTTGCAGGCGAAAAGCACCCCATCACCGTGCGCGAGCCCGAGGATGACGAGATCTACGCTTACCGCCAGATATCTCTCAACTCTCACGACCGTCACGGTCCGATGCGCTTCTATCCGCACGCATCTGCAAACTTCGTTACCCGTGAGGAGCCCTGCTTCTACGAGCGCAATGCCATTGACGGCGTTATAAACAACCAGGGACACGGCTCTTTCCCCTATCATTCGTGGGCGGGAGGTGCAAGAAACGATCTCGAATGGACTCTCGATTTCGGCCGCGACGTTGAGATCGACAAGCTCGTATTTTTCCTTCGCGCAGATTTCGCGCACGATCCCAAAACGGGAATTCCGCACGACTCCTACTGGAAATCTATCGACATAGAATTTTCCGACGGAGAGGTAATCAGAGGCGAATTCAAAATGGACGGCAGCGATCTGAATCCCGAAAACTCAAGCGGTATAGAGATTCAGCTTGAGAAAAAAGTAACAAGAACTATTCATTTATTCAATTTTACACAGGTGACCGAGGTACTCTCATTCGCCGCGCTTTCGCAGCTTCAGGTATTCGGCACGTATATTAAGGAGGATCTAAGTAAAATGGAAGTAAGACAGGCATCTAATGCAAAAGACGTTAAGCACTACACAACTGAAAGACTTCGCGAGGAGTTCCACATTGCAAACCTTTTCACAAAGGACAACATCAGAATGGTTTACAGCCACATCGACCGCATAATCACCGCAGGACTTATGCCTGTTCGTCAGGTTCTTAAGCTTGAGGCAGGAAAAGAGCTCGCAGCTCAGTATTTCCTTGAAAGAAGAGAAATGGGCTGTATCAACATCGGCGGCAAGGGTATAATCTCGGTTGACGGAACAGAATACGAAATGAATCCCCGCGACGGTATTTACATCGGTATGGGCAACAAGGACATCACCTTCAGAAGCTGTGACGAAAACGATCCCGCTAAATTCTACGTAAGCTCCTGCCCTGCTCACACAACATACCCCACCGTTCACATCGACATCACCAAGGCTAACAAGCGTCCTCTCGGTACTGTTGAAGAGTGCAACAAGAGAGTTATAAATCAGTACATCCATCCCGCAGTGCTCAAGACCTGCCAGCTTTCTATGGGTCTTACACAGCTCGACGTAGGCTCTAACTGGAACACTATGCCCTGCCATACTCACGACAGACGTATGGAAGTATATCTCTACCTCGATATGGGCGAAAACGACGTAGTATTCCATATGATGGGTGAGCCGAGCGAAACAAGACACATCATTATGCACAACGAAGAGGCTGTTATTTCTCCCTCTTGGTCTATCCACTCGGGCGTAGGAACAAGAAATTACTCGTTCATCTGGGCTATGTGCGGCGAAAATCAGGATTTCGACGATATGGACCACATTGAGACCAAGGATCTTCTTTGATTTTACTCAAAGCCAAAAGATACAAACGGAAGGAACTAAGTAAAATGACAAATATGTTTTCACTTGAAGGAAAGATCGCTCTCGTTACGGGTGCTTCTTACGGCATCGGATTTGCTATCGCAAAGGCACTCTCCGAGGCAGGCGCAAAGATAGTTTTCAACGATATCAAGCAGGAATTTGTTGACAGAGGTCTTGCTTCATACAAGGAAGCGGGCATCGACGCCAAAGGATACGTTTGCGACGTCACCGATGAAAATGCGGTAAACGCAATGGTTGCCGACATCGAAAACACTGTCGGCGTTATCGACATTCTCGTAAACAACGCAGGTATCATCAAGAGAATTCCGATGACAGAAATGACCGCAGACGAATTCCGTCAGGTTATCGACGTTGACTTAAACGCTCCCTTCATCTGCGCAAAGGCAGTTCTTCCCTCTATGATAAAGAAGGGTCACGGAAAGATCATCAACATCTGTTCTATGATGAGCGAGCTCGGACGCGAAACAGTTTCTGCTTACGCCGCTGCAAAGGGCGGTCTCAAGATGCTCACAAAGAACATCGCATCCGAATACGGCGAATTCAACATTCAGTGCAACGGTATCGGTCCCGGTTACATCGCAACTCCTCAGACCGCGCCTCTGCGTGAAACACAGCCCGACGGAAGCCGTCATCCCTTCGACAGCTTCATTATCGCAAAAACTCCCGCGGCTCGTTGGGGTGACCCCGAAGACCTCGCAGGTCCTGCGGTATTCCTCGCATCCGAGGCTTCCGACTTCGTAAACGGACATATCCTTTACGTTGACGGCGGTATCCTCGCTTATATCGGAAAACAGCCTAAGTAATTTTTAGTCAAAGGGGCTTTAAAGCCCCTTTGGCGGAGGTATTATTATGTTTTACGAAAAATATATTTCAAAAAATAAAACATTTATAGACGAGACGTGGAAAAAGCTTGACGAAAAGCTCTCTCGCACGGCGGTAAAGAGCCGCGACAAGATCCCTTACACGACCAAAGACGGAGTTCACGACGATCACTCGGGTAATCCCTTTATGTGGACAAACGGATTCTGGGGCGGTCTTATGTGGATAATGTACGAAGCAACCGGAAACGAGGAGTATAAAAAGACAGCTCTGCGTTCCGAAGAGCTTATGGACAAGGCTTTTGCAGACGTTTCAAAGCTTCACCACGACGTCGGATTTATGTGGCACATTCTTTCGGGCGCAAGCTACCGTCTTACGGGCGATCCGGAATCCCGCAACAGAAATCTTATTGCCGCAATGACACTTGCCTCGCGATACAAGGAAAACGGCGGATATATCCGTGCGTGGAACGGCACTTGGTTCGGACGCGACAACGACGGCTGGACGATAATCGACTGCATGATGAACCTTCCCATACTCTACTGGGCATCAAAAGAGCTTGGCGACGACCGTTTTGCCCAGATTGCTATGGCTCACGCCGATATGACGATCAGAGATCACGTCCGCGATGACGGCTCTATGAATCATATCGTAGCTCACGATCCCGCAACAGGCGAAATGATCGACACACTCGGCGGTCAGGGATACGCTGTAGGCTCGACATGGTCGCGCGGCGCATCTTGGGGTCTCTACGGATTTATTCTCTCCTACATTCACACTACCGAGAAGCGTTATCTCGACACCGCAAAGCAGATAGCTCATTATTTCATATCAAACGTAGCGGACACAGATTATCTCCCGCTCGTTGACTTCCGCGCCCCCGAAGAACCTGTTTACTACGATTCGACAGCAGGCGCTATCGCCGCTTGCGGGCTTATCGAGATCGCAAAGAACGTTCCCGAATTCGAGCAGAGACCTTACATTGCCGCAGCAGTTAAAATTCTCAAGGCAATGGAAGAAAAATTCTGCAACTGGGAAGAAAACGAGGATTCTATTCTTCAAATGGGCACCGAGATGTACACGAGGGGCATCCACAAGCCGATAATCTACGGAGATTATTTCTTTGCCGAGGCGATTGCAAAGCTCAGAGGCTCTGAATTTAACCCTTGGCTCAAATAAAAATAAAACAAAATTCAAGGAGATAAAACTATGTTTTACGATGAATATATTGCAAAAAATCAGACTTGGATAGACGGGACCCTTGCAAAGCTTGACAAAAAGCTTTCCCGCGTAGCCGTCGAGAGCCGCGACAAGCTCCCCTACACTACCGACAAAAACGGCAAGCACGACAATTGTCTTGACCCTGCGACCGGCAAAAACGTTACCTGGTGGACGAACGGCTTTTGGGGCGGACTTATGTGGCTTATGTACGAAAAGACGGGCAACGAAGAATACAGAAAGACCGCAGAGCGCTCCGAGGAGCTTCTTGACGGATATCTTATGAACTTTGCAAGTCTTGACCACGACTCCGGATTTATGGAGCACATTCTTGCGGGTGCAAACTACCGTCTCACTGGTAACGAAAAATCCAAGAACAGAAATCTCTATGCTGCAGCCGCTCTTGCATCGAGATACAATCTTACCGCGAACTTTATCCGTGCGTGGAACTGGAAAGCCGAGCTCTCCATCATCGACACCATGATGAATCTTCCTCAGCTTTATTGGGCATCCAAGGTCATCGGTGACACTCGCTTCAAGAAGATCGCTATGGCACACGCCGATATGGCTATGAAGGAGCACATCCGTCCCGACGGAAGTGTAGTTCACATCTGCTCTCACGATATCGAGGACGGTCACGTCATCGAAACGCTTCAGGGTCAGGGCTACGCAGTAGGCTCCACCTGGTCGAGAGGCGCATCCTGGGCTCTTTACGGCTTTGCACTCTCCTATCTTCACACTCAGAAAGAGGAATATCTTGACGTCTCCAAGAAGGTTGCAAACTACTTTATCGCAGGCTGTGCATCCAACGGATGGCTTCCTCCCGTTGACTTCCGCGCTCCCGAAGAGCCTGTTTGCTACGACTCCACAGCCGGTGCTATCGCCGCTTGCGGACTTATCGAGCTTGCAAAAGCGCTTCCCGAGGTTGAACAGCCTATGTACTTAAAGGCTGCTGTCAGCATTCTCAAGGCTATGGAAGAAAAGTTCTGCAACTGGGAAGAATCCACCGATTACATTCTCGGAATGGGCACAGAAGCTTACGGCAGACGCGTACACATCCCGATCATCTACGGCGATTACTTCTTCACCGAGGCTATCCTTAAGCTCGCCGGCAGCGAGTTCAATCCCTGGTAAAACCGACGCCTTTGGCGTCGCTTAGCAGTTTCGCTTGCACACTGCCGTGTGCATTTTGCTGACGCAAAACCGCAAACTGCGCCCTTCGAATTAAGTTTGATTCATTGTAAGGCTCTCCCTATGGGAGAGCTGTCGCCAACGGCGACTGAGAGGGTAAAACCGACGCCTTTGGCGTCGCTTAGCAGTTTCGCTTGCACACTACCGTGTGCATTTTGCTGACGCAAAACCGCAAACTGCGCCCTTAGGATAAAATAATATTTATTTTTAGTAAAGTTTTTAGAGATTCTTAAGAACCTTTTTACAAAAAGGTTCTTAAGTGAGACTTGGCAAGTTTGCTGTCGGACCGCAATCCGACTTTTCGCTTCGCGAAAACCGCAAACCATATTACTCAAATACACACTCACCGCGAAAGGGAAAATCAAATTTTCCCTTTCGTTTCAACACAAAGGAGATTTTATGAGATTACAAAGCTATTTTATCAGGATCTTATCTCTTATATTGATATTTTCTCTTATGTCCACCATGTTTTACGCCTGCAATAAGCTCGAAGAAAACATCGATATTATTGAGGACAAGGATCACCTTGACATAAGCAGTTACACAGTTGTACGCCTTGATTCTTCCGAAAGCAAGGTCACGGCGGCGACAAAAAAGCTAAGAGAAGCTATAAAATCGAGTCTTGACACCGAAATAGAGGTCAAAACCGATTGGTATTCACCATCTGAGACTCCTGACATAGACGCAAAAGAAATTCTCATCGATCAGACCAACCGTAAGGAATCATCAGACGCTATTGCAAAGCTTAACGAATCCGATGGCGATTCTTACATAATAGAAATAACCGACAACAAGATTGTTATCCTCGGAAAGTCTGCAACCTCCACAGTGCGCGCGGTACAGTATTTTATCAAAAATTACGTACTTACCTCTGAAAAGTCCGGAAAAATAAATATGGCGGCAGGAAAATCTATCACAAATCCTTATACAGCTATAAAGAATATAACCGTAGGCACAAAGCTTGACGTTGATCTTGAGGTGCTTTCCACGGCATTTGCTGTTCCGAATAAGGGTGCTATGAAGATACTCGGCATCACCTGTCAGCCTCAGCGAGCACACTATCCTTCCGTACTTGAGCTGAAATATCAGGCAAATGCCGAAAACAACGGCAAGCTTGTAGCTATATTCTGTCTCGGCACAACGGGCGGACCCAACACACAGTCGTGTGTAATGGAAAGCACGGATAACGGTCAAAATTGGAAAATAATCGCCCGTCCGCTTGAAACGATTGATCCATCGATCAAGGGTATATCTATGGCAAACCTGTTTGAGCTTCCCGTACAGATCGGCGATATGCCTGCAGGAACACTTCTCTATTCGGGAAATTCGGTTGACTACAGCCGCAAATCTCACATAGCTATATGGAGAAGCTTTGACTGCGGATACACTTGGGAAGAATACGTTATTATTGCCAAGGGTGGCGGCACTCTTGAAGGCGTTTGGGAACCCTTTATGTTCTACGAAGAATCCGACGGATATCTTTACTGCTTTTACACCGATGATTCCGACCCCCAATACGATCAGAAGATCGTTTACAAGCGTTCCAAAGACGGAAAAGTGTGGAGCGACTCTGTTGACGTAGTTGCATTTGATACCTGGGCGGCACGTCCCGGCATGCCCGTCGTGACCAAGATGGGCAACGGAGAATACTTCCTCATTTACGAGCGCGTAGGAAAGAACGAATCCGGAAGCTACTACGGCGGATTCATCCACTATAAGACTACCAAGGACATTACTTCCTGGAATCCATCCGACCCCGGCACACAGATCAAAACTGCAAGCGGATATACAGCAACACACGCACCATCCTGCGTATGGACATCTGCCGGTGGTGAATGCGGTACTATTTTCGCAACGGGAAGAACCGAGAGAAACGGTGATGGCACGCACAGAATATTTGTAAGCCTTGACTACGGAAAAACTTGGGAAGCTATGGAAAATCCTCTTACGTACGATCAGGAAAACGACGCGCTTGACACCAACCGTATGGGTTACCGCCCCTCCTTCGTTATCGGCGCTGATCCATCTGTCATATACTATATGAATACCACCGACATTCCCGAAACGGGTAGGCAGCGTATTCAGTTTGCAAAGCTTAAGATAGCTGAATAATTACAAAAAAACACAAGGAAGAGTAAAACTCACTTTTCTCTCTGCATTCTTAGCGGAGAATTGGCAGGCACAAAACTTCGGCAGAGAACTTGTTTTCTCTGCCGATTTGTGTTATAATGAGCCTAACAAAAAGCCTTCCTCCGAGAGGAAGGTGGCACGCGGAGCGTGACGGAAGGAGCCTGCGTGCCTTTAGATTTGTGCCAACTTCATTGTAACGCGCTCTCCCTCACCCGACTCCGTCGGGAGCTCCCTCCCGGAGGGAGCCTTAGGATGCGCAACCGTAGTGGTGTAGGCTTTGCCCGCAGCCTTTGTACTACAAATGCGAAACTGGCGATAAAACAGAATGACAAATAAGAATGTGCTGGAGGT
>JAFXJH010000100.1 GCA_017532425.1 Clostridia bacterium | reverse complement strand
TATCGCCAGTTTCGCCTTTGTATTACAAAGGCACATGGCAAAGCCCATGCCCCTAAGGTTGAGCGCATCCTAAGGCTCCCTCCGGGAGGGAGCTGGCGCCGTAGGCGACTGAGGGAGAGCACGTTACAATGAAGTTAGCACAAATATAAAGTCACGCAGACTCCTTCCGTCACGCTCCGCGTGCCACCTTCCTCCCGGAGGAAGGCTTTTCGTTAGCACCATTATAACACAAATCGGCAGAGAAAACAAGTTCTCTGCCGAAATTTGTAAACATCCTTATGAGAAGGCTCCTAACCCTACAAGCTTTTTTCAGTAAAGTTTTTGAAGATCGTTAAGAAACTTTTTGAAAAAAGTTTCTTAACCGGGATCCAAGGTCAGCGCCCTTAGGCAACGTCCCAACAGATCAATACTGTCTTCCCCAAACTACCATATGCTTTGCTTTCTTTCCGCAGCATACGCAGGTATCAGAAACGTTTTCTTCTTCGAAGGGAATACATCTCGACTTAACGCCGCCGGTAACGTCCTTGAGCTTGTCCTCACATTCGGAGTCGCCGCACCACATAGCGCGGATAAATCCGGGCTTGTTTTCTGCAATATCGAGGAATTCGTCATAGTTATGTGCTGTATTGAGCTTGGTCTGAAGGTTTTCAAGCGCTCTGTTATAAAGCTCGCTGTGTACCTTGTCGAGCATTGCGCCGACCTCTTCGACGATATTGTCAAGCGAAACGAAGGTCTTTTCGCCCGTAACACGCGAAACGAGCACGCAGGAATTGTTTTCGATATCTCTCGGACCGATCTCAAGACGAACGGGAACACCCTTCATCTCATATTCGCTGAACTTCCAGCCTGCGGAGTTGTCGGAATCGTCAAGCTTTACTCTGAAATTCTTTGCGAGGAGTCTCTTGACCTCGTCTGCCTTTTCAAGTACGCCCGGCTTATGCTGTGCAACGGGGATCATAACTACCTGAACGGGAGCAACCTTCGGGGGAAGGATGAGTCCGTTATCATCTCCGTGAGTCATAATAATAGCGCCTATCATTCTTGTGGAAACACCCCAAGAGGTCTGATGCGGGTAGCGGATCTTGTTTTCGCGGTCGGTAAAGGTGATATCGAACGCCTTTGCAAAGCCGTCGCCGAAGTAGTGAGACGTTCCGCCCTGAAGAGCAACGCCGTTATGCATCATAGGCTCGATGGTATAGGTCTCAACCGCGCCTGCAAACTTTTCTTTTTCTGTCTTTTTACCGCAGATAGCGGGAATAGCGAGAGTTTCTCTGTAGAAATCCTCGTAGCACTTAAGCATCTTAAGTGTTTCTTCTCTTGCCTCAGCCTCGGTCTCGTGCATAGTGTGACCCTCCTGCCAGAGGAATTCGGACGTACGGAGGAAGGGACGGGTGGTCTTTTCCCATCTTACGACGCTGCACCACTGATTGTACAGCTTGGGGAGGTCGCGGTAAGAGTGAATTATATTCTTATAGTGGTCGCAGAAAAGTGTCTCAGAGGTCGGACGCACGATAAGTCTCTCGGAAAGAGTATTCTGTCCGCCTATCGTAACTATAGCACACTCGGGTGCAAATCCGTTTACGTGATCCTTTTCCTTCTGAAGTAGACTTTCGGGGATGAACATCGGCATATAAACGTTCTCGTGTCCGAGCTCCTTGAAGCGTCTGTCGAGATCGCTCTGAATGTTTTCCCAAATAGCATATCCGTAAGGACGGATTATCATACAACCCTTAACGCCCGAATAGTCAACGAGCTCTGCCTTTTTTACTACGTCAGTATACCACTGCGCAAAATCAACATCCATTGCGGTAATTTCGGATACCGCCTTTTTATTATCCTTTGCCATTTTAAATGCCTTTCTTTATCTATATCGTTAATAACTTTATAATTATACAGTCTTTTTGCCGTTTTGTCAACAAGTCAAGCGGTTTTATATCGCTATTTTACAAAAGTATTTCCCACTCCTGACCCTCAAAAGCCACTTCTTTGACGTCTGTCCTGAATTTATCGGCATATTCCGCCTTGAATCTCGGGACTACCGTGTAATCTCCCCACATATGCATCGGGAAAAGATTTTTTATTCTGCAGGTCTCGAGCAGAGCCTTCATACCGCAGAAATAATCGTCCTCCTGCCTCGGGTCGAGCACGGCAAACGCCACGTCGATATTACACGCAGACAGCTTTGATATCTCTTTTCTGTACGCCGCTTCCATTTCTCTGTTCTGATACTCGGGTGCGCCCTGCCATACCCACATATGAAGGTCGCCCGCGTGATAGAGCACCTCGCCGCAGTAATCGATAAGATAAGCTACTCCGCAGTCTGTGGACCTGAGTGTCTTTATCTTAAGAAGCTCTCCGCCCGCAACCGTCGTATATTCTCTGTCGGGCATAACGTTCAGAATATCGTTTGACAAAAGCATCCCGATATCGTACGACAAGACGTACGAGGTCGCGCTGTGAAACTCTTTTATCTGAAATATCTTTTGGCTGTAATGGTCGGAGTGCTTATGACTTGCAAATACTATCAGCTCTTTTTCGTCGGGAATATCGGGCAGGACCCCGTCTGCATAGTCAAAGAGCATGCAGAGCTTATCAAACTCGACCATAAAGCTGCTGTGTGAAATATATGTTATCTTCATTTTATTGTTATCCGTCTATTTTTACGTTCCATCCTGCGAGATATCTGCTGAAAAGTATCTCGTCCCAATCGTTCACCTTGCCGTTTCCGTCGAAATCAAGTGCCTCAAGATAAATATCCACGTCCCAGCCCGCAAGATATCTGCCGAGCATTATGCAGTCCCAGTCGGTGGTAAGCCCGTTTCCGTCCGCGTCACCGTTTATTATAAAGGTGTACGTGAGCAAACGCTTACTTCCTTCATACAGTATAAGCTGCATTCCCGAGCCCACGTAGCTGTCGCCGGGCACCGATTTTCCGTTTATGTCAATTATCTTTACACCCTGCGTGTTTCTTATCTGCGCAAGTATTTCGGACGCCGTTGTGCCCGGAGCAACGCCTTCAACGCGCTTCGTGCTCGAAACGATGTTAAGTGTATCTGTAAGTATCTCTGTCTTGAGCTTCGCTATGCTCTTTGTCTCGTACGAATTACATACCGAGCAGTCTCTTCTGTACGTTCCCGTATTGCGGTAGGTTGGCTTTTTGCTTACGTACCACTCGCCGAAGCTGTGACCGAGTGGTTCTATGGTTTTATTCTTTATGTGAGCTCCGCAGACGCTGCAAAGCACCGCGCTTGCACCCGCTTCTGTGCAGGTAGGCTTCACGACAGTTACCCACTTGTTTATATCGTAAACGTGGTATGCGGGTGTTACACTCTTTTCAAGTATCTCGCCGCATGATTTACACTTTTTGACCTTGACTCCGTCGATTCGGCAGGAAACCTCGGATACTGTTTCCCAATCGCCTGCGCTGTGTCCGGTAGCCGATGCTATAACGCGTGTTTCCTTGGCATGTCCGCAATTTTTGCAGACGATACCTTCAACGAGATCTGTCGTACACGACTGCTCGCTGACTATCTTCCACACGCCCTCTTCGTAGGTATGTCCGTACGCCGTATCTATCAGCTTCGTTTCGCTGATATATCCGCAGACGTCACAGCACCTGCCTTCAAGTCCGTCCTGCGTACAGGACACCTCTATAAGCACCTTCCAGGACGCGTCGCTGTAGGTATGACCGTCGCGGCACTCGTATTCCATACAGATATATCCGTTTTCGGTCGCATAGGTGTGCGCATACGAATCTGTCGTGCAGTATATTGTAGTAAGACCCGAATTTGTAAAGGAATCTTTGCCTATTTTTGTAACGCTGAGCGGGATATATACCGTTTTCAGCTTTGAATTTCCGTAAAAAGCCTTGTCCGCTATCTGTGTAAGGCAGTAAACGTAATCTCCCACTCTTATATATCTGTTAAGGTATACGTTTCCGTCGCCTATACCGTTATAGCGTGCATTTCCGTTGCCGCCGCCCGGTACACCTGCTATGATAGTTTTATATTCTGTACCGAGCGTATATTTGATTCCGTATGTATCAAGCATATTCTCGTCAAGTATCGGAGCCTTGTCAAGAGGTGCAATGTAATCGGTGCTTACCCAACCGAAAAACGCTCCGTACGGCGTATACGCCCATTTTCCGTCCTCTGTGAACTCTGTTACCGGAATTATTATCGTATTCTTTATCGAGCCGAGCGAGGAAGAATTGCTCGTCGGCTTTGAACGGATATTGAGCTGATCGTTTTTAACCGTAACGTAGTAATATTTTACCGAGGGATCCTGAATATTTATATCGCTGTTAAAAAGCGCAGCCTCTCTTGTTCTTCTGCGAACAAGACCCTGAAGTACCGAGCCGCCCGCCTTTACCCACATAAGAAAAGCGTTTGTAATGTCGTTTTCATTCCAATCGCCCTCTATCAGAAGTCTTTTGAGAGTAAAGTTATCTTCATTCATAGACCAGACGTACTGTCCGCAGTTGTAAGAAAAGCTCACAAGCGCGTCAAACTGATTCTGATTCAGCTTGACGCCGTACGCTTCCATAAATCTGTTTACTGCGTTCACGTATGACGGCATTGCCTTTTTCATAAGCTCTGTAGCTTCGTATTCAGTTATTCCGTTAGGATATTCATCCTCCTCGCACTTACAGCCGTAGCCTATAGACCACTGATTATAGTCCCACTCTGCTTTGCTGCTGAAGCCTTCAAAGGATTTTATAAGCTCGAGTCCGAACGGGCTGAGCTCCATAGGAACGAATTCCTCCTCCGGCTCCTCAGGTTCTTCGGGTTCTGTAGGTTCTTCTGTTCCTTCGCCTCCGACTTCTGTATTGCCGTCACCCGTGTTTGGATCGCTTGGAGCGGTCTCGCCCGTTTCGGGGTTACTCGGGGTAGTACCGCCCGTGGCTTCACCGCTTTCGGGAGAGGATGTATCCTCGGTCTCGGCAAAAGCCTCGAGAGCAAACGGAACGTAGGCTTGTAATATACAGATCTGTATCAAAAGAAGCAAGGTTGTAATTATGGAAAGAAATCTTTTCATAAAATCTCCGGGAAATCTTAATATCACTTTATTACTGCAAAAGACAGACATATTTTCTCGCGTAGAGTAAAATATGTCCGCTCTTTTTGTTAAGTATAGCACGGAGTGTGCGTTTTGTCAAACAGTTTTTAAAGTGATTTTTCCGCTTTTTTCGTTTTTATATGATATTTTACCGAAAATAATACTTTTTTAATGTCAAAAAAGCCGAATATCTCTTTTAGAGTACGACATTAAAGCTCTTTCTTCACTAAAATATTTTATTCGGGAATAAAGCTGTCGAATATGACCGACGCGCCGTTTTCCTCTGCTCTTTTCATATCCTCGGCATTTTTGATTGTCCATGAAAACTCGGTCGGCTTAAAAAGCCTTCTGCACAGAGAGAAGGTAAACGACTCTCTGTCCTCGTAGCAGTACGCAATAAAGTCGGGCTTTGTGAGGAAGTTTGTAAGCAGATTTTTGAGGATGAAATTGCCGACAACAGAGAAATTCTTGTTTTCTCTTCGCACGTCGCACGCAAGCTGACCTCGCATTATATCGGGAGCGATCTTTTTAACTGCAAAAACGAGGTCGGGGGCAAAGGATTCCACGCAGTAAAGCCCGTTATAGCTCTTCAGCGTTTCTGCAACCTTCGCCGCAAGCTCGTCCGTGTTGCCGTCCGCCTTCATCTCAACTATCATAGGCACTCTTCCGCTGTTAAGCTCAAGGATCTCGTCAAAAAGAGGTACTCTTTCATCAGTGCCCTCAAGACCGTGCGCGGCTATCTCGCTGTACGTCACCTTGGACACGTTGATATCCACGCCTGCCGTTCTTTTAAGGCTTGAATCGTGTATAACCACCAGCTTTTTATCTGCTGTGAGATGCACGTCAAGCTCGAAGCCGTTGCCGTTTTCTATAGCCGCCCTGAACGCGGGAAGAGAATTTTCGGGGATTCCCAACTCTGCGGAAAAAAGTCCTCTGTGAGCATAGCGGTACTTTTTCATTTCCTCGGTCCACTCGTGCTTTTTCATTTTCGGCATAATGGCAAAAACAAAGAGTAGCGCGGCGACGATAAAAACACAAAGCAGAATAGAGAAAATATTCAGCCAGAGCATCAGTCGTCTCCTCCCGAAAGAGCGTCAAGTGCTGTCTTTTTCGCATCGGGTCGGCTGTCACCGTGCTTGACCAAAAACATAGTAACGAAGGAGATCATAACGCAGACCGTTGCATACGGGAAGAGGAATTTATAGCTGATATTGAGGAATACGCCCGAAAGCACGGGAGTTATTACCTGTGCCGCCATTGAAAATGCATAGTAATATCCGGTATATTTACCGATATCGCTTCCGCGGCTCATTTCAACCACCATCGGGAAGGAGTTTACGTTTATTGCCGCCCAGGCGATACCTACGAGACCGAAAAGAAGATTTATGTACCAATCAAATTTGCAGAATCCCGCAACGAGGAAGGAGAGTGCAAGAAGAAGCACGCCGCCGAGAATGGTCTTTTTGCGGCCTATCTTGCTCGATATTATTCCTATCGGAACAAATGCAACGAGAGCAACGCCCATAGCTACCATAAGGCACTTCGACGTGCTCGAGTCTGTAAGCTTCCATACCTCTACCGAATATCTTGAGAATGCAGAGGTTACGGCATTATATCCCATATACCAAAAGGCTACCGAGAGAAGCATACATACAAGGCTCTTAAGAACGTCCCTGGGCATCTTTTTGCCTGAGTTTTCATCGGACTCGCTGTCTTCGGATATGCCGTTTGCGCGCTCTATCTCTTCTCTTTCGGCAACGAATTTGTTCTCACGCACAAACACGAGAAGAATGACCACCGAAAGTATCATAATAATTCCGAGAATCGCAAAAACCGTGGTATAATCGGGATTTACGCGCGAAAGGTCCTCATTTATTCCCGTATACGTCTTTCCGCAGGGATCACACATAACTGCCTGTATTCCGCTTCCGAGGTTGTCTGTTATATGTCCTTCGGGGCAAACGTAGGTATATTTGGAGGTATCGAATATCATTATGAGCACAAGAACTATAAGACCGCCGACCGAGCCGAGAAGGTTTATTATAGCGTTACCCTTCGAGCGCAGAGGCTTGGGTGTCACGTCGGGCATAAGAGATACCGCAGGAGAGCGGAAGGTACTCATCGCGACGAGTGCAAGGAAAAGAGATGCGATAAAGAGCACGAGATTCTTATGGTTTGCCGCAAACGGCATAAAGAACATAAAAATTACCGTAGCAGCAGTTCCGAAAACTATATACGGCATACGCTTGCCTATTTTGGTGTGAGTTTTATCGGAGAGAGCGCCGAATATAGGAAGCATAAAGAGCGCAAAAATATTGTCAAGCGCCATTATTCCGCCCGAAATTACTTCGTTATGTATTCCGAATGTGTATTTAAGCACAAGAGGTACCACGGTGTCGTAAAGCTGCCAGAAGGCACATATTGCCATAAAAGCAATACCTATTATAAAAGTTCTTTTGGTGTTGAGTTTCATTTTGAAGCCCGCCTTTCCTTATCGGTATCTTTTATCTGGTGTATTTTATTTTTCGGAAAATTCCTTGTAGATCTCTTTTACGTTTGCGCATATTCTTGTCGGGACGATGTCGCTCTTTGCGGCTTCCTCTGCTGTCGTTTCACCTGAAAGGACGAGTATCGTATCTATTCCCGCATTTACTCCGCATGCAATATCGGTATATATACGGTCGCCTATCATAACGGCGTCCTCGGCACGAAATCCGCTTACCTCAAGCGCGGCGTATACCATCTCGGGCTTCGGCTTGCCTATGACGAGAGGCTTTTTGCCGGTTGCGATAGTCAGCATCTGACAGACCGAGCCGCAGTCGGGAACAGAGCCGTATTCGGTCGGGCAGACCCAGTCGGGATGCGTTGCGATAAATTCCACTCCGTCGAAGAGAAGTCTTGACGCATCGTCAAGCTTTTCAAAGGTGAGTTCGGTATCGAATCCACAGAGCAAAACGTCAATATCCTTTTCATATTTATCGGTTATATTAAGTCCCGCATCAGCAAGCTGCTTTCTGAACGATCTTGTTCCGAAGGCATATATTCTTTTATCCTTGTAGCCGTTTTTCAGAAGGTATCTTATCGTCGCCTCTGTCGATGAGAAGAAATCTCTCGGTTCTGCCTTTATTCCGAGTCTTCCGAGCTTTTCAACGTACGCATCCGCGCTTTTTGACGAATTGTTCGTAAGGAACATATATCTTCCGCCCTTTTCCTTTATAAGAGCAAGAAAATCGGTAACGCTTTCGAAAAGCTGATTTCCGAGATAAAGCGTGCCGTCCATATCAAGTAAAAAAAGTTTTTTGTTCTTTATATCCATTTTTATTTCCTCTTAACCTTAATATATTCTGTTTTTATAATTATTCGGCATTCTGTGCCTTTCTGTAAACGGTCGGCGTGCATCCCTTGTATTTTCTGAAGATGCGGTTGAAATAGGTGACCGAAGAAAATCCGACGTCGAGTGAGATTTCGGTAATACTCTTTTCGCTTATCTTAAACAGCTTTTCCGATTTACTTATACGAACGAAATTGAGATATTCGCAAAAGCTCGAGCCGGTCGCCGTCTTGAAAAGCCTGCAAAAATAATAAGGATTCAGACTCAGAACAGCGCTTATCTCGTCGAGCGAAATTTCCTTGTAATAATTTTCGTCAATATATTCAAGCGCGGGCATAATGCGGACAATGCTCGGCTTGGCAAGCATCTTGTTGTTATTTTCTATTATTTTATATCTGCTGAGATAGGCTATCGTCGCGTATATGTAGGATTTGACGTACTCCTCGTATCCGGTATTTTTATTTAAGAACTCCTTATACATAAGGTCGATACTCTCGCAGAGCTCGGGACAGTTCTGAACAATAAAACACTGTCTGTCGGTGTATTCCGAAAAACGGGCAAGCACGGTTCCTATCTTGCCGTGTGAATTATCAATATAGTCGTCTATACGGTACTGAACGAGTATCTGCTCGGTTTTGCCCTCGTCAACGGTTACAAGATGGGGCACTCTCGAATTTACGAAAATAACCTCTCCCGCAGTAGCAAAATACTCCTCGCCTCCAACCACGCATTTGAGTCTGCCTTCAACGACACGCAAAAGCTCGATCTCGTCGTGCAGATGCACCTTGCATAGATAATTCACATTCGACTTTTGATAGCCTATATGTACGGGCGTATTCGGAAGACTCGCCAGAACTATTTCATTTTTCATCGATAATGCCCCTCCCAAACAGATCGTAAAACATACGCAATGTCAATTTCGTGCAAAAACAGGTCAAAATTATTATAGAACTCATTTTTCGTGTGGTTTATAATGTAGATAGTACTATATTGACATTTCCGATTATAGCAGAATATACGCTAAATGTCAATATCGCTACAAAGCTTTATTCAGACTTTTAAAATAAGGAGATTTTATTATGGCAGAAAAGAAACCCGCAGGTCTCGATGCTTTCAAGGAAGACCAGAGCGTTAAAACAATCGACACCTCCAAAAAGGTAAAGGTCGGTATCATCGGAACAGGATGGATCGCAGAGGCTCACGCTGTTGAGTACAAGAAGATGCCCGACGTTGAGGTCGTTGCTCTTGCAGACCTTATCCCCGGCAAGGCAGAAAAGTTCAAGGCAACTTGGGGTCTTGACGGAGCAAGATGCTACCTCAGCGGACACGAAATGCTTGAAAATGAAGAACTCGATGCAGTAAGCATCTGTACCTATAACCGTCAGCACGCTCCTTGCGCTATCGATGCTCTCGAGCACGGCGTAAACGTTATGCTCGAAAAGCCCTTCTGCGTTACAACAGAAGAAGCAGTTGAAGTTATCAGAGCTGAAAAGAAGAGCGGAAAGATCCTCTCTATCGGCTTCCAGCCCAGATTCAACCCCAATATGCGCCTCATCAAGCAGATCGTTCAGTCCGGTCAGCTCGGTAAGATCTACTACATACAGACAGGTGGCGGACGCCGCCGCGGTATACCCACACCCTTCGGTACGACCTTTATCGAAGACGCTACCGCAGGTATCGGTGCAATGGCAGATATCGGATGCTACTCTCTCGATATGGTGCTCAACGCGCTCGGTTATCCGAAGCCTCTCACAGTTTCCGGATTTACCACAGATTATTTCGGAAAGAATCCCGAATACTGGACAGTTGAAGGCAAGCCCGCAAACTATGCAGACATATTCAGCGTTGACGATTTCGCAGGCGGTCTTATCCGTCTTGAGGGCGGCATAATCCTCGACTTCCGTATCGCTTGGGCTATGAACCTCGATACCTCGGGCGACACGATCATTATGGGTACCAAGGGTTCTCTCCGTATTCCTTCCACAGAATGCTGGAACGGCTCTATCGGCGGACCTCTCAAGATCTATCACGACGTTGAAGGTACAAGAATCGGCGTAGCTACCGAAATTCCTATGCAGAAGGCTCTTCCCGAAGGCGAATTCTATCACAAGCTCCGTTCTTTCCTTGACGCTGTTAAGGAAGGCGGCAGTGCTCCCGTTCCTTCGAGCGAAATCCTCTATAACCAGGCTATCATCGACCACATCGTTAAGTCGAGCAAACTCGGTCACGAGGTTGAGGTTGAGATCCCCGAGATCTGAGCCTTATGATCGCTTTTTAAAATCAATTTAATTTGCGAGACCTTTGCCTCGGAGCGAATTTACTTTCTCGCTCCGGGGCAAATTTTTAAACAAAGTAACGCTTGGTACTTGTTTTTTTCTTATTTAAGTTTTATAATAAAAGTAAATAAAGCGTCTATGTCTTTATTTACATAAAATATGCTATGACAAATTTTTGATATTTTTGAACAAAACTGTTATAGCATAAGATTTTGAAAAATGCTACCATTATTTTAGATAAATTTCAGAAATTTATCTTTATAATGCAGTGACCTTTATGTGAGTCTGTATACGACAAGATCGCTCTTGTCCCTCAAACAAGATATGCAGACTCAAAACTCATCAAAGAAAGAAGGTAATTATCTTGAAAAATTACAAAGTAGGCTTGCAGCTTTACAGCGTACGCGACGAAATGGCTAAGGACGTCAAGGCTACGCTCAAAAAGGTAAAGGAGATCGGTTACGATTACGTTGAATTTGCAGGATATTTCGATTATTCCGCAGAGGATCTCCGCGCTATGCTCGACGAGATCGGACTTACAGCAATATCCGTACATCAGAAGGTAGATCTCTATCTCGAAAAGGGTCAGGAAGCTGCAGATTATATGAAGACTCTCGGAGTAAAATACTCTGCTGTACCGTGGTATGAAAAGTCGAAGCTTGCAGGAACCGAAGGCTGGGAAAACACCGTTAAGGAATTCTCGCAGGTTTCAAAGCTCCTCAGCGAAAACGGAATTCAGATGTGCTATCACAACCACGATTTTGAGTTTAATACACACGACGGAAAGTACCTCCTCGACATTCTCTACGAGGTATTCGGAAAAGGCGAGATCGATCCCGAGCTCGACCTCTGTTGGGTACACTACGCAGGAGTAAATCCCGCGCAGTATCTCCTCAAGTATGCCGACAGAATGGAGATCATCCATTTCAAGGACTTCACCTGCAAGGCTCTCGGCGGCGGACCCGTTTACGCACTCGTTGACAACAGCGGCAAGCCTCAGGGCGGTAAATCGAGAGAAGAAACAGGATTTGAATTCCGTCCTCTCGGCGAAGGTATTCAGAATTTCCCCGGAATTCTCGAATCTCTCGAAAAGACAAACGTTGAATATATTATAGTTGAGCAGGATCAGTCTTACGACACACCTTCGCTTGAAGCTGCCGCAAGAAGCCGCGCTTACCTCAAGACCCTCGGTCTTTGATCTTAAAATAACATTTTGAAAGGAAACACGATATGAAACTCGGAGTAATGAATCCCGTTCTCGCTCAGTTTGATTTTGAGGACGCACTTAAATATCTTGCTTCTCTCGACGTACACACGATCGAGATCGGAGCAGGCGGATATCCCGGAAACGCTCACCTCAAGGCGCGTGACCTCCTCGAGGATCCCGCAAAGCTTGAGGCTTACAAGGCTCTTCTCGCAAAGTACGATATGAGCATTTCGGCTATAAGCTGCCACGGCAACCCTCTTCACCCGCAGAAGGATATCGCTGACAAGTTTGACAGCGAATTCAAGGACGCTATCCTCGTTGCAGAGGCTCTCGGCGTAGATACCGTTATAGGCTTCTCGGGATGCCCCGGTGACTGCGAAAATTCGCTCTACCCCAACTGGGTAGTTTGCGCTTGGCCGGATGACAACCTCAAGATCGTTGAATGGCAGTGGAAGGAAAAGGTCATTCCCTACTGGAAAAAGACCGCAGCCTTCGCAAAGGAGCACAACATCACAAAGATCGCATTCGAAATGCACCCCTCCTTCGTGGTCTATAACCCCGAAACCCTTCTCCGCCTCCGCGCTGAGGTAGGCGATATTATCGGTGCAAACTTCGACCCCAGCCACCTTTTCTGGCAGGGAATCGATCCCGTTGCGGCTATCAAGGCTCTCAAGGGTGCTATCCATCACTTCCATGCAAAGGATACCGCTATCGATAAGAGAAACACCGAAGTAAACGGCGTGCTTGATTACAAGTCCTACGGCGATATTCTTAACCGTTCGTGGGTATTCCGTACCGTAGGATACGGTCACGGTCAGGCAGAATGGAATGGCATTATCAGCGCTCTCAAGTCTGTCGGATACGACGGTGCTATCAGTATTGAGCACGAGGACGCTCTTATGTCTCCCAAAGAAGGACTCGAAAAGGCTATCTCCTTCCTCAAGGACGTTATCATCCGCGAGACCGCAGGAGAAATGTGGTGGGCATAAGTGCTTTTGTAATATTATAAAAGTGCTTTAGTCCTGTTATCTACAAAAAGGAAACGGACAATAACTATGGAAAATACAAGAATTTATAAACTGGGAATTATCGGATTTGGAGGAATGGCAGGTCACCATTTCACACAGCTTTCCAAGGGCAACACCCGCGTTCGCATCAAGGGTATATACGACCTTCTTGAAGAAAGACGCGAAGCCGCACGCGAAAAGGGACTTTACGTATATTCCTCATCCGAAGAGATCTTTGCAGATCCCGAGATCGATATCGTTCTCGTTGCAGCAACAAACGAGGTTCACAAGGAGCTCTGCATTCGCGCTCTCAGAGCAGGAAAGCACGTTCTCTGCGAAAAGCCGGTAACACTTTCCTCTACCGATCTTGAAGAGGTCATGGCAGTAGCAAAGGAAGTCGGCAAGGTATTCACGATAGACCAGAATCGCCGTGTAAACCGCGACTACGTTCTTATGCGCCGCACTATCGACAGCGGAGTTATCGGAAAGCCTTATATCATCGAAACGAGAGTTGAAGGCTCTCGCGGTATGCCCGAGGGTTGGCGTCGCACAAAGGCTCTCGGCGGCGGTATGATGTACGACTGGGGCGTTCACCTTATCGACCAGCTTATGTATATGACCGACGCAAAGGTCGTAAACGTATTCTGCAAGATGTATTCTATCCTTTACGATGAGGTCGACGACAACTTCCACCTCGTTATAACCTTCGACGACGGTCTGACCGCTTACGTTGAGGTTTCGACCAACAACTTCATTCAGCATCCCCGCTGGTATGTTCTCGGTACAGAGGGTACACTTCAGATCGACGACTGGGCGTGCACCGGCCGCGTAGTAAAGTGCAAGGTGCGCGAAGACAAATGGGGCGCAGACATCGCGGTAACCAAGGCAGGTCCCTCGAAGACTATGGCAAAGCGCGATCCCGCGACAGTTGACGTTATCGAGCTTGAAGCTCCGACCGACGTTGAGGACAATCTCGACCCGACGTACTATCAGCTCGTTGATGCTATCGAGGGCAAGCCTCTGAAGATCACACCTGCTCAGGCACTTCGCGTTATGAAGGTTATGGAAGCCGCATTCGAATCGGCAAGAACGGGCAACGCTGTTCAGACGAATATCTAAGATAATTTTCAAAAAGATGGGGCAAAACAATGCCCCATCTTTTAAATAACATTTCAAATTATTATTGACAAATAAGCAATTACTAGTATGATAACTGCTTATTTAAAGGACATTTTATAGGAGGAAACGGAAAAATGAAAAAAATCCTGTATCTTCTGACGGTCATAGTACTTGCTTTTGCTATTCTCTTCACCTCGTGCGAAAAGAGCGATCCTGTAGCTTCGGATATCGACAAAGTCTATGACGAGGCACTCGATATGATCAACAGTGGTAAATACGAAGAGGCATACACTAAGCTTTTAAGCATCAAGGATAAGAAGGACGTTAGTGAGTATCTCGACCGTTTCACATGGGTACTCGTAAAAGAAGATTATACCAACCATTCCGGAGAATATACTTCCGTCATAAAATACGAATACGACGAAAATGGAAACATTACGAAAACAACAGAATCCGATTCTCGAAACATTGAAAATGTTACCTCTTACACCTACAAGAACGGTCTTCTTTCAGAAACCTCAAAGTGGACTGTAGAAACCAATGATAATCTGATATCCCAATACATCTACACAAATGACGGAATTCTTGATACAGTGATCGTATGGAGCAGTTACGAAAACGCAGAATATCAAATCACTTATGAATATAACGAGGCCGGTCAGCTTGTCAAATTAACAAACAACAATTTTTATAACGAATTTATCGAAGAATACTCATATGATGACAACGGCAGACTCTTGCAGTCTGTTTATAAAGGCGGCTTTTCATCAGCAACCACCAAATATGAGTACGATGAAAACGGGCTTCTTGTTAAGCAATCAACCAATTACTATGACGGTGATGGATACATAACTTATAATTATGACGCGTACGGCAATTTGATTTTAGAGACAAATCATTTAGGCGCAAATACTAAGTACAGCTACAAATTGATCTATCGTGAAGAAAACGAGCCCAAAGAGCAGTATGGATTCATTTCTGTAATAGCAGATTATAATCCGAATTGGATATCCTGGTCAAACGGCAAAATAACAGCCATCGAGCACGAAGGAAAATATATCTTTATCGATAACATCGGAAAGACTGTGGCAGGTCCATTTGACGGCGCTATGTGTCCCGATTCAAGCGGATTTTTGGTAGGATTTTCGCATACAAGTGAGGTTGTTGGAACCGATAAAGACTCCAACGATTTAGTTGTCGACGTAAAAAAGAAGACGACTAAATCCTATATTTTTGACTCCTTCGGCAATTTGATATTTGAAACCGTCGGATCTCGAACCGATTATGTTTATGAAAGCATTTATGAAGGAGAATACCTCAAGTACTGTACAGAGGGCAGAATTATTACCGTAAGCTATGATGATTACTACATAGGTTTAGCGCGCAACAGCTTTACCGTAAACATATACGATATGAGCGGTAATAAGATAGCGGAACACGAGAATATTTTTGAGGTTGGCACATATATCAACGGAAAGCTTATTATGGTCGATTATGCAGGACTGGTAACAGTTGTGGATAGGCACGGAAAAATAGTTGCTTGTGCAGACAATCTCAGTGAACAGCATCCGAATTTCAACAAAGAGTATTTCGGAATGTACTATCCTTACGTAACCGATGGACATTATATGGCATATTTCACCAATGGATATGTCATTATAGAGGTTGAACCTTATTCCGGTTCTGATGACCTTTACCACCTTCTTATCAGCGAAGATATGACAAAATCTTATCTGATCAAGAAAGAATATCTTTATAACAACAGAAACTATGGCACACTCGTTTTCTCAAAGATAGTTGAAAATGGAGCGGTTTCAAACGGATATTATCTCATTGACGCATCAAAATGCGGCGTTGACGAAAAAGGAATGATAATTCCCACCCGTTCTGCGGCAGTCTACGATAAGGAATTCGCAAGCGGAAGCTTCTATAACATTTTCGGTGAAAATGAAAAATACGCCCTTGTAAGCACTTCCGACGACAAGTGGGGCTTCCTTTCCTATGATGGAAAGACACACAAGATGTACGACGACGCATCATATTTTTCCGGAGGTATTGCTATAGTCAAGGACGGTAATGATATCTACGTTATAGACGAGAATTTCAAACGTATATCCGATGTGATAACGGGATATGACAGCGTATCAGTAGCCGGCAACGGCGTATTTGTTCTGAAGAAAGGCGATCAAAGCTCAATTGCAGTTTTCACCAAATAATCGACAAAAAAATCAATAATATTCTTATTTTTCATTTAAAAAAGCCGGCGGTCACTTTGATATGACCGCCGGTTTTATTATATTTTATACATACTTTATGTTTTTATTGTATTTTGACACTTTATATTCTCACTTCACCACAGTTAAAACAAACTCGAAGTCTCCGTCAAGCTCTACTCTTTCGCATCCCTTCGGAAGAAGCACGCTGCTACCCGCGCAGACTTCAAGCGCTCCGACCCTTCCCTTGCCCGAGATCACGAGCAAATGGCGAAATTTATCGCAGTTTCCTTCGATTTTCTTGCAGCTTTCGGAGCTTTTCTTCTCCACTCTGAATATCTCGCAGTCTGCAAGAAGCTCGCCGCTTATTTCGTCCGCGCAGGAATATCTGATCTCTTCGATCTCCTCTTTCGTGCGGAGCTCTATAACGTCGAGTGCCTTTTTGACGTGAAGCTCACGTCCGCGGTCATAATCGTAAACTCTGTAGGTAACGTTTGACGATTGCTGTATCTCGGCGATAAGAATTCCGCCGCCAATAGCGTGCACGCATCCCGCCGGGATAAAGAAAACGTCGCCGCGATGCACGTCTACGTAGTTCAGACACTCGCCTATCTTATTTTCTTCTACCGCTTTTTTGAAATCTTCCTTATCTATCCCGTTTCGCAGTCCGTAGACAAGCTGTGCGCCCGGAAGTGCATCGACCACGTACCACATTTCGGTCTTTCCGAGGTCGCCCTCGTATTTTTTCGCATATTCATTACCCGGATGCACCTGCACCGAAAGGTTTTCCTTTGCGTCTATGAATTTTATAAGCACGGGAAAATCTTCCGTATCTTCAAGCTCGGACAGAGGCTTTCCGTCAAGCTCCCCGCCCGAAACAGTGCTCACAGCGTCATCGCGCACGGTAAGCTCCCAGGTTTCGGCGATACGCTCGAATTTTCCGTTGCCCTTTCCGAATTCCTTTGCAAGTCTGTTTCCTCCCCAGATTATATCCTTACAAACGGGAGAAAGGAGTATCGGCTCGTTTATCTTTATTTTCATTTATAGCTCTGCCTTTCTTCAGATTATGCCTCTGACAAATAATAAAGTCGGGAAAAATCCCGACTTTATATTTTATACGTTTTATTTTCCGAGGGCTGTGCAGTTAGCAAATGCATCTTCAGCAACGTCCTTTGCAGTTGCGGGAAGAGTTGCCTTTGTGAGCGACGTGCACCACTTGAATGCGCCTGCACCTACTGTTGTAAGAGCGGTGCCGAGGTTTACTGTTTCAAGAGAAACGCAGTAAGCGAATGCTGCATCTCCGATGGAGGTAACCTTATTTCCGAACGTGAGGTCAACAAGTGCTGTGCACTCTGTGCAGAGACCTGCGGGAATTTCGGTAATGCTTGCGGGGATAGCGAGAGCTGTGAGAGCGGGGCAGTAAGCGAATACTCTCTTGCCGAGCTTTGTAAGTGTGGAGGGAAGCTTAACGCTCTCGAGCGACTTGCTGAACCAGAAAGCTTCGTCAGCGATCTCGGTAACGCCTTCGGGGATTTCTACCGAAGCAACTACCTCGTTCTTTGCAAACGCGCCTGTAGCGATCTTCTTAACGGGCACACCGTCGATCTTTGCGGGAATCTTGATATCGATAGTAGCGATAGTCTCTTCCTCTTCGTCATCATCTACGACGGGCACCTCTTCTACAATCTCTTCACCGAAGTCGTATGCTGTTATCTCGATATAATTTTCTTCAACGTAGAGGTTGTATGTATACTTTTCATATACACAGTCATACTTGATCTTTCCATCGTCTTTTTCTTCGCCGGGATTTTCGTTCTTGTTTCCGAGAAGCTCTTCGGGATTGATGTCGAAATCGTCATCGGTCGGCTTAGCGTTTCCGCATGCCGCAAATGTCATAACAAGAAGTGCAAAAACAAGTATCAGAGCAATTTTTTTCATATCTGTTTATTTCCTTTCTTTAGCAAGCCATGTCCGTGGTGATGCCTGTAAAGATCCGACATCCCTATGCAAAGCTTATCGCGTATACGCTTCAATTATATCATCCATTATTATTTTTGTCAACAATATTTTTATTATTTTTACGGCATTTATTATTATTTCAAAGTTATTTACCGTATATTAACGCAAAAACGTACACAAATTTACAAAAAATTTATCTACAAGATATTTTATATATGATATAATAGTTTATCATAAATGATATTATCTGCAAAAGCATTTAAGAAAAGGAGCCGTAAGAGGATGTTCGGATACGTAAAGGCGCTTACGCCCGAGCTCAGGGTAAAAGAATTTGAGCTTTACAAAAGCGTTTACTGCGGGCTTTGCCATCATATCAAAAAAAGAAGCTCTCTTATGACCTTCTCACTGAGCTACGATTTTGTTCTTCCCGCTCTTTTTTCGCTCGCTTTTACCGATATCGGCGACATATCCTTTAAAAAGAAGCGCTGTCTTGTTCATCCATTCAGAAAGCGCAAGGTTATCGACGGCGGAGAAAATATGCAGGCTGTCGCAGACGCCGCGATCCTTCTCGTTTATTACAAGCTTCTCGACGACAAGACCGACAAGGACGAGCGTTTTTTCAAAAGACTCTCCTCCTCGTCTGCCCTTCCTTTTGCCGCACGTGCCCGAAAAAAGGTGCTGAAGGCGGGCTACACTCCAATCGACGATATCATTAAAGAAAAGATCGCCTCTCTTTCCCTCTGCGAAAAGGAAAACTGTGCAAGCGTATACGACGGCGCGACCATTTTCGGCGAGCTTCTTGCCGAGGTCTTTTCCGCATCTGTCAAAAGAGATTACGACCGCCGCTGTATGTACGAGATAGGCTTCCGTGTCGGACGCTGGATATACATCGCAGACGCTCTCGACGATATTCAGAAGGATATTAAAAATCAGAGCTACAATCCCTTTATCGCATCGGGTGACGATACCTCATCGGACAGCTTTAAGGAAAATATCGAGATGGCGCTCCGTCTTGAATTGTCCGAAAGCGAAAAAGCTCTTGATCTGCTTGAAATAAGCGATCCCGGGATATTTAACCTGATACAAAACATATTATATATCGGTATGCCCGACGTAATACACCGCATTCTCTACAAGGATGCGCGTGAAAAATGCGAGTAAACACCGCACTTATTTTATCATTTTCTATCATTCACACAAACTCACAGTCAGAAAGGACATTTTTATAATGAACGATCCTTACAAGGTCCTCGGAGTATCGCGCGATGCAAGTGACGAAGAGATCAAAAAAGCTTACCGCGAGCTTGCGCGCAAATACCACCCCGACAATTACGTAAATAATCCTCTTGCCGACCTCGTGCAGGAGAAAATGAAGGAAATAAACGAAGCATACGAGGAGATAAGACGCTCACGCGCAAATTCGCGCGCTTCGGGAGGCTCATCCTCGTCGGGATATTACGGCGAAACCGGATATTCGGACGCTTCATACGATTCTGCGCTCAAGGATATCAGAATACTTATAAATTCGGGGCAGTATAACGAGGCAAACATAAAGCTCGATGCGCTCCCGAAGGCAGCGCGCAACGCAGAATGGCATTTTCTCAAGGGCTGTCTGCTTATGCAAAGAGGTTATTTTTACGATGCCACCCGTCTTTTCGAAACAGCCTGCTATCTCGACCCAAACAACGAAGAATACAGAAACGCGCTTAACGAGCTGAAAAGCAGAAGTAATTCCTACGGTCAGCGTTACCGCAGAGCAAATACCACCTCCTCTGACGATGCGCTGTGCAATATGTGCACCGGTCTTATCTGCGCGGACTGTCTTTGCGAAATGTGCGGCGGAGACTTTATCGGCTGTCTGTAAGCCTATGCACAGGCTTTCAAATATCCTCAAGTAGGTAAATTCGTCCATTATTTGTTCAGTTGTCCACAGGGCAGCGGAAGTGGAGATTATTATGAAAAAAACAAAAGTTATCGTACTTAACGCGCTCCTTTCGGCTATGGGAAGTGCGCTACTCTGTCTCGGCTCTGTGCTCGGAGACCTTGACCTCACCTTTGCGGCTATGGCGGCGATCACAGTATTCTGGGCGGCCCTCGAGCTCGGTCTGAGATCAGCGAGCGCAGTCTGGCTCGTTTCTTCCCTTCTCTCTATGATGATTGCTCCTTCAAAATTCGCACCCGCGATATTTATGGTCTTCGTCGGCATATATCCGATACTCAAGCTCGTTTCAGAAAGATTCCGCCCGTTTATCTCGTGGACTATAAAGATCGTATCGACAAACGTAGCCGTCGTTATCCTCGCACTTATCTGGAAGTTCATACTCTTCCCTTCGCTTGACCCCGAGTGGTGGGTATACCTTGCGGTGCTTATACTTTCCAATATCGCCATCATCGTATTCGACTATCTTTTAAGCAGGCTTGCCGAGCTTTATTTTGCAAGGCTCCGCAAAAAGCTGAAGTTTTTTAACGTAAGCGGCAAAAAATAAATATAAATTTTCACCTCACGGATAATTTGCCAAATTTGGTGCAATAATATCCATGAGGTGATTTTTATGCAATTTACGCAAAAAGAAAAAGATTTACTGAAGGACATGAAGGACGAGGAGCAGCTTTGTATCGACAAATACACACGCCATGCCGAGAGCGCTCACGATGCACAGCTCAAAAATCTCTTTTCCTGCATAGCGCAGGTCGAAAGAGAGCATCTTAACACTCTCACTTCCATCGAATCGGGCAGCACTTCGCAGGGCTCCTCGGGCGGCACAAGCTGTCCGACGACCTTTAGCGCGACCTACAACACAAGCGAAACTCCCGAAAAGAAGGACGACTGCTTCCTTTGCAGTGACCTTCTCGCCGGAGAAAAGCACGCTTCTCATCTTTATGACACCTGCGTTTTCGAGTTCAGCGACGCAAACGTACGAAACACTATCAATCACATTCAGAAGGAAGAGCAAAATCACGGAAAAATGATTTACGATTATATGAAGACAAATTCAATGTATTCGTAAGAAAAAAGCACATTTCTCAAAAAGAGTTTTGCCCAAAGCAAAGGTAAAATTCTTTCAAAAACGGAGAAAGGGGAAAACCGTCTCAAACGCCGAGTTTTTCCCTTTCTCCAAACCTCTTTCCCTACTTCTTGGCTAAAACCTGCGTGTGGGGTAAATTTTATAGATTTTATTTGTAGATTAAAAGAATAGAGATTTAGGAGTGTTCTCATAAGGATGTTTACAAATTGTAGGGACCGGCGGTCTCACTTCGGTTCGGTCCCGCCACGGCTCTGACAGCCATTTAGGCTGTCATTCACTACCGTGGACGCCGCTTCGCTACCTCG
>JAFXJH010000099.1 GCA_017532425.1 Clostridia bacterium | reverse complement strand
TATATTTTCCGCCCTGATCCATATAATTTTCGATCTTGTCGACCTCGGAGATGCTTGAAAACTCGTTTGCCGATATCAGATCCTGCTTGGGATCAAAGGTGATCAAGAGCTCGCATTTTTCGGGAATATCCTCGCTTGAAAGATCAATATAGCTGAATTCATAGCCCGCCTGAACGAGCGAGAACAACAACTCGTAATCACTAAACTCCTCGCCGTGATTTGCGGTAATATAGCACACAGGCGTGTCCTTTTGCGTAACGCGCATAAGCGCCGCGGCGAGCATTTTCTCGCCGTTATACGCCTCTGCCGCGCTTCTGTCGGCATTATATATGAAAAAGTCGTTAACACTGATAGTTTCATGTCTGCCGTCAAACAAGCAAACAATATCGGCAGTCGAGCTGACTTCGTATTCTCTTGCAAGAGAGGGCTGCTCCCAGATATTTATATGCTCGATCTCGATATATTCGTCAAATATTTCGGTAACGTCGACGACAGAGCCGTAAACGTACTTTTGCGATTCGTCCGCCTTGATATTCTCGGCACAGTCGCAAAAGATTATCTTTATTTTTTCACTATTTCCCTTTTCTTCTCTAACCCTCTCTACGTCGGGTATTATGAAGTCGGAAATATATTTTTCGTAATTTTCACTTACCGAATATACAAGCGACGAGGCCATATCCTTATACATCCACTCGTATCTCTGTCCTAAGGCGGCGAATATCACGTTAAATATCACGACCGCCACAAGCACGAGAACCGTGAGTATTAAAGATACACCGCCGTACTTGAATTTTCGGCTGTTCATCTTTATCTTCATCTTTTCACCTCACAGAAAGCTTAACCGATCAAAAAATCAGTTATAGCGGCGCTTTTCATATACGCGCACGGTAAGGAAAAGGAAGACGAAGGCGAGCGAGAGGAAATATATAAGCGAAGCTATGTCAAAAACTCCCGCGCTGAAATTACCGAATCTCGAGAGCACCGAGATCCAGCTTATTACCATTCTGAGCCAATAAATGTCTATTATGCTCGTGAAAAGGCCGATGGCAACGAGTGAGATAAGCACCGCGATCGTAATTATTGCCGCCGCAAGCTGATTTTCGGTCAGCGACGAAATAAAGGTTCCTATCGCGATAAACGCCGCGCCGATAAGTATAATTCCGATAAGGCAGCCGACTATCTCGGGCGTTACAGGGCCTATATGCGTGGTATCGTAGGAAAGACTTCCGCGCTCTGCCGCCGCGATAATATAAAGCGGTATAAAATTAATACAGGAAAGCAGCGTACAGGAGAGATTAAGAGTAAACGCCGCCAAAAACTTTCCGATCACCATTCCCGTGATAGTTACGGGGGCGGTAAGCAAAAGCTGCTCTGTACGAAGCTTCTTTTCCTCGGTAAAAAGGCGCATGGTGAGCAATGGAATAAGCACAGTATATGCAAAAACCATTACCATAAAGTAAAGCGAGGTATCGTAGCTCTGCGAAAGCAAGGTCGTGTATGAAAAAACAAGCGACGAGAGTACCAAAAATATTCCTGCGAAAACGTATCCGTGAGGATTTACGAAATACGAACGCAATTCTTTTTTATAAATAGCAAACATTTGCAAAATATCCTTTCAAAATTTGACTTTTCCCCGCCCTGATCTTACTGTGCGTCAGATTCGGACTGCTCCTCGCGGCGACGCTCGGCGTCACGGTAGAGATTTTCGGCGATCTCGCTCTCAATACTCGCTCCGCCTCTTCTCTTTCTTGTCTGTCTTTCGTATTTGTTGCCGCGCAAGGTCTGTTCGTCAGCATTTTTGTCAACTACGGTAATAAAAATATCCTCAAGGCTCATTCCGACC
>JAFXJH010000098.1 GCA_017532425.1 Clostridia bacterium | reverse complement strand
TACAGACGTTTGATATCTGGAATCAAGCAATCAATATTTGTGTTCCCTTAATGGGTATAACAATGCTTTGCCAAGCATACACCCAATGGAATTCCAGCCGTAAAGTAGCATATTTTAGCATTGGAACGGCTGTCTTTGTTTTCATCTGTGCAATCGTTGTGTTTTTTATCAAGTAATAGGTATAGTGGCGTACAAATTCCAATTTGTCGAACGGAACAAGAAGAACCCCGACAGACTTCAAAAATCTGTCGGGGCTAATTATTTGTTTACTGCGTATTAGCTAAAGTAAATTGATTCGTTATTTCTCCGCTAAGAACATCACACCTTTTCGTGATGGCTTTTAACATCCATATGAGAAGTCCGCTTTTGTTTTGAAAATCTTTTTTTAAAAGGTTTCCCGTGAAATATTTGTTTACAAATTAATTTTACTTTTCGGTTGACGAATATTTTTACTTATGGTAGAATTAATGTAAGTAGCGTTTCAGCAAAATTGTTACCGAAAAAGGAGTGTGTGAAGGACATTGAATAGCATCCTTATGAAAAAAATCAAAGAAGCGATGACCTCGGTACTTCCGGTAACAGCCATCGTCTTCATACTTAATCTCACGCCTCTTGTAGATCTTTCCGCAAAAGAGCTTACCGTATTTCTGATATCCGCGCTGTTTCTTATCATCGGGATCGGTATGTTCAGCCTCGGTGCAGACCTCGCAATGACACCTATGGGTGAGCATATCGGTGCGGGACTTACAAAAGCCAAAAGCCTTAAGCTTCTGCTTTCCGTTTGCTTCCTTATGGGACTTCTTATAACGGTCGCAGAGCCTGACCTCTCGGTGCTCGCCGCGCAGGTTTCGAAGGTTATAAACGGCACGGCCCTTATCCTCGCGGTCGGAGTCGGAGTCGGTATATTCCTGCTTCTCTCCGTGCTTAAAATAGTATTCAAGAAATCGCTTTCTTCGATGCTTATTTTCTTCTATATGCTCCTTTTTGCAGTTGCATCCGTCGTTATCCTCAACGGAAACGAATATTTCCTCGCGCTTGCATTTGACTCGGGCGGAGTTACCACAGGTCCTATCACAGTTCCCTTCATAATGGCTCTCGGCGTGGGTATCGCCGCGACTCTCGGCAGTAAGGACGTCGGAGAAAACAGCTTCGGTCTTATCGCCATGTGCTCTGTCGGACCCATTCTCACCGTTATGATACTCGGCGTTACTATAAGCGGAGACATCGGATACACAATTCCCGATTACAGCATAGAATCTCAGCTCGGAAGCGCACTTTTTGAAACCATCTTCCATACTGTCAGCGAAGTTATTATGGCGCTCGGACTTATCGTTGCATTCTTCGTAATTCTTCAGATATTCTGCTTAAAGCTTCCCAAAAAGACGCTTTTGCGTATTTCGGTCGGAATAATATACACCTTTCTCGGACTCGTTATCTTCCTGACCGCTGTTAACGTCGGTTTTATGCCCATTGGATACAAGATCGGCACAGAGCTTGCAAGCGCGCATCCCGCTATACTTACGGGATTTGGATTTATTCTCGGAATGGTCGTCGTTCTTGCCGAGCCTGCCGTCCACGTGCTTAACAAGCAGGTCGACGACATCACGGACGGTACTGTCAGCAAGAAGTCTATGATGATAGCTCTTTCTATCGGTGTCGGAATCTCTATCGGTCTTTCGATGCTGAGGATAATACTCGATTTTAACATTCTTTACTACATAATCCCCGGCTATTTCATTTCGCTCGGACTTTCCTTCTTCGTTCCCGGCCTGTATACCGCTATCGCGTTTGACTCGGGTGGAGTTGCAAGCGGTCCTCTGACCTCGGGATTCATTCTTCCCCTCTCTATCGGAGCGTGCTACGCTCTTCAGGGTGAAAGCGCCATTATGAGCTGTGCATTCGGGATCGTTGCTATGGTTGCGATGACACCTCTTATCACGATACAGATCCTCGGCTTCAGAGCGGTATTCACAAGACATATGCGTCAGCGTATTGCTATGAAGCGCATCCTCGCCGCAGACGACGAGCAGATCATCACCTTTATGTAAATCAGAAAGGAAATCGCTATGGCTATAAAAAATCCAACACCAAAACAGACACAGCCCGAAGAGTCTATGGCTCCCAAGCGTCTGCAGCTGCTTTTCACTATAGTAAACAGAAAAAAGGCAGAGTTTTACGCAGATTTTCTTCAGTCGTTTGAGGTAAATATGCAGCTCACTCTCGCCGCAAGCGGAACGGCAAGCACCGAAACGCTCAGCCTTCTCGGTCTTTCCGATTCGGAAAAAAGCGTTATTATCAGCGTTATAAAGGAAGAAAACGCGCAGGCTATCCTCCGTGCACTCGAAGAAAAGTTCAGCACGATCAAAAACGGCAAAGGTATCGCCTATACAGTTCCCATGACGGGCACTATCGGCGTGGCTATATATCAGTTCCTCGCCAATATGCCCGGCTGACACACGAAAGTAAGTTATACGAAAGGATCTAATTTGACATGAAATTTGAACATGAAGTTATATTCTGCATAGTAAACGCAGGCTTTTCCGATGCCGTTATGGACGCCGCAAAGGAATTCGGCGCACGCGGCGGCACAGTAATACACGCACGCGGCACCGCAAACAGCGAAGCTGAAAAGATGTTTGGGATCACGATCCAGCCCGAAAAGGAGATCGTTATGATCCTCGTTCCCTCCGACATCAAAAACGATATCCTTCACGCGCTCTACCGTGCCGTCGGACTCAAGACACCCGGTCAGGGTATCGCCTTCGCACTGCCCGTTACTGACGTTGTAGGTCTTTCCGACAATACTGCGCCCGTTAAAGCCGAGGAAAAGAAGGAAGATTAAACTCAAAATCAGAACATAAATTGTAAATCGGCGGAGGTATTGTTCTCTCTGCCGATTTATGCTATAATTAAGCAGAGGAAATAAAAATGAAAGAAGAATTGTCAAAACGCAAAAACAATCGTTTACAGCACTATGATTACAGTTCTCCGGGAGCATATTTTATTACATTTTGTACGCACAACAGAAAAAATACGTTATCACGCATCGTAGGGGCGATTCACGAATCGCCCGAATCACAGCTTACACAATACGGCAAAATTTTGGATGATGTAATAAAAAGGTTTCCCGCGCACCTACATACCGCGGTAGATAAATATGTAATTATGCCAAACCATATCCACATTATTTTTACAATTACAAACGATGAAGTATTACGGGCGCTTCGTGAATCGCCCCTACGAGTTCGTTAATTACTGTCGAAATCTATCGGATATATAAAAATGAACGCATCCAAAGAGATTCATAAGAGATATACTTCCGAAAAAATCTGGCAACGCGGCTTTCACGACCACGTTATACGAAATAGGTATGATTATGAAAGAATCGTAAGATATATTTATAAAAATCCATTAATTTGGCAATATGACTGCTTCTACGCGAAGGATTAAACCTCGTATAAAAAACAAGTTAAAGCACAAGAAAGCTTTTTGCAAAATTCACCTCTGAAAACAAAAAACACCGTGATTCTGTTAGAAATCACGGTGTTTTTTATTTTAATCAAGCTCCTTTTTACCCGTATAAAGCTCGTAATACCGACCCTTAAGCTCAAGAAGCTGCTCGTGTGTGCCGCGCTCGATTATCTCGCCTGCTTCAAGCACCATAATGGCGTCCGAATTGCGGACGGTCGAAAGTCTGTGCGCGATCACGAAGGTCGTGCGGTTTTTCATAAGGCGGTCCATACCGCGCTCGATATGACGCTCTGTTCGTGTATCTACCGAGGAGGTCGCCTCGTCAAGCACGAGAATGGGTGCCTTTGATATCGCCGCGCGTGCAATATTGAGAAGCTGTCTCTGTCCCTGCGAGAGATTTGCTCCGTCGCCCTCGAGCATCGTCTGATATCCGTCCTCAAGACGGGTTATAAAGCTGTGAGCGCTCGCTGTCTTGGCAGCGGCAATTACCTCTTCGTCGGTCGCGTCAAGGCGTCCGTATCTGATATTCTCCATAACCGTGCCGGTAAACAGATGCGTGTCCTGAAGAACTACCGCAATATTTTTGCGAAGCTCTGCGCGCTTATAACTACGGATGTCGATCCCGTCTATCGTTATCTCACCCGATTCTATATCGTAGAAGCGGTTGAGAAGGTTGGTTATCGTTGTTTTTCCCGCACCCGTCGAACCTACGAATGCTATCTTCTGTCCTGCGTGGGCATAAAGCGAAATATTTTTAAGAACCGTCTTTTCCGGCTTGTATCCGAAGGTAACGTTATTTAAAACGACCTCGCCGACCATATTTTCGCAGGTATGAGCATCCTCCACGTCGGGAGTCTCGTCTTCCTTATCCATTATCGCGAAAACTCTCTCCGCGCCCGCAAGAGCCGAGAATATCGTGCCCGTCTGATGGGAAAGGTTGTTTATCGGCATCGAGAAATGTCTTGCGTACTGTGCAAAAGCGGCGATCACACCGACGGTACAGGCGGGCATCCACCAAGTGCCCTCGCTTCCTGATGTAAAGAGACAAAGAAGCGCGCCGATTCCGGTTATTATCGCGTAGCTGACCTGGCTCGTATTACCGAGGATAGGTCCCATAATTCCGCCGTAAAACTGCGCCTTGAACTGCTTTACGCGCATATCGTTGTTGAGAAGCTCAAACTCCTCGTTGCATATCTTTTCGTGGTTAAATACCTTGACGACCTTCGCGCCCGAAACGCTTTCCTCTATATATCCGTTTACCGCGCCGAGTGCCGCCTGCTGTCCCGAATAGTATTTCGACGAATATTTTGCGATAATTCCCCCGAATTTCATAAATACGGGTGTCGAAAGAACGACCAGAAGTGCAAGCCAGTAGTTTGTCGCCATCATTGCAATAAGATATCCGATTATCTGAATAACTCCCGAAACGAGAGAGGTAAGAGTGTTATTGAGCATCATATCGATATTATCGATATCGTTTGTGAAGCGCGACATTACCTCACCCGTGCTTTCATTGTCGAAAAAGCGGACGGGAAGCTTCTGAAGTCTGCTGAAAAGATCGTTTCTTATCTTTTCGGTCGCATTTTGCGATACTATCAGCATAGTCCTGCTCTGAACGTAGCTGCAGACCACTCCGACCATATATATACACGCCATCACAAAGAGCATCGCTGTCAGATATGCTATCGGAGAATCGAATACTATCTGAAAAGGAGTGTCTTTAAAAAATATCTTCGTTTCCTTATACACGAGTCCGTCAACTATCTGCGCGAGCGCATACGTTCCGAATATCGATGCGCCCGTCGAGAAGAACATACATATAAAGACGAAAACAAGTCTTGCCTTGTATACCGAAATATAGGAAAGCAGACGCGCTATGACCGCCTTGTCAAACTTTTTCTTTCCCGTATACGGAGTGCCACGGCGCCCTCTCGGTCCGGGACCCATCGGTCCGCGTCTTCCCCCCATACCGGAGTGTGCGTGCTTATTATACTGCTTCTGCAGTGCTTCAAGTGATCTTGACATATTAATCTCCATTCCGCTGTCCTATAGACAGCTGCACAAATAGTGGATGAATTTACTTAAAAGGCGTTCAGCCTTTTAAGTAAATTAAGCGTGAAACAGGTTTGAATTTTGAAGCGCTCAAAATAAACTTTCACGCTACACGCCCTCCTTCTTTTCGCTCTTATCCATCTGCGAGGAATATATTTCGCTGTATTCGGTATTGTTTTCTATAAGCTCGCTGTGTGTACCCACACCCGTTATCCTGCCCTCGTTCATAACGATTATCATATCGGCATCCTGAACCGAGGAGATCCTCTGCGCTATTATTATCTTTGTCGAGCCTGCAAGCTCATTTGCGAAGGACTCGCGTATCTTCTTTTCCGTTGCCGTATCGACCGCGCTCGTCGAGTCGTCGAGAATGAGTATCTTCGGCTTCTTGAGAAGTGCACGCGCTATGCAAAGACGTTGCTTCTGTCCGCCCGACACGTTCGTTCCGCCCTGATCGAGCTCTGTTTCGTAGCCATCCGGGAAGGAGGTTATAAACGAGTCAGCCTGCGCCGTATCAGCCACCGCGCGAATGGTTTCCATATCGGCGTTTTCATCACCCCAATGGAGATTTTCTGTTATCGTGCCCGAGAAAAGCAGATTCTGCTGAAGCACCATACCGATTCCCTCGCGCAGATTATACAGCGAGTAATTCTTTACGTTTTCGCCGTCAACGAGCACCTCGCCCTCGTCTGTATCGTAAAGGCGTGGAATCATAGAAACGAGAGTGGTCTTTCCACAGCCTGTCGAACCGATTATTCCGACCGTAGAGCCGGCTTTTATCTTCAGATCGATCTTATCGAGCACCGGACTTTCGCTTCCCTTATAGTAACGGAATGTAACGTTTCTGAACTCGATATCTCCCTTTTCGACAGTTTTATCCGAATGTGACGCCGCGTCCAGAATATCGATCTTTTCATCAAGCACCTCGCTTATACGCTTGCCCGACGCTATCGCACGCGAAAGCTGTACGAAAAGGAAGGTAACCATCATCAGCGAGCTGAGTATCTGCGTTGCATAGGTAACGAAGGTAGTAAGCTCACCCGTCGTCATCGATGTCTCTATTACCATATTTCCGCCAAACCAAAGGATAGCGAGCACGGTAACGTTCATAAAGAAGGTCATTACCGGATTCATAAGTATCATAAGGAGCATCGCGTCGAGACCTGCTTTTTTCAGGTTAGCATTTGCCTCTGAGAACTTTTCCTTCTCATATTCCTCACGAACGAATGATTTTACAACTCTGACGTTGGTGATATTCTCCTGAACATCCGAGTTAAGCGCGTCTATTCTCTTCTGAACGCGCGAAAATCGGGGAAATCCGTTAAGTATTATCGCCGTAAGAGATACCGCAAGCAGGGGCAGAGTCACCGCAAGAACGACCGAAAGCTTGGGATTCGTCGCTACTGCCATAATAAGCGCACCGATCAGCATTCCGGGCGAGCGGAGTGCCATTCTGAGGAGCATATTGACCATATTCTGAATGTTCGTAACGTCGTTTGTCAGTCTTGTTATAAGCGATCCCGTGGTAAAGCGGTCGATATTTTTAAAGGAGAACTTCTGAACGCTCTTATATATATCGGCACGCAGGTCTGCGGCATAGTTTACCGACGCCTTTGATGCAAAGTATGCACCGCCCACACCGCCGAGCATCATAAGCAGAGCGGTTATTATCATACCGACCGTCACAACGATAACAAAAGGTGCGTCCTTTCCGATCATCTGCGAGAGCTTTGCCACCCAAGCGGGAAGCTCGACCGCTTCCTCTGTCGTCGTTATAGTGAGATAGTCTATAAGTCCTCCGAGGACCTTCGGCATTATCACCTCTCCGATAACCTCGATTATCATGCATATCGGTCCTATTATGAAATAGGGCAGATAGGGTTTTGCGTATTTAAGCCATCTTTTCATCTTTGCTTTTGATTCCTTTCTGTTAACGTAAAGATTACTTTTCAGCGTTTTTTGTCATATTAACGAGGTTGTCTGTGATCTTTTCAAGAAGTGCGTACATTTCGCAAAGCTCGCTTTCCTCTATTCCGCAAAGCATCTCCTCGTCTACCGAGTGAAAGATATCGTGCGATCTCCGCACCATTTCGCGTCCCTTTTCGGTGATGCTTATCTCCTTTGAGCGCTTATCGCCCTCGGAAAGGGTCTTTTCGATATATCCATCCGCCTCAAGCTTTTTGAGAGTCGCGGCGACCGCCGCCGGACTTATATGGAATTCTGCCGCAAGATCCTTCTGCGACGGAGTGCTTTCGCATCTTGAAAGATACATAAGCATCATATGCAGGCTCTTATGAAGCCCGACGCTCTTTACGCGCTCCTCTATAAGAACTCTGTGCGTCTTTGCTATGCAGATCATCTTTTTCAGCACTGCCTGGCTGCTTATACTATTTTTACCTTCGTTTTCCACAAGGAGGTCTCCTTTCTGCAAAAAGAAAATAGTTAACGCATTAACAATTAACACGTTAACTATTATATTCTTTTTTTATCGGTTGTCAATAGGATCTTTGAAAAATCGCGGCTTATTTTCTCTCTGTTACCGCAGATATTCTGTACTTGTTGTAAAGCTCCCACATTTCGGGTGTAAGGTCGCAGTGACCTCTGTCGGGCACTATATTATATGTCAGCTTATGCGATTTTTTCATAGCCTCCACGAAAAGGTCGCTGTGTTTTTCCTTATTTACCGCCTTATCTGCCGTACAGTGGAAGATATAATAATCCACGTCGGGCATAGAGGGGGCAAGATGCAGAGGCGAATATCTTTCAAGCGCATCGGCAAGAGTACCCTCTTCGTTTGCAAGCGCGCTGTAAAGCGTTCTCGGAAGGTCGGGGCGCTCCGTATAGTGATACGGAAGGTCGCAAACGGGACAGTTTGAAACGCAGGCGACCGGAGTGCGCTTTGCGTATCTCGTATAAACGAGCGAAGCAAGTCCGCCCATACTTCCGCCGCTCGAAACGATCGGAATATTATCGGGGAGCGAGTATTTATTTATGATAACGTCCACGAGCTCGTCGGTATAATCGATAGACTGACGGTTCATCCACGCCCACGGATTGTTATAAGGCACGAGAAGAATTATATTTTCTTTGGCGAACATAATTCCCTCTTCGGTATCCTCCCAGAACATCGAGGTGTTTCCGAGTCCGAAGAAGGATATTACGATTCCCTTTATCTCACCGTTGCAAAGCTTATCGTTTGAATAGGTGAAATAACGCAGATTTTCATAATTTATTATCTTTTCCATATCCGAATTCCTTTATATACGTCAGTTATCACTTTCTTTGACCGAAGCCACAAGCCCGTCGACAAACTGTCTTGCCGCTCTTGCCGAGCGTCCGCCTCTGCCGAGCGCATACTGCTCTGCGAGTGCGTCAAGCTCGTCCTCAGCCATATCGTTTATTCCCGCCTCAAGTGCGAGATGTCTTACGATATCGAGATAGGTCTGCTTATCGGGGCGCTTAAAGGTAATATGTATACCGAAGCGCTCGGAAAGAGATACCATCTCCTGCATCGTATCGTTTCTGTGTATATCGTCGCCCTCGCGATCCGAGAATTTTTCCTTGATTATATGTCTTCTGTTGCTCGTCGCATAGATAACAACGTTCTGCGATTTTGCCGATACCGAGCCCTCGAGCACCGCCTTGAGTGCGCTGTAATTATCGTCATCCCTCTGGAAGGAAAGGTCATCGACGAAAAGTATGAATTTCAGCGGATTTTCGCTCAGCGTATCGAGAAGTCCCGCGATATTATGGAGCTGATCCTTTCTGACCTCGATAATGCGAAGTCCTTCCCTGTAAAGCTCGTTGACTATCGCCTTTACCGTCGAGGATTTTCCCGTACCCGCATCACCCGTGAGCAGGATATTCGCCGCAGGCTTGCCCGCAAGGAGCGCTCTCGTATTATCGAGAATGATCTTCTGCTCTCTTTCGTAATCGACAAGCGAGGAAAGTCTTGTTTCGTCGGGGCTGTGTACGGGCACGATCTTATTTTCCGCGCCGAGATAGAACATTCTGTACCGCGCGTAAATTCCGTAGCCGTTTTTGCCGATATTTTCGATATGCGATCTGTAAAACTCCGCAAGCGACAGCTTCTCTGTGCGGTATTCTGGCAGGAATATATCGCTTTCTATACTGCCCGAAAGCTCTGCCGAGGAAAGTGTCGCGATCTCTTCAAGCACGCAAAGCTCAGCCTTCAGCGCATTTTCGAGAAAATCTGCAGGCTTTTCACCCTTACCGACCGTAGAAATATACACGTTTTCGCTATCTCTTACCGCTTCACGCAGATATTTCGAGAGATTTCCTCCCTTTTTATAGAGAAGCGAAGCAAATTCGCAGTATGCAGATATACTTTTTGCTTTTTCTCCCGCGGGAAGCGTATCGAGGTATTTTCCGAGTGCGTTTATTATCGGATCGTCAAGCAGCTCTCTGAAAAGAGTCAGCGAGCGCAGACGAAGTCCGAGTGTTTCGAGATTTTTGTTTTTCATGTTTTTTTATTTCCTAACAATCTTTCCTTTGAATTTTGCTTCAAATTTTTCAAGAGTTCCGCTTACTAACAGATTCTTTTGACATATAAAATTGTTACTTACTTTTCCGACAGGAAAAACAATTTCATAGAATGCTCCGTAATCACGAAGCTCTTTTGCTTCGTCTATAAGTCTGAATTCTGATCCATAACCTATAATAGCTACAATATATTCATCTTCTAAAGTTATCTTTTTTGGTGACATTTTATCCAACTCGCCCTTTGTAAAAGGCCTAAAAGGAAGCAACAAAAAAAGCAAAAGAACACTACAAACAATGTTTAAAAGAAAAAATGATTTGGAGTAAAGTGCTATACAAATTGGCATTGGTAACATTACGAACGTAGTAATTATAGACAAGGTCAATCCAAAAAATCGATGCTTTTTCACTAGATGTTTCAGCGTGCTCTTTGAAATATTCCCTTTAAATTCAATCATATATAGTCTCCTTTCAAAAAACAGTATTAAATCAATTTATTGAACAATGCACTAATCTTATGATCTGATTAAATTTTTATTTAAGGATAGCTCCGTATGCTCCGCCCGATACGAGCTGTGCATAACGCTTCAGGTATCCTTTAAGTTCCTTTGTTTTCGGTGTGAAATTCTTAAGTCTTTCGGCGATTTCCCCTTCATCGACCTTAAGCTCTATCTTGTTTTCGGGGATATTTATGCTTATGATATCTCCGTCCTTGACGATACCGATAAGACCGCCGCTTGCCGCCTCGGGGGTGATATGTCCGACGCACGCGCCTCTTGTCGCTCCGCTGAAGCGTCCGTCAGTAATAAGCGCAACGCTGTCGCCAAGTCCCATTCCCATTATTGCCGATGTAGGATTAAGCATTTCGCGCATACCGGGACCACCCTTCGGACCCTCGTAGCGAATAACGACTACGTCGCCCGCAACTATCTTACCTGCGTTTATCGCCGCCTGAGCGTCCTCCTCGCAGTCGAATACCTTTGCCGGACCCTCGTGCACGAGCATCTTTTCGGAAACCGCCGAGCGCTTTACAACGCTTCCTTCGGGCGCGAGATTTCCCTTGAGTACGGCAATTCCGCCTGTCTGACTGTACGGGTTCTCGACAGGACGGATAACCGACGGATCGGTATTTATACAGTTTTTGATGTTTTCTCCGACCGTTTTGCCCGTAACCGTCATACAATCTGTCTTTATAAGACCGCGCTTTGCAAGCTCGTTCATAACCGCGTAAACGCCGCCCGCCTCGTTGAGGTCTTCCATATAGGTCGGTCCTGCGGGTGCAAGATGGCAGAGGTTGGGTGTCTTTGAGCTTATTTCGTTAGCGATATCGAGATTTATATCAATTCCGCATTCGTGTGCTATTGCGGGCAGATGGAGCATACTGTTCGTCGAGCATCCGAGTGCCATATCGACCGTCAGCGCGTTTGTGAATGCATCCTCGGTCATAATGTCAAGCGGACGGATATTCTTTCTGAGCATTTCCATAACCGCCATACCCGCGTGCTTTGCAAGCTCTATTCTTGAAGAATATACCGCAGGGATAGTTCCGTTGCCGCGAAGTCCCATTCCGAGCACCTCTGTCAGACAGTTCATCGAGTTTGCCGTATACATTCCCGAGCAAGAGCCGCAGGTCGGGCAGACCTTGCACTCGAACTCCTCAAGCTCGCAGTCTCCTATCTTGCCTGCGTTATACTGTCCGACCGCCTCGAACATACTCGAAAGGCTTCTCTTCTTACCGCCCACGTGTCCTGCAAGCATCGGTCCTCCGCTCACGAACACCGTCGGAATATTCAGACGCGCCGCCGCCATAAGCAGACCGGGCACGTTTTTATCGCAGTTAGGCACCATAACGAGCGCGTCGAAGCCGTGAGCTATCGTCATAGCCTCTGTCGAGTCTGCTATCAAGTCGCGCGTAACGAGCGAATATTTCATACCCTCGTGTCCCATAGCGATTCCGTCGCATACCGCAATCGCGGGGAATACTACCGGTGTTCCCCCTGCCATCGCTACGCCCATACGTACCGCTTCAACTATTTTATCAAGATTCATATGACCGGGAACGATCTCGTTATACGAGCTTACTATTCCTATCATCGGTCTGTCAAGCTCCTCGTTTGTCATTCCGAGTGCGTGATAAAGTGATCTGTGCGGAGCATTTCCCACACCTTTTACGATATTTTCCATATTTTCTTTCTTGGAACCCCTTTTTGAAAAAAGGGGTTCCAAACCTCCATAAAAACTTTCTTGAAAACCTTTTTTGTAAAAAAGGTTTTCAAACTTTCCAAAAAACTTTGCTAAAAAGGAACTAAATAATCGTTTTAGTAAAGTTTTTGAAGTTCTTAGAAACTTTTTTTCAAAAAGTTTCTAAGCGGATTCCAAAGGCAGAGCCTTTGGCAGCGTCCCTTGTGCAAAAAAGGGGACGCAAATATTCCGTCCCCCTGATAACCTTCTTAGTTGTTGATAAACTTTTCTTCGTCTGCCCAGCTGTAAAGCTTGCGGATATCCTCGCCAACGATCTCGGAGGGATGCTCGGAAGCGAGCTTACGCATAGCATTGAAGTGAACCTGTGCACCTGCATCGGACATATCGAGGAGGAAGTCCTTTGCGAACGTACCGTCCTGAATATCCTTGAGGATCTTCTTCATTGTCTTCTTGGTTTCTTCTGTAATGATCTTCGGACCGGTTACGTAGTCGCCGTACTCAGCGGTGTTGGATATAGAGTATCTCATACCTGCAAATCCGCTCTGATAAATAAGGTCAACTATGAGCTTAACCTCGTGGATACATTCGAAATAAGCGTTTCTCGGGTCGTAGCCTGCTTCAACGAGAGTTTCGTAGCCTGCCTGCATAAGAGCGCAAAGACCGCCGCAAAGAACCGCCTGCTCACCGAAGAGGTCTGTTTCGGTTTCTGTACGGAAGTTTGTTTCAAGAACGCCTGCGCGTGCTCCGCCGATTCCGAGAGCGTATGCAAGACCGATCTCAAGAGCATCGCCTGTTGCATCCTGCTCAACTGCTACGAGGCAGGGTACGCCCTTGCCTACGAGATATTCGCTTCTTACGGTATGTCCGGGTCCCTTGGGAGCGACCATAATAACGTTTACGTTCTTCGGGGGCTTGATGCAACCGAAATGGATATTGAAGCCGTGTGCGAATGCGAGAGTCTTGCCCTCTGTAAGGTTAGGCTCGATCGATTCCTTATAAAGCTTTGCCTGCTTTTCGTCGTTGATAAGGATCATAATGATATCTGCGTTCTTTGCAGCCTCAGCAGAGGTCATGACCTTAAGACCCTGAGCTTCTGCCTTTGCCCAGCTCTTCGAGCCCTCGTAAAGACCTACGATAACGTTTACTCCGCTGTCCTTAAGGTTGAGCGCGTGTGCGTGTCCCTGTGAGCCGTATCCTATAATAGCGACTGTCTTGCCCGCAAGCTTCTGAAGATCGCAGTCCTGCTGATAAAAAATTCTTGCCATAATAATTTTCCTCTCAAATCATTTTAATTTATTTTAGTAGAATATATTTGTAATTTTATATTTCTTCGCGTATAGTCTTGTTGCCGCGCTCAAGCGAAACGATTCCCGTGCGGCATATCTCAAGTATCTTATAGTCACGCATAAGATTTATAAAAGAGTCTATGCGTCGGCTGTCACCCGTGACCTGCATCATTACCGATTCTCTTGTATAGTCAACTATCTTTGCGTCAAAGGCATCTGCCGCCGAGCGTATCTCCTCTCTCGTTTCGGCGCTGTTCTCCATTTTTATAAGGAGAAGCTCGCTGCTGACCGAATTGTCGCTGTCAAGCTCCTTTATCGAGCATACCTCGGGAAGCTTATAAAGCTGCTCGACGAGCTGCTTTTTGCTCGCACTGTCTCCGTCGAATATCACCGTTATTCGCGAATAGTCGGGGGACTCTGTCTCACTTACGGTAAGCGCGTCGATATTGAATCTGCGGCGACGGAACATACTCGTCACACGGTTAAGCACACCGAATTTATTCTGAACGAGAACTGCTACCGTATATCTCTTCATTCTGTGTCACCAACCTTTACTATGATATCGTCCATCGAGCCGCCCGGAGGAAGCATCGGAAGAACGAACTCGTCTTTGTCTATCTTACAGTCGATAAGGTAAGGTCCGTTTTCGCTGAAAGCACGTCCGAGAGCCTCGTCCAGCTCTTCCACGCTCAAAACAGCCTCGCCCTTCGCTCCGAAAGCCTCTGCAAGCTTTATGAAATCGGTCTTTCTGTCAAGAACGGTATTTGAATAGTGCTTATCGAAGAAAAGAGTCTGCCACTGACGCACCATTCCGAGAACGCCGTTGTTCATAAGAAGAATAACGAGCGGAATTTTGTACGAAACCGCCGTAGCAAGCTCTGTAAGGCACATACCGAAGCTTCCGTCGCCCGTTACGAGCACGGCATGCTCACCCGTAGCTATCTGTGCCCCGATAGCCGCTCCGATACCGAAGCCCATCGTGCCGAGACCGCCGCTCGAGATAAATCTTCTGCTTCTCTTAAAGGAAAGATTCTGCGCCGACCACATCTGGTGCTGTCCGACGTCTGTTGCTACCGGTGTATTTTCTCCGAGGTGCTTATTGAGAGTCAGTATCGCCGCGCGCGGAGTAAGCCCTTCTCTGTTATCGAGATATTTTTCTTCCTCGCCGCGAAGCTCTGCTACCCTTTTCTCCCATTCGGGACGGTCCACCTTATTTATAAGCGGAAGAAGCTTCTGAAGCGTGAGCTTCAGATCGGCGCGCAAGCCGTGAGTAGCGTTTACGTTTTTGGAAAGCTCCGAGCCGTCAACGTCTATATGAACTATCTTCGCCTTTGTCGCGAATTTTGAGCGGTTACCCGTAACCCTGTCGTTAAATCTTACGCCGAGCGAGATTATACAGTCTGCATTGTGCATAGCCATAGACGATGCGTAGTGTCCGTGCATACCCTGCATTCCGAGAAATCTCGGATGGTCGGTCGGCACGCCCGAAATACCCATCATCGAGCATCCGATAGGCGCATCTATCAGCTCCGCGAGAGCGAAAAGCTCGTCCTGCGCTTCGCTTGAGATAACTCCTCCTCCAAAGTAGATGAAGGGTCTTTCGCAGGAATTTATACACTCTGCCGCTTCTTTTATACGTATTTCCTTAGCGGGATTCTTTTCATCGGGCTCAGCCGCAGGCATCGGCTCGTATTCGCATTTTGCGATCTGAACGTCCTTGGGCACGTCCACAAGCACGGGACCCGGTCTTCCCGACAAAGCTATTCTGAAAGCCTCGCGTATCGTATCCGCAAGCTCTTCAACCGAGCCTACGCAGTAGTTATGTTTTGTTATCGGCAGGGTCACACCGGTAATATCTATCTCCTGAAAGCTATCCGTACCTATCTGCGAGGTAGGTACGTTTCCCGTAATAGCAACGATTGGTACAGAGTCAAGCTGTGCGGTCGCGATTCCGGTAACGAGATTTGTCGCACCCGGACCCGATGTCGCAATTACAACGCCGACCTTTCCCGTGGCGCGTGCGTATCCGTCTGCCGCGTGTGAAGCACCCTGCTCGTGAGCAGTAAGCACGTGATGTATCTCATCCGAATATTTATAAAGTGAATCGTAAACGTTTATTATCTGACCGCCCGGATATCCGAAAACGGTGTCGCATCCCTGCTCTATCAGAGTCCTGACAATTATATC
>JAFXJH010000007.1 GCA_017532425.1 Clostridia bacterium | reverse complement strand
TTTCAAAGTATATTCAAATTCAACTGCTCAGACAGAAGGAAGGGAAAAACCATCTCAAACGCCGAAGTTTTTTCCCTTCCCTCTGACTCTCATCCCTTTTCCTTGGCTAAAAGCTTTTCTTTTATTTTTTGTCTTCAATCAAAAATGGCATAACACCATTCGTGTTATGCCATTTTAAAGTATATTCAAATTCAACTGCTCAGACAGAAGGAAGGGAAAAACCATCTCAAACGCCGAAGTTTTTTCCCTTCCCTCTGACTCTCATCCCTTTTCCTTGGCTAAAAGCTTTTCTTTTATTATTTTGTCTTCAATCAAAAATGGCATAACACGATGAGTGTTATGCCATTTTTATATCTTATATCATTATAAAATTCAGCGTACTACCGTGCTTACGACCTCGATATTTCCGCTTGCCACGTCAAGAGTGATCTCGTCACCGTTTGCACTTACCGTGCCGTATCCGCTTGCAGTCGAAAGGAATACCGTATAGTTGCCCTTATTTGCGTACAGAGTCTTTGTCACGGCATCGTAACGCACGCCCGTATACGCCTCTAAAAGTCCGTAGCTTGCAAGTGCTCTTGCATACCAGTGTCCGCATTCGTATTCGTTATACGGATTGCGTCTTTCACCGTCATTTCTTGCTCTTACTATACTTACTATATCACGCGCCTCATCATAATATCCGAAGGACGCAAGGTGACACGCGACCTGATATTCGATTCCCGTCCATACCTCGTTTGAATATACGAAAGGAAGCGAAGGCATATTACCGTTCGGCCAAGTGCAAAGAAGGAGTCCGCCCTCCTCGCCGAGTGCATATCCCGGTCTCTGCGGATTTGAGTGATCGTAAAGATGCTTCTTGAGGTTGTATTTATAAACCGAAAGTAGGTGCTTTTTGGTCTTATCAACGTCGAGTATATCGCCGAGACCGCATTCCTTGGCGAGCCATGCGCCCATAACGCCATCCGAAATACATCCCTCGCCGTACTGATATTTAGGCCCTTCTTCTATAAGAACGGGATCGCCGAAGTCCTCGAATTTTGCCTTGAGAGTCTTCCATTCCTGCTTCTGAATGAAGAATTCGCCGTTCCAGAGTATCGTTTCGACGTATTCTCTTCCCTTTTTATAGAGCTCCTCGTATCTCGAAACATCCTTGCCGAGCGCTTTTCCTATTTCGCTTATAGATTTAAGTGCACCAAGGTAGAAGGACGAGCACATTCCGTCAGCACCCCAGAACTCGATATCATACGTATTGTGGTGAGGCTCCTTCAGAACGCCGAGCTCCTCGGGGTCCCAGATCCTGATACAGAATTCGAGAGAGGTTATCATCTTGTCCCAGTGGGAAGCTATCCAGTCGCTGTCGCCCGAAATTCTCCACTCTCGGTACATTTTCATTATTCCGCCGAGCTGACCGTCAGACGCCGCGTGGAAATCGTGTGTATTTTCTCGAATGGGCAGACAGGATCTGAACTGCTGATGTCCTTCCTCGTTCATATCCTCACAGAATTCGACCTCACGCAGACTGCGCTCAAGGCTCGGAAAAAGGTTGCATACAGCCTGCGCATAGTTCCATACGTGCGTACACGAGCCGTGACAGCTTCCGTAAGTATCTGCACAGCCCTCCCACGCCCAGAAGCGTCCGTCTGTCTGGCGCATTACCGTGGGAGCTTTAAGTATACTCAGGTTTGCCGTTATTGCATCAAGTATTTCCTTGTCAAGGGTAGTCTTATAGAGAGTGTCGCTGAAGAGCTTCGTCTTATTATAAAGCTCGTCGTGACGCTTCAGATAGTCTTCGGTCACCTCTTCGATAGAAGCGTACTGTCCCGAATACCAAGGCTTATACGTTTCCCTTGTCGTTACCGAAGGCGCATCTCCTCCCTCATGGAGGTTGGATTCGGGCACGTACCAAGTAAAGTTTACCGTGATCGATCTTTCGCCGCCCGCAGGCATTACGAAGGGGATCTCGATAGACGCACCGGGTGATCTCAGGTCACCTGCAACTGCGTTTCGCGTTTCCATATTTTCGATAGTCTTCCAGCGCATGGTTATCGTATCCCACCATCCGCCTCTGTAGAAATCGGCGTTGACGTATGCCTCTTCGGCTGTGCTTACGGCAAAAGCTCCGTAAGTATCCTTTTTACCGTCAAACTCGTTCTGTTCGAGCACGAATCCGTTCTTTAAAGCTCTTATTATCTTATATCGTTCTCCGCCGGGAAGACCCATAAAATTGAGCGAAGTAAAATAAAATACTCCCTTTTTATCCGAATTTGTCTTATTTTTAAAGGTATATCTTACAGATGCGACCGGAAGGGATGACTCATCGGGGCTTGCGGGAACGAAGGGAGAATATCCGGTAATATCCACGTCGCACGGCATATCTTCATCTGAAAGCGCGATATTTGCAAACGGGAATTCTGATGAGAACGAGCAATTTTTAAATCTCGCAAAGCCGTAATTTTTGTCGGACATTCCGTTGCCGGGACCGCACCATCCGTGCACCTTGTAGCCGTAATAGTGATTCATCGGTACCTGACCCTCAACGATACGCGCAACGCTATCCCCCTCGAAGGAGACAGCCGCAAACATATTGGGATCACAGTAGATATCGGGATGATTTCTTACCGATATTGAAGCGAATATACCCGTTCCTTCAATACCCACCATACCTGCTCCGATGCCGCCCATCGGGAAGCAGATGTTGTCAAGTTTTCTGCCGTTGTAGTGCTTGATATTTTTCATAAACACACCTCATACCTATATTTTTTATTTTTAACGCGGGATCGATTTTATTATATCATCATATATTCGTAATGTAAATAGTTTTAGCGTTTTTTTATATATTTTTAAACTCTTTTATCTCTTTTTAACGATGAAATTCGCATTTTTTAATATTTACACCTCCGCGCACGCAATTTCAACCCAGATTAGAAAAATTCTCTCCGCACAGGTTATTGCTTTCTTATGCAAACGTGTTATAATAATATCAGGATGAGCGCTGATCCAAAGCTTTTTGGAGGAAATACAATGATAAAACTTGGAGAAAAAATCAGATCGCTGAGAAAGCAGAAAAACATATCGCAGGAGGTATTTGCAAATTACCTCGGCGTGTCCTTTCAAGCCGTTTCGAAATGGGAAACGGGAAGCACGATGCCCGACGTCACGATGATCCCTGCTATCGCGTCCTTCTTCGGCGTTTCGACCGACGAGCTGTTTGATTTTAATTTATTTGAGACCGAAAAACAGGTCGATTCGATCTGTCACGAGTCGTGGAAATACCGATACGACGATCCCGCCAAAGCAGAGAATATTCTGCGCGAGGGTCTGCAAAGATTTCCGGGAAACGACATTATCCTTAACAATCTGCTTTATACCTTGGATTACAAAGAAAGAGCCGACGAAGTAATTACCCTCTGCAAGACGCTCATAGAATCGACAAGGGACGATTCGGTAAAGTACGATGCCTGCAGGATACTTGCGTCCTGCTATAAGGAAAACGGACAGGACGATCTTGTAAAGCCCACACTTGAGATCATACCCGAAATTTATTTTACAAAGCTCGAGCTTATGGCGTCGTTACTCAGTGGCGATGACAGCTACGAAAGCGCACAAAAGCAGAAGAACATTTCCGCCGATGACCTTATCGATATGCTTATAATTATCGGCAAGCATCTTATGGAAAAGGACGAAAAGGAAAAAGCTCTCTCGCAGTTCAAAATAGCGCAAAAAGTAATAGATGCCTTTAAAGACGATTTCATTGAGGACAAATGGTTTAAAGCGACAGTTTACACTTACGCGCTTGAACAGAGAAAGGAAATAGAAAAGCTGATTTGTGAAAACTTTTAACAGTAAAAAGCCCTGCCTTGCGGGGCTTTCGTTGTTATAGAATAATTCATAAATTTATGATATAATCCACCTAACATTTTCATAATCGCGCGGACTATATAAGTGAAAGCATTGATCGATCGCTTGGAGAAACATATGAAAAAACAGGACTTGCTGAATTTTTTTGATGACAACTTGCTTGATAAGCTATTTGGCTTTTGTTATGCAAGAACAAACGACAGCTACGAGGCAGAGGAACTATGCTCGGATATAATCTATTCCCTCGTTAAAGCTGCCAATAGTGATGGAGAGATCGAAAGCGTAT
>JAFXJH010000097.1 GCA_017532425.1 Clostridia bacterium | reverse complement strand
GCATAAAAGAGGTCTGCGGACCTCTCGGAGAAGCTGTAAAAGCTGAATACGGAGTAATAGACGGCGGTAAGACGGCGGTTATAGAAATGGCGGCAGCCGCAGGACTTACTTTCGTCGAGCCTTCAAAGCGTAACCCTATGTATACGACTACTTACGGTGTGGGCGAACTTATAAAAGACGCCCTTTCAATGGGCTGCCGTAATTTCATTATCGGTATCGGAGGAAGCGCGACGAACGATTGCGGTATAGGTATGCTTTCCGCACTCGGATTTGAATTTACTGACGAAAATGGGGATGCCGTACAGCCTACCGCGGCAGGACTTGAAAAAATAAAGAATATAAGCGTGGAAAAAATGATTCCCGAGCTTTCGGAGTGCAGATTCCATATAGCGTGCGACGTGAAGAACGTTCTCTGCGGAGAAAACGGCTGTAGTCACGTTTACGGTCCTCAGAAGGGTGCAACTCCCGAGGATATCATAAAAATGGACGCGTGGATGCAAAAATTTGCATATCTGACAGCTCAAAAGCTCGGAAAGGATAATTCTCTTTATCCGGGCGCAGGCGCGGCAGGCGGACTCGGCTTTGCCTTTATGAGCTACCTCGGAGGGTCTCTCGAGTCGGGAATAGATATGGTGATACGCGAGACAAGCCTTGAAGAGTATATCAAGGATTCGGATATCGTGGTAACCGGCGAGGGACGCCTTGACTCTCAGACCGCAATGGGAAAAGCCCCCGTCGGAGTGGCAAAGATAGCGGGAAAATATAATATTCCCGTGATAGCACTTGCAGGCGGAATTGCAGACGGCGCGGAGCTTTGTAACGCAAGCGGAATCAGCGCATTTTTTCCGATAGTCAGAAAGCCGTGCGACCTTTCAGAAGCGATGAAATTTGAAAATGCTTACAAAAATATGAGCGATACGGCAGAGCAGGCGTTCAGAATGATAAGGGCTTGCTTCAAGATAAAAGCGCTCGGATAAACAGACCTTATGAACTACTTAAGATGAAAGTGAGGTAGGTTAATGTACGAGAAAATAATAGCCAAAAACAGCTTGTTTTCAGGGCTTTCAGACGAAGATACCGAATATGCACTTTCCTTTTTCGGGGCAAGATACGCGCATTTTGAAAAGGGAGAGATGCTGGGCAGACCGGGCGAGGTGCTTACAAGATTCGGACTTGTTCTCAGCGGTAACGTGCAGGTGTGTATGGAGGATTTCGACGGAAACAGCATAATAATGGCGATAGTCACTCCGGGGCATACATTTGGCGAATCGCTCTGCTTTCTCGGAAAGGAATCTCCGGTGCATATCTATGCCGTAAGCGACAGCGACGTTCTTTGGCTGAGGACGGATAGAATAAAAGAATATTCAAAAGACCCGAGAGATAGGGCGGTGGCAGACAGATTTATATCTATGCTCGCATCAAGAACTCTCGAAATGAATAACAGAATACAGATACTGTCGAAGATCAAGCTGAGAGATAGGCTTATTACTTATTTTTCACAGAACGTCTCGCGATACGGTATGACCTTTAAGCTCCCGCTTTCGCGCGAAGATATGGCGGCTTACCTCGGAACAAACAGAAGTGCACTTTCGCGCGAGCTCGGAAAAATGCGTGACGAGGGTATAATAGAGTTCAGCCGTAACAACTTTACAATAAAACATAGAATATAATCTTTAAATTTGTAAATATAATCAGAGTCTTCGTTGCAAATGCAACGAAGATTTTTTTATTTATAGGATATAATATACTCAAAGAATAAAACAAAAACGAAAGGAATAAATTTCTATGAAAAAACTTACAAAACTCACAGCTCTGTTGCTTCTCGTGTCCACACTGCTTTTCAGCTTTGCGGCGTGCACACAGGATACAGAAAAGGATAATAACGACGACAAGGGTAATGACGAGATCGTAAATACCGAAGTCAAGATAGCAACACTTAACGGACCTACAACGATAGGCGTCCTCGGAATCCTCAAGGGTGACGTTACAAAGGACAGCACGAACACATACGTTTATGATCAGATCTATGCGTCTGCCGATGCGTTTGCCCCCTCGCTTCTCAAAAACGAGATAAACGCGGCTATCATTCCCGCAAATGCGGCGGCAACTCTCTTTAAGAACAGCGGCGGAAAGATCCAGGTAGCGGCTGTAAATAATCTCGGCGTGCTCTATATCCTTGAAAAGGGCGACAGCGTAAAGAGCGTTGCAGACCTTAAAAATAAGACGATCGTTGCAACGGGCGCAGGCACAACACCTCAGTATTCTCTTGAATATATCCTCAAGGAAAACGGACTTACGGTAGGTAAGGACGTAACGGTTGAATATAAGAGCGAGGCGGCAGAGGTGCTTGCGGCGCTCAAGCAGGGCAAGGCTGATATCGCAATGCTTCCTCAGCCGGCGGCAACAAAGGCTACAAAGGCAGTTGAAGGCGTAAGAATCGCTCTTGACCTCAACGCAGAGTGGGCAAAGACGGGCGAGGGCGCGGCACTCGTTACCGGTGTTCTCGTGGTAAACGCAAAGTTTGCAAAAGAAAATCCCAAGGCAGTTGAAACACTTCTCAAGGATTATAAGGCATCCTGCGAGCTCGTAAGCTCTGATCTTGATAAGATAGCTGAGTATGTTGTCGAATTCGGAATCGGCGGCATAGATAACGCGGCTATAGCAAAGATCGCAGTACCTCTTTGCAATATCAAGTATATAGCAGGCGAAGAAATGAAGACGGTAGTCAGCGGATATCTCAAGGTGCTCTTTGATTCCAACCCCGCATCGGTTGGCGGAGAGATGCCCGCAGATAGCTTCTACTATATAGTTAAGTGAAAAACAAGATAAATAAACGCAAAAAAGCCATATACACTACACTTGCTGTAGTGTTTTGGCTTGTTTTGTGGCAAATAGCGGCGATGATATACGGTATGGATTTTATACTCCCCTCGCCGCTTAAAACCTTTACGGTACTGCTTGAAAACATAGTAAGATCAGAATTCTGGAAATCGGTATTATTCAGTGTAACGCGTATTCTGTGGGGATTTCTTCTCTCGGCGACGCTTGGCGTGCTTCTTGCGCTTGTGAGCATAAAGCTTAAAATAATACGTATACTTTTCGACCCGTTTTGCTCGGTAATGAGAGCTGTTCCCGTGGCAAGCTTTATAATATTCGTGCTGATACTCTTTTCATCGGAAAAGGTATCGACGGTAGTGGCGTTTCTTATGGGATTTCCGCTCGTTTATTCGACGGTTTCGGGAGGAATAGATTCAGCACCCGAAAAGCTGCTTGAGGCGTCCGACCTTTTTGATCTCGGATTTTTCGCCAAGCTGAAATATATCTATTTCCCGCATCTTTTGCCGCATATTACGAGCGCACTTGCCGTGTCCGTCGGACTTTGCTTCAAGAGCGGAATCGCGGCGGAAGTAATAGGCTATCCGGTCGGAAGCGTAGGCGCGCAGATGTATATAGCAAAGCTCGGAATGAATATGCCTACACTGCTTTCGTATACCGTAGTTGTCGTTCTGATATCCGCGCTTTGTGAAAAGCTGATAGCATTTTTGTGCAGATTGCCAATCAAATTAAGGGAGGGTATAATTAAAAAGCAAAATGAAAAATAATATCTCTCTCAAAAAAATTACGAAGAGCTTCGAAAGCGATAAGGTTATCGACGGCTTCAGCTGTGAAATAAAAGAAAATACAGCAATAATGGGACCGTCGGGCAGAGGAAAAACGACGCTTGTGCGTATTATCTCAGGACTTGATACACCCGATAGCGGTACTGTTGAATTTTCATCGATTCCGAAATTTTCGGTCGTTTTTCAGGAAGACCGTCTTTTTAACGATTTCAGCGCGATAGAGAACGTTTCGGTCGTTTTGAACAGAAAAATGTCCAAAAACGAATCGCAGAGCGTGGCGACAAGCTTGCTTGAGGAGCTTCTCATAGCAAAGGATGACCATAAAAAAGCAGTTAAGGATTTTTCGGGCGGAATGAAGCGCAGAGTGGCGATAGCACGCGCTCTTGCGGCAGATCACGATATACTTATTCTCGACGAGCCCTATAAAGGTCTTGACGAGCATACCCGCGCCGTTTGCGCCGAGGTCATAAAAAAGTATTCCGAGGATAAGCTCGTTATTATGGTTACACACGATAAGACGGAAGCACAGATCACGGGAATTAATAAGATAATTTCGATATAAGCATAATGTTTACAAATTTCGGCAGAGATATTGACTCTCTGCCGATTTTGTGGTATGATTAAGCAAACGTAAAGCCGCGCCCTTTAGAGAAAGGAGAATCTTTATGAATGATAATTCAATCGGAATATGCGATGAATGCGGAAGTGAGTTTGTTCTCGCAAAATCAAAAATGCAATCTCTTTGCCCAAATTGTGCACATATAATTTACGGATACAAAAATTGTAATCATGTTTTTAAAGACGGGAAATGTATTCTGTGTCTTTGGAACGGTAATGAAAGTGACTATATTAAATCATTGAAATAGCCTCGTCCTTTGGGGTGGCGTGGAATTGATAGTGACAGACCCGGACGGAAATACCATTCTTTTTATATAAAACATAGATCAGAGGAGAAATATATGAGGTATACGTGGATTGATGAATATTTAATGGAAAAAAATGGCGTAACAAAAAACTGTGAAAATTGGAATTGGGTACGTTATATGATAGGCGGTAAAATGTTCGCGGCAGTATGCCTTGATGATAATGACAAGCCGTATTATATAACCTTAAAGCTCGATCCGGATGAGGGAAGCTTTTTAAGACAACAGTATAATGATATTATACCGGGTTTTTATATGAATAAAATTCATTGGAATTCCATAAATCCGGACGGTGAAGTGCCCGATGATCTCTTAAAAGAATTACTTGATAAATCGTATAACCTTATTCTTGCAGGATTTAGTAAGAAGAGGCAGATGGAAATATTAAATATTCAAGATCTGTAAAGATTCTGTAGATAAATACCCGACAGTTTTCTGTCGGGTATTTATTTGCCTGAGATCACACCGCCTTCTTTATCACGTCTAAAATCCCCTCGGTATTATCGCATATAACAAGACAGACCACCTTTCCGTCGCGGAATACCTTTCCTGAGGCGACGCGCTTTTCGTAGGTGTCCATGTCATAGATATATATTTCTTTACTTTGAATCGTGTCGAGCCGTTTTGTAAGCGCGTTTTCGATAAATCCCGCATCCCCGAGGCTTCGGGCAACGAAAATGTGTATTTCCCAAACGACGTCATCACACCCGAGCGCACAGGCAAAGCTATCGGCGTATGAGGTCATATCGGCATCGCGGTATAGCTTTAAGCATTTTTCCTCGTTCATAATACTCTCCGAGTATTTTGGAGCATCGCTGTAATATATATTGTATGATTGAAGGTCTTTTTCCTCTTCAAGAGCATCGAAAAGCAGGTCGGTAGCAGACGGCACTTTTTTCTCGCAGGATGTGAATGTGAGCGCGATAAGCAGTAAAAGACATAAAGCTGATCTTAATGTGTTTTTCATATTCTTCTCTCACGTAGGATATTTGTAATATATTAATATTCAAAAAGCGATGATTTTATCATAAAAATATTAAATTAACATTAAAATACTTGACCTTTAGAGGCGCTTGCGATATAATATCTACAGTTACTTTCAGAAGGGAAGACTAAGCTTGAACAGAAAAAATTTTCTTGCATATATACTGATCGCGGCTGTTTTGCTTGTGCCGGGATTTCTTTCGGTCATGTTCTATATTTTCACCGATTCGTCGCAGATATCTTCGGGAGCTGCCACCGCTCTTGAGATAACCGATAAAAACGGCGAGGTGTATAAATTTGAGAGTAAGGACTCTATGTCAAGACTCTTCCATGAAATAATTGAGGGTGAGCGAAATGAAGCTGACCCGAGCGTGCTTCTTGACTTTTCGCAGAATGAGACTTTTGTAATTAAGCTGAAGCAAAATGGAAAAGATGCATTTTATACCTTTTATTTCGACAGAACTTCGCCGAGCGGATGCTTTTTTGCCGATTCCGAGGGAAAGGTGTACTCGGTAAAGGCAGATAAGGCAATCGAATTTATGGATTCGAAATACGCGTCGTCCCTCTACCCATATGCGGAGATCCCTACGCTTACGCTTAACGGTACGAAGGCATCTCCGATAGAGATCGAGTGGGGATATTATTCCTACAGCAGCGTAAAGCATGAGATAGTTCATCTGACAGAGTCTACTGATGCTACCGACGTGAAGATGTCCTTCCTGGACTTCAATATTTCCTTTGAAAAAAGCCCGGACTCGATGAAATTTAAGATAAAGGACTCTCTCGGAATGGAGTTTTTCAGCGGAAGCTATGCGGAATTTGTTACCTTCGGTATGTTTTCGAAAATAAAGAGCTCGGCTAAGTATGACTGTGAGATAGAGGCCTTTTGGGACGATAAGGGAATAGGATGCTGCGGAAGAGCGGTATATTCCTTTAAGCTTGACGTCGATTTCGATCCTCCGGGAAGCTTCTGGATAAGTGCCGATACGGTAGAAGCAGGCGGATTTATAGTCCTTTCGGGTAAAAATATTATCGATAAGGATTCGATAAGCGTGACGTCAATACCTGCGATAAATTATAAGCCTCGCTTTTTTGAAGACGGAGAATATATAAGAGCTATCATTCCGATAGGAAGTGAAAATCTGACAGAAGATATTATATATCAGATAAAGGTAACCTATGACGGAATACATACAGACTTTACGCTTAAATCCAAAAAATTGACTCAAAGGACGCGTGACTATAACAGTAAAGGTAATGTAAAAACCTCGGTAAGAACTAAGGCGAATCTTGAAGCGTTCAAGGAGTTTGTAACCGCAGGTAAATACGAAAGCACGATATACGAGTCCCCGATATTTCTTGCACCGACCTCAAACAGTATCCGCGCAACCTTTGGCGATATTATAGATAATACTTCGTCGAAATCCGATCAGTTCATCTCAGCGGGAATGGCGTTTGTTAACTATCTGAATACGGCAAACGGCGATAAAAACGATATTGAGGCTTGTCTTGCGGGTCGGGTAGTGGCAGTCGGAGAAACAAAATACGGCGGAAATACGGTCGTTGTCGATCACGGTCTCGGACTCAGAAGCGTTTATTACTGCTTAAATAACGTAGAGGTCGTTGAGGGTACGATAGTAAATCCGGGAGATAAGATAGCAGGCGGTTGCACCAAAAAGGGATATACCGACGGCGAGACCTGCTATATTGAGTTCTGGTTATACGATACCCCCGTATCGTATAGATCGCTTGAAGGTTCAGGCTTCGGAGTTTACTTCGGAGAAGAGCCCGAAATGTAAAAATAATAAAAATATTGTAAAAAAGTTTATATTCCCATTGATTTTTTTAAAAAGCTATGATATAATAATACGGTATTCTGTGAGGGCATCCTCACGGAATACCGTGACAAGTTTATACAGGATATGAAATAAGACCATACCGGCCGGGGAGTTAGCGGTGCCTTGTACCTGCAATCCGCTATAGCAGGGGTTATTTCCGCTCTTGAGGGCAGTACGGGTGTGGTCAGCACCGATCGTTTTGCGTGTTGAAGAATGGGTCCTGTGCAACTAATGGCTGTGAACCATGTCAGGTGGGAGACCAAGCAGCATTAAGCAGTATCACTTAGTGTGCCACGGGTTCGCCTGTTCGGAGCGCAGACATCGGAAAGCGCATGTTCGTTTCTGCTCGATTTTGCGGTGTATGGTCTTATTTTGTATCCTGTTTTTTTGCAGATTCAGATATTAACGAAACGGAGGAAAAATATAATGGCAGCACAAAACGGACATCAGGCACTTTACCGTAAGTGGAGACCTACCACTTTTTCCGACGTTGTCGGTCAGGATCATATAACGAGCGTGCTGAAATATCAGGTGTCGCTCGGAAAGACGAATCACGCATACCTTTTCTGCGGCTCAAGAGGTACGGGTAAGACGACCTGCGCAAAGATACTTGCAAAGGCAGTCAACTGTCCGCACGCGGAAAACGGAGAGCCTTGTAATAAGTGTGAGATATGCCGCAGAATAGACAGCGGTATGTCTATGGAAGTCCTTGAAATGGACGCGGCAAGTAATACGGGTGTAGATTATATACGTGATATAAGAGAAGAGGTCGTATTTTCACCGTCTGAGGTCGGAACAAGAGTCTATATCATAGACGAGGTCCATATGCTGACCGAAAGCGCATTTAACGCGCTCCTCAAAACTCTTGAAGAGCCTCCGCAAAAGGTCATATTTATACTTGCAACAACAGAAATTCAGAAGATTCCCGCAACTATCCTCTCAAGATGTCAGCGCTTTGACTTCAGAAGGATTCCCGCGCAGACGATAAGTGCAAGACTTATGAAGATATCTGCCGAGGAAGGCATTGAGATAACCGAAAGTGCGGCGCATCTGATCGCAAAGCTTGCACAGGGCGGTATGCGAGATGCTATAAGTATGCTCGAGCTTTGCAGCGGCGAAGGCGACAAGATAACAGAGGAGAGAATATCCGAGGCTACGGGTATAATCGGTCGTGAATCGATAATCAGAACGGTAAAGGCTGTTCTTTCGGGCAATTACCGCGAGATTTTCGGAATAATTTCGTCCGTTTATTCAAATTCGTACGATATATCCTCGTTTATTTCGGAAATTATGCAATTCTACCGCGACGTGGCAATATATAAAACTCTTGCATCTAAAAACGGCGAGATATCGCGTGATATTCTTGACCTCAGCGACGCAGAGCTTTCCGAGGTGGCGACTATTGCATCAAAGGTAAGACACGAAACTGTAATATATCATATAAAGTTGCTCGAAGAAGCGTTCCTTTCAATGTCGCGCGGCACTGATAAGAGAATATCGGCAGAGATGACCCTTATGAGAATGTGCAGCGGTGACGTGCTCAGCTCGTCAAACGAGGCACTTGCAGAGCGTATCTCTTCGCTTGAGGCTCGCTTTGCAGAGGGCGGAATATTCCCGTCACCCCGTCCTTCTTTTGAAAAAGCAGAGGAAAAGCTGAAGGTGACGGTAAGCGAGAAAGTAAATGCGCCCGAGATACCGATAATCAAGGAAGCACCCGCTGAGAATACCAAGGAAGACGTTAAGACGGCTTCGGATGAAGAGCTTCCGCCGTGGGACGAGGATGAATCTCCTGAAGTCGAAAACACTGAAATAAAAGAAGCTCCCGCGCCTGCAGAGCCGATAAAGCCTGCAAAGGAAGAAGTCAAAGCTAAGATAAGCACTACCGAAAATGCAGATGATTCGCAGTGGAGCGAATTTCCCGACTGGATAGAGGTCGTTTCGCAGTATGATAAGATAGACCGCAGTATCGCGCCCTTCTTAAGACTCGCATCGGCAGAGACAGACGGTAAGACCTTACGCATAAAGGTCTCGGACAGCTTTTCGAAGATGATGCTCGAAAATGCAAAGGTAGGAGATTTCATTATGAGATTTTCTGCATCAAGAGGCTTTATGTTCAGCGAAATAGTAATTGAAGTGTCCGCTGTAAGAGACGATCAGGTCTCAATGTTTGACGGACTTATATAAAAAATAATCGTTTCAGGAGGATATTAAAATGAAATCAAGATTACCCGAAGGATACGGCGGAGGACCTGCAAGTATGCAGGGAATGATCAAGCAGGCTCAGAAGATGCAGGAAAAGATGGCAGAGCTTCAGGAAGAGCTTGATGCACGCGAGTACGAGATCAAGGCAGGCGGCGGTGCTGTTACACTTACAATAAACGGTAAGAAGGAAGTAAGCGCGCTTGATATATCGCCCGAGATCGTCGATCCCGATGATATAGAAACTCTTTCCGATATCATTATTGTAGCAGTAAACGAAGCAATAAAGAAGGTAGAGGATACAAACAACGAAGAAATGTCCAAGATAACCGGCGGTATGTCTATGCCGGGAATGTTCTGATATGTCAGAATTCATTGCGCCGCTTGAAAGCCTCATAGAAGGCTTTGCACGTCTTCCCGGAGTGGGAAGAAAATCGGCAACACGCTATGCACTTGCCGTTCTTGATATGAACGATGAGGATGTTATGTCATTTGCCGATTCTCTCGCGGGTGCAAAGACGCGTATAAAAAGATGTAAGATATGCGGTAACTTTACAGATACCGATACCTGTCCCGTGTGCGATGATACGGGCAGAGCACCAATAATCTGCGTGGTCGAGGATGTCCGCGCTCTTATGAGTATAGAGCGAGTAAGAGAGTACCGCGGAAGATACCACGTCCTCGGCGGAGTGCTTTCTCCGATGAATAACATAGGTCCCGATCAGTTGAATATCGCATCTCTTCTTTCTCGTATATCAGCGGAAGGGGTCACAGAGGTCATTATAGCGACTAATCCTACGGTAGAGGGCGAAGCAACTGCAATGTATCTTACAAAGCTGCTTACTCCCCTCGGAGTGAAGACCTCAAGACTTGCGTACGGAATTCCGGTCGGCGCAGATCTTGAATATACGGATGCTGTAACTCTTATGAGAGCGCTTGACGGAAGACGAGAGCTTAACTGAAAAATGCATAAAAATCTCCGTATCCTTTCTGTTAGTGTTCATAGGAACATTTTCTGACAGTATGTAGGTGTGGTAACGGCGGATGGCGGTTAGTCATCCGCCGTTACTGCGTTTATCCCGCATTGTGCGGTGTTTATGCGGGGAGCAGTTCCGGTTGTGCTACGGTCACTGCTACGATCTGCGGTTG
>JAFXJH010000096.1 GCA_017532425.1 Clostridia bacterium | reverse complement strand
TGAGACCGACGATAACGGCGACGAGATATACTATACCTCTGACGGAAGAATAGCCTACGATACAGATCGCAATCAGAAGACGGACGCAAACGGCGATCCCGTTAAGGATAAAAACGGGGATATCATTTACGTCAAGCGCGACGGCAGTATAGCTTACGATACCGAATCAGGCGAGCGCAAGGCGGCGCTCGACGACAAGGGCTATGCGATGACCAGAGAATATACCACCGATGAGCTTAGAGAGCTCTCGGATATGGCGCAGATCATAATGGAAAGCGCGGTCGAGGGCGACGAAAAGATATTCGATTCGCTTGTGGAGAAGTATAATGAGGATGCCGGTATGGACGAATATTCGGGTGGATATTATCTGACCAAGGATACCGCGTACGACTCCCCCGAGGTGCTCGAGGCGCTCTTTGAGATGAGTGAGGGCGAGATACGCCAGGTGCGCTCTGATTACGGTATCCATATCGTGATGAAGTATAAGCTCGATGAGGGCGGATACGCCAAGAGCGGCAACGCCGCGTTCTTCGTTGATTCGGACGGCAATTATCTGTTTATGAACGATCTTCAGACACAGCTTCTTGGCGCAAGACTTTCTTCATACGTGGCTCAGATCGAGATAAAGGAAGAGCTTATCGAGGGCGTTGATATGAAGAGTGTCGGTGCAAATTATAATTATTGATCACTACATTTTTGGAAAAACTATTGACACAGCTAAAAATGTGTGCTATAATCCACTTGTAAAAAGTACGAAAACCGCATAGAAATCGGGGGTGCCCCAAAGGCTGAGATGGCGAGAGCCGAACCCTTTAACCTGATACGGATAATGCCGGCGTAGGGAGATTGTTCCAAGCTTGTTTCGGGATTCTTCTTGAAATAAAGTAAAAAGGATTGATATACCGCACGGAGATTTCCGTGCGGTTTTTGTCCTTTAATTTTATTTTAAGGAGGACAGTCTATGAACACGACAGTCAACAAAACAAACAGGCTGACAGTATCAGCCGTAATGCTCGCGCTTGCTACGGTCCTTGCTATGGTATGCGCAATTATCCCGTTCCTCAATCTGCCGTTTGGCGGTGGATTCACCGTCGCAAGTATGCTGCCGATAGTGATTATCGCGTATATGTACGGCGTGAAATGGGGATTTTTCGTATCCTTTACCTATTCGGTGATACAGATAATTCTTGATCTGTATCTCGGCAAGGGCGGTTCGACGATAATGGCGCTCTTTATGCCTTCAAGCGAGGATTATATGGGCATCGTTGCAGCAATTTCTATTCTCGTTATCGATTATATCGTCGCATACACCGTGCTTTGCCTTGGCGGAGTTTTCCGTAATAAGATAAAGAATAAAACGCTTGCGATAGTTCTCGGCGTCATTCTGGCGCTTGGCGCAAGATATATCTGTCATATCGTGTCGGGATATATCTTTTACGGCGCGTGGGCGGAATGGTTCTTTACGCAGGAGGGTTTCTACAAGATCGGATCAACGATCCTTGGCGCCTTTGAAGGCAAGGGACTTGCACTGATATATTCGATATTCTATAACGGACTTTATATGATACCCGAAATAGTTATCACCGCGCTTGCCGCAGTTCCCGTATCGAGAATATCAAATATAAGTAAGGTTGATTTAAAATAATAAAAACAAGAAACTTGACAAAATCACTCAAATGTGATAAAATCATTTAGTAACTCTGCCAGACGGTCGCGCGGTATGTTGCCGAAAGGTATTACCGTGAGGAAAGTCCGAGCTTCACAGAGCAGGGTAGCTGATAACGTCAGCCGGAGGCGACTCCCGGGAAAGTGCAACAGAAATAAACCGCTCTGCAACGCAGAGTAAGGATGGAAAGGCGAGGTAAGAGCTCACCCACTCCTATGGTAACATAGGTTTGCTGTAAACCCTATCCGAAGCAACACCGTATGCGGATCGCTTGCTCGGCATATATCCGCAGGTGGCACGGGGAGACCCGAAGCCCGTCGGCGACGGCGGGCGAAGATAGATGACCGTCCAACGACAGAACTCGGCTTATCGACAGAGTTACGATAATAAAAAATGAGATGCATATGCATCTCATTTTTTATCTTTATTTTCTGTGCTTACGTAATCAAAAAGCAAGGCGCCTGCGATAAGTATAACTACGGTCATTATCGGATATTCAAGCATCGGCGCAAATTTGTGTGCGAGTATGTACGGCGGCGCACCGTCAACTGCCGCAAGAAAAAGTATCGACGTCAGGTTGCAGATGACCGCAAAAAGACCGTACGTAATACATTTATTAGCTAAAGGAGAGCAGGGGATCGATCGTTTTTTCATAATATCTCCTTTCTTTTTCCTCAATAATAATTATACTTTATTTTAAGAGATCTTTCAAGACACAATATATGGTATAAAATTTGTTATTTAACACATTATTTTGATAAAAACTCTTTACTTTTGGAAAAAATTATGGTAAAATATATTATTATTAAAAATATTTTTCAGTGAGGTGCCAATATGAGATGTCCCGCTTGCGGAAATCCCGATAGCAAGGTTATAGATTCCCGTCCGATCGAGGTCGGAAACAGTATAAAGAGACGCCGCGAGTGTCTGGTTTGTCAGAAGCGCTTTACGACCTTTGAGGTCATAGAGTCGGTGCAGCTCGTTGTCGTTAAAAAGGACGGTACAAAGGAGCTTTTCGATAGAAATAAGCTGCTCTCAGGACTTCTCAAGGCTTGTCAGAAGCGTCCTGTCAACGCAGAGGAGATAGCTACAGAGATAGAGGCAGAGCTTCATAATACACTTCGTAACGAGATAAGCACTGTTGAGATCGGTGAGATAGTTATGCGTAAGCTCAAGGAAAAGGACGAGGTAGCATACGTGCGCTTTGCTTCGGTCTACCGTGAGTTCAAGGATATTGAGACATTCCTCAACGAGCTCAAGCAGCTTAAAAAAGAAGACTAATGCTTTTGCAGGGCTTTGCCCCGCACCCCACCAAAGAAACTTTTTGGAAAAAGTTTCTCTGGACTCTTCAAAAACTTTAAAGATAAATAATGTGAATAAATCAAAACTCGTCGGAGAGTAGCGTCCGACGAGTTTTTTCATTATGATGCTGATAAATTATAGATAACGATGAACGTTATTTCGAGTGATATGTCCGCTGTTTTAAACCAGTGGGAAGTTTTCTTTTGGTTACTTTTCTTTTCCAAAAGAAAAGTAACTTACTTTGCTATAACCTTTCTGAAGTTCTTTTTACCTCTACGGAAGACTTTTCCGTCAGCGAGATCAGCCTTTGTAAAGGTTGCGCGGACGTCGGAGATCTTTTCGTTGTCTACCGAAACGCCGCCCTGCTCGATAGCTCTGCGCGCCTCGGACTTAGAGGGAACGAGACCTGCCTTTACGAGAATGCCGCCGATATCTATGACGCCGTCGATGAAATCAGCGTCGGAGAGCTCGGTAGTAGGTATCTGAGCTTCAGCGCCCGAAGCGAAGAGCGCCTTTGCGCTTGCTTCTGCCTTCTGAGCCTCTTCTTCGCCGTGAACGAGCTTTGTGAGCTCGAACGCGAGAATTTCTTTAGCACGGTTGAGCTGTGCACCTTCCCAAGAATCCATAGCGTCGATCTCCTCTAAGGGCAGGAAGGTGAGCATACGGATGCACTTGAGAACGTCAGCATCGGCAACGTTTCTCCAATACTGATAGAAATCGTAAGGCGAGGTCTTGTCGGGATCGAGCCATACTGCGCCCGACTGCGTCTTACCCATCTTTTTGCCCTCGGAGTTGAGGAGCAGGGTAATGGTCATCGCGTACGCATCCTTGCCGAGCTTTCTTCTGATAAGCTCAGTTCCGCCGAGCATATTAGACCACTGGTCATCGCCGCCGAACTGCATATTACAGCCGAGAGTTTTGTAGAGGTGATAGAAGTCGTAGGACTGCATTATCATATAGTTGAACTCAAGGAAGGAAAGTCCCTTTTCCATTCTCTGCTTGTAGCATTCTGCGGTAAGCATACGGTTTACCGAGAAGCAAGCGCCGACGTCGCGGAGAACGTCGATGTAGTTGAGTCCGAGAAGCCAATCGGCATTGTTTATCATAATAGCCTTGCCGTCAGAGAAGTCGATAAAACGGCTCATCTGCTTCTTGAAGCACTCGCAGTTGTGATTGATGGTTTCGGGTGTCATCATCTGACGCATATCGGTTCTTCCCGAGGGGTCGCCGACCATAGCCGTGCCGCCACCGATGAGCGCTATCGGCTTGTTGCCCGCCATCTGAAGACGCTTCATAAGGCAAAGCGCCATAAAATGTCCAACGTGCAGACTGTCTGCCGTGGGGTCGAAGCCTATGTAGAAAACAGCCTTGCCGCTGTTTACAAGCTCCTTTATTTCTTCTTCGTCTGTTACCTGAGCGATAAGACCTCTGGCAACGAGTTCATCGTAAATAGTCATATTTCCTCCGTCGCAAAAGCGAATTTATTTCATCTAAATTATTATAAACCAAAAAATCCTGTTTGTCAATAGAAAAGGAAAAAGTCTTTCGGGGTTGCCGCAATTGCGGCAACCCCGAAAT
>JAFXJH010000095.1 GCA_017532425.1 Clostridia bacterium | reverse complement strand
GCTTTGCTATAAGCGCTTTAAGCTTGTACTCGTCCTTTATAATCTCTTCGATTTCTGCTATCTGTGCCTTCAGGTCCTCAATTTCGGATATTCTGTTAATGATATATTCGCGGTTAAGATTTCGGAGCTTGATTTCAGCGATGTAATTTGCCTGAATTTCGTCAATGCTGAAGCCTTCGCAAAGGTTGGGAATAACGTCCTCTTCCTTTTCGGTCTTACGAATGATCTTTATTGCTTTATCAATGTCAAGCAATATCTTGCCAAGACCAAGCAAAAGGTGAAGCTTGTCTTTTTTCTTTCCAAGGTCGAATTTGAGCTCTCTTGTAAGACACGCTTTTCTGAAATCGATCCACTCGGAAAGAATTTCAATTACACCAAGCTGACGGGGCTCTGCGTCAATGATAATATTGAAGTTACACTTGAAGCTGCTTTCAAGAGGTGTGATCTTAAAGAGCTTTTGCATAAGCTTATCGGGATCTGTTCCTTTGCGCAGGTCAAGTGTGAGCTTGAATCCGTCACGGTCGATCTCGTCGCGGAAATCTACTACTTCCTTGAGCTTTCCTTCCTTTACGAGAGCGGATATCTTATTGAGTATCTGCTCGATAGTGGTAGAATAGGGGATTTGTAAGATATCAATACAGTTCTCGGATGCGTCGTAGGAATATCTCGAGCGGATCTTGAAAGAACCGTCACCCGTCTCATAGATCTGTCTCATCTGCTCGACATCGTAAAGAATTTGTCCGCCGCCCGGGAAATCGGGGGCTTTTATTATATCCATTATCTGCTCAACCGAGATGTTGGGCTTTTTGAGTATTGCGATCGTTCCGTCGCAGATTTCCGCAAGGTTAAAGGAGCATATATCCGATGCCATACCGACAGCAATACCGCTGTTGGGAGTTACCAGGATGTTCGGGAAGGTTGTAGGGAGCAGCTGGGGCTCTTTGAGCGTTCCGTCGTAGTTATCGACCATCTCAACTGCGTTTTTGTCAATTCCCTCGAAAAGCTCTGCGCAGAAGCTGTCAAGCTTTGCCTCGGTATAACGGGGCGCCGCAAATTTCATATCCGACGAATACTGCTTACCAAAGCTTCCCTTGGAATCAACAAAGGGGTGGAGAAGTGTCTCGTTACCTCTCGTAAGTCTTACCATCGTTTCGTAAATCGACTGGTCACCGTGAGGGTGGAGCTTCATGACCGCTCCAACGATATTCGCACTCTTTGTTCTCGGACCCTTGAGAAGTCCCATCGTGTACATCGTATAGAGTATCTTTCTGTGCGCTGGCTTAAAGCCGTCGATCTCGGGGATAGCACGCGAAACTATAACGCTCATAGTGTAGGGCATATAGTTTTTCTCGATCGTATCAGTGATCAGCTGCGGCAAAACGGGAGCATAGACTAATTCGCGTTTCTCTTCGTTTTGTTTCTTTTTTCTCGCCATTTATTTTAAACACCTTTCATAAAGTCATCTTTTTCAATTTTAAGTACGGTATGCGCGGCGGCTCTTATCATTCTGTTATACAGTGCAAGTCCCAAGCCTTCTTTGGTAGGAAGGTGAGCGTAGATTTTCTCGGGAGAGAGTCTGTCACATTTGCGCAGACTTGAAAACAAGAGTCGGCTGTGGGAAGCAAGATCATTTTTTGCGCCAATCGGTAAAAGGAGCTCGTCACGAAGCTGATCCTTTTCTTCATCGTAACAGATTATTGCGCATTTTTTCGTGATTTGCTCTCGTTTCAGAAATTCAAGCACGTCTTCATCTTTTCCGTCAAGCAATACGAGCGGAGCGGACGGGGCATAGTGCTTATATTTCATTCCCGGCGACAGCGGGTGCTCATTTTCGCTGAGTGTCCCCTCGAGCGTCGGAGATATCTCAACTCTTTCGCAGACACAGCAAAGTGCGTCGTAGGTTATTGCTCCGGGGCGGAGAAGAATCAACGAATCTCCGTTTGGAGTGTTTTTGATCAAAACTATTGTTGATTCAAGTCCGATCTCCGAATCCCCT
>JAFXJH010000094.1 GCA_017532425.1 Clostridia bacterium | reverse complement strand
TTAGAAAAGTTTTTGAAGTTCTTAGAAACTTTTTTCAAAAAGTTTCTAAGCGGATTCCAAAGGCAGAGGCTTTGGCGGGTTCTTAGGGCAGAGCCCAAACCGATGCTTCGCATCGCTTGGCAGGTCTGCACACCCTTGATTTTTGTTTTTCTCGTTTTAGAAAAGTTTTTGAAGTTCTTAGAAACTTTTTCCAAAAAGTTTCTAAGCGGATTCCAAAGGCAGAGCCTTTGGCGGGTTCTTAGGGCAGAGCCCTAAGGAGAAAGGAAATATAAAATGTATATTGCAGATAAATGGAAAGATTATGAGCTGATCGATGCAGACAGCGGAAAAAGACTTGAGAGATGGGGAAGCTATAGCCTGGTGCGACCCGACCCGCAGGTAATATGGAAGGGCTGTGCATCGGATAAGCTGTGGAAGAAAGCGGACGCGAAGTACACACGCTCAAAGAGCGGCGGCGGAGCGTGGGACGATAACTCAAGGATGCCCGAGAAGTGGCAGATAGAGTATCAGAATCTCGGGCTGAAATTCGTAGTGCGCCCGACAGGCTTCAAGCATACGGGAATTTTCCCCGAGCAGGCGGTAAACTGGGAATGGAGCTACGACCTTATAAAAAACTCGGGAAGAAAGATAAAGCTGCTCAATCTGTTTGCATATACGGGCGGAGCTACGATAGCGGCAGCGGCGGCGGGGGCATCGGTATGCCACGTTGACGCGTCGCGCGGAATGGTAGAGCAGGCAAAGGAAAACGCGGCACTTTCGGGACTTGCAGATGCGCCGATAAGATATATAGTAGACGATTGCCGTAAATTCGTTGAGCGCGAGATAAGACGCGGAAATAAATACGACGCGATAATAATGGACCCGCCGTCGTACGGAAGAGGCCCGAGCGGAGAGCTCTGGAAGCTTGAGGATAATATTTATGAATTCGTACAGCTTTGCTCGAATCTTATCTCGGATAAACCGCTTTTCGTGCTTGTAAATTCGTATACAACGGGACTTTCGGCATCGACGATGGGATGCGTGCTCTCGCTTGCAGTGAAGAGCAGATTCGGCGGTCATGTCGATGCGGATGAGGTTGGGCTTCCGATAAGCGCTTCGGGTGTGAATCTTCCTTGCGGAGCGGCGGCTCGATGGGTGGCGTTGAAGGACTGATAACGCTTTCGGTATTTTATGGAAAGGAGATAGCGTATGGACGAGAATAAGGATATTAAGGATATTAAGGATATTAAGGATATTAAGGATATAACTTCAAACGGTATGCCCGAGGAAAATATTATCGGATATGCGGAAAATGAATTTATTGCGGATGAAATAACAGAAGAAAAAAAGTTTGACCTTAAAAGCGCAAGAAGGACCTTCGGTCTGCTGTCGCTCGGACTTTTTGCAACGGTTTTCGTTATACTTGCAACTTCTTTTTCGATAGGAGCATTTATTCCGAGTGAGCTGCTCGGAAAAGCGTGGTTTCCGTATCTTCTTAACTTCGTAGTTATGTACGCGATCGCATTTCCGATAGGATATCTGTTCATAAGAGGACTTCCGAAGGATGAGCCCGAGATACCGACAGAAAGCAAAATGAATAAAAAGACATTCATCCGAATGTTTATAAGCGCGCTTTGCCTTATGTACGTCGGAAATATAGTCGGTACGGCGGTTACGGGATTTTTCACCTTCTTTAAATATTTCCTGCGCGAGATGCCTTCGCAGTCGTTCAGCGAAATGTTTAATAAGGATGCGTTCTTCGTTCAGATAATCTTCGTTGCGGTGGTTGCGCCGATAGTCGAGGAGCTGATATTCAGAAAGGTCATAATAGACAGAACAAAGCGTTTCGGATATATGCCCGCGATACTCTTTTCGGGTGTTACCTTCGGACTTTTCCACGGTAATTTCTCGCAGATGTTCTACGCGACACTTTTGGGATTTCTGCTTGCATATATCTACTGCAGGACGGGAAAGGTCATCCATACGATACTGATGCACTCGGTGATAAATATATACGGCGGAGTTGTGCCGACTGTCATATTTGCTCTTATGGATACAGAGCGACTTGATGCGATACAAATGATAGAGGATTCCGATAAATATATCGAGGCTATAACAGACTTTGCTATAGATAATATACTGCCGATAATTCTCTACTCGCTTCATATGATAGCGTTTTTGACTATCGCCGTGATCGGTCTTATATTTCTTATAAAGGATAGAAAGCGCTATAAGGCGGGAATTCTCAAGGCTGATCCGCCGATGCCGAAGGGTAAGACCTTCAAGACGCTTTTTGTGAGCGCTGGATTTATACTCTTCGTTTGTGCTGTTCTCGTTGAAGTATATTTAAGTTTGTAACTGTTTTAAAAGGATTTGTGTATGTCATATATTGAAATTAAAAACGTAAGCTTTTCTTACGACGAGGAATCTCAGGAAAATAAGACTGTGCTTGATAACGTCAGCCTGTCTGTAGAGCGCGGTGAATTCGTGGCGATACTCGGACGTAACGGGTCGGGGAAATCGACTCTTGCAAAGCTGATGAATATGATACTTGTGCCAAGCTCGGGAGAAATATATATAGACGGCATAAATATCACCGAGGATACGAGCGACGAGCTTCTTCTTAAGGTGAGAAAAAAGGTCGGAATGGTATTTCAGAATCCCGATAATCAGATATTTGCGACTATCGTCGAGGAGGACGTTGCGTTCGGACCGGAAAACCTCGGAATAGAAAGCTCGGAAATACGCAGAAGAGTGGACGAGGCACTTGCCACGGTCGATATGAGCGAATATGCGCGTCACGCTCCGCATAAGCTGTCGGGCGGTCAAAAGCAGAGAATAGCGATAGCAGGAGTGCTCGCTATGGACCCCGAATGTATAATATTCGACGAGTCTACCTCGATGCTTGACCCGCACGGCCGTGCTGAAATAAGCGCGGTAATGCAGAAGCTCAATAAGGAGCAGGGAAAGACGATAATCCATATCACGCATAATATGGACGAGGCAGAGCTTGCAGACCGTATAATCGTGCTCGATGAGGTGGGAATACGCCTTGAAGGAAGCCCGAAAGAGGTCTTTTCGGATATAAAAACGATAACAGAGCTCGGTCTTGAGGCGCCGCAGGCAACCGAGCTTTGCGCGAGACTCGCCGGAAAGGGATTCGATATTCCGCTCGGTATTATAGGCGAGGAAAGCTGTGCACAGGCAATATGCGCTTCTCTTTCGTCAAAGAAAAAGTGAAAATAAGATCAAAATAAGATTAAGATAAATTTTGGAGAAAAATAGTAAAAATGCAAAATGCAATAACGGTTGAGAACGTGTCATACGTCTACGGAGAGGGTACGCCCTTCAGAGTGCTGGCACTTGACAACGTTTCACTGAACGTGGAAATGGGAAAGCTGACCGGAATAATAGGCCATACCGGATCGGGAAAGTCTACCCTGCTTCAGATGCTTAACGGACTTGTTAAGCCGGATAGCGGCAGGATACTCGTGGGCGATGACGATATATATTCAAATAAAAAGCTCCGCAGAGAAGCGGCATTCCGCGTGGGACTCGTTTTTCAGTATCCCGAGTATCAGCTTTTTGAGGATACGGTAAGAAGGGATATCGCTTTCGGTCCTAAAAATATGGGTCTTTCGGATGAAGAAATAGAAATAAGAGTCAGAGAAGCCTCGGCATTTGTCGGACTCGGCGAAGAAATTCTTGAAAAATCGCCCTTCGATATATCGGGAGGGCAGAAGAGAAGAGTCGCTATTGCGGGAATACTCGCAATGAAGCCCGATATTCTGGTGCTTGACGAGCCCGCATCGGGACTTGATCCGATAGGACGCCGCGAAATATTCGGCGGACTTGAAAAATACAGACAGGCTACGGGAACGACTATGATAATCGTCAGCCACTCTATGGAGGATATGGCGAGATATGCGGACGATCTTGTGGTTTTCGAAAACGGAAGAGTTATAATGCAGGGCACAAAGCAGGAGGTCTTTGCAAGAGAAGACGAGCTTCGCGAGATAGGCCTTGAGCTTCCGCAGATAACGAGACTCGTGCGCCGTCTGAATAAAATGGGAATAAATATTTCAAACGATATATATACGGTAGACGAGGCCCTTGAGGCTATCATCTCGACTTATGGCGGAGGTGAGAAATAATGCTGAGAGACGTTACACTCGGTCAGTATCTTCCCGGGGAAACTATACTCCATAAGACAGACCCGAGAATGAAGCTGATAATATCTATACTGTTTATAGTTATGGTCTTTATAGCGGATAATCTTTACGCTCTGCTTGCACTGCTTGCTTTTTCGGTAATACTTGTTTTCCTTGGAAGACTAAGCCCGAAAATAGTTTTCAAGGGGCTGAAGCCGATAGTTTTCGTGGTTATATTTACCTCGATAGTAAGTATTTTCTGGAAAAAGGGTGAGAATCTCCTCTTTTCCTTCTGGAAGATAGAAATATACGAGGAGGGCATAACCTACGCCGTTATGATAGCGCTGAGGATAATAATACTTATAGTCGGCACTAACGTGCTTCTTTCGTATACGACATCTCCGATAGCACTTACAGACGGACTTGAGCAGCTTCTTTCACCGCTCAAGAAGATAAAGGTGCCCGTCCACGATTTTTCTATGATAATGACGATAGCACTCAGATTCATTCCGACTCTTATTGAGGAGACCGACAGAATAATGAGCGCACAGCGCTCACGCGGAGCGGATTTCTCGACCGGCTCGCTCGCGAGACGTGCCAAGGCGCTGATACCGATATTCATACCGCTTTTCGCCTCGCTTATAAGACGCGCGGACGAGCTTGCGGTGGCTATGGAATGTCGATGCTATGTCGGAGATAACGGCCGCACCTCGATGAACAGACTGAAATATTCGGCAAGAGATCTGATCATGCTTCTTGTAATGGTAGCCGTAGGCGTGGGAATATTCTTTATAGGTAAATATACGGGTGGACCGCGCTTCTGATCGCGTATGAAGCAGAATAAATAAGATAAAGAACAAAGGAAGGGAGACTTACGCTTATGAAAATACTTTTTGAGCTGTCATATCTCGGCACAGGCTATCACGGATATCAGGTACAAAGCGGAAGCTCTCTCAAAACGGTGCAGGGTACGGTGCAGGAGGCGGTAGAGGCTCTTTTAGGAAGAAGATTCTGCCTTAGCGGATGCAGCCGCACGGACGCGGGAGTACACGCGCGTCAGTTCTTTTGTACTGCAGACGACGTGGAAAATATAACTATCCCCGAGGATAAGATACCTCTCGCGATAGCAAGATTTCTGCCAAGCGATATTTCGGTGCGCTCGGCGAAATACGTGCACGATAATTTTCACGTAAGATATGACGTTGACTATAAGGAATATGAGTATCTTATACTTAATTCCCGACTCGCAGACCCTTTTTATGCAAACAGAGCGTGGCACTGCCCGAAAACGCTCGATATAGACAAGATGAATCTCGCGGCAGAGCGTCTTGTCGGAAGACATAATTTCGAAGCCTTTATGGCGCAGGGCTCGCAGGTAAAGGATACTGTGAGAACTATAAAATATTTTGACGTGCGCAGAGAGGGCGATATCGTCAAGGTCAGAGTTGCGGCAGACGGATTTCTTTATAATATGGTAAGAATTCTTTGCGGAACGCTGCTTGCGGTATCCGACGGACGCATAGCTGTAGACGATATCGATAATATAATCCTTTCGCGCGACAGAACAAGGACGGGAGCAACTCTCCCGCCGGACGGGCTCTACCTTTCAAGGGTAGTCTACCCCGACAACGTGTTCTCTGAAGACTATGAAAGGAGGCAGAGGATATTAATTGAAGAATAATAAGAAAAATCTCTTTTCAAACGTTTTTTCGGATACGAAGAAAAACAAAAACGGTTACGGAGAAGATCAGAAGGACGGAAAAATAGACCTTGGAAGATTCTCCGAATCCGAGGAAAACGAAAAAAGACAAAATATATTAAAAATACTTTTCAAAAACAGAAAACGCGGCGAAAAGCCTTCCTCCGAGGAAGAGCGCCCGACGGTTGACGTCGAAGCAAAGAGAATTTCCGAGCGCTTCAATATTGCGCATAACGTTTTGTGGATAGTTTTACTGCTTTTCGTAGTGGACTTCTGCGCCTTTTTCAGCGAGGGAATAACTACGGGAAATATGCAGCATATTTTCAGAAATATGTTCAGCAGCGGCGAGACGTCAGAGAGTGTGTCGAGCTATTATTTCAGTATAAACGAAAATTCGGTATTCGGCGAAATATCGGGTGTGCCCGTTATCGCGGGAAGCGATCGCATTATCGTATTTTCACCCGACGGAAGCCACGAATATTCTGAGGAATCGGAATATTCTCTGCCCGCTATGGTGACCTCGAATAAATATGTCCTTGTATATGACAGAGGCGGAAGCGCGTACGGTATATATAACGAATTCGGCATCTGTCACTCGGAATCTGCGGGTAATAAAATATACGGCGGTACTATTGCGGGCAGCGGAGCTTATGCTATCGCGCGCAAGGGTAGTGAATATATGACCGAAATAAGCGTATATACGCCGAATTTCGAGATAGTGACCGTAATAAAGAAGAATAACGCATATGCCTCTATGGATATAAAGGCGGGCGGAGGCGAGATAGTGCTCGTGACTTATGCGGTTTTGCCCGACGGAAGCGTGGAAAGTGAGCTTATGCTTCTGAGAAGCGGCGAAAAAACGCCGAGAGCCCTTGTGACGCTTGAAAACGGAACGCCCGTTGAATGTAAGTATCTTGACAACGGTCAGATAGCTGTTCTTTTTGATAAGGCGTTCTGCATTTTCGATAAGGACGGAAACAAGCTCTCGTCATGCGCTGTAAATATGGATGATATCTATATGTATGATATATCGGATGACGGTCATCTGATGTGCGCAGAGCGTATATACGGAAGCTCGAACACCTTCAAGATAGAGCTGATAAAGCTCGACGGCGTAGGTATGAAAAAATCGGAATATACGCTGAAGGAAGAGCCGATAGAGCTGAATATGTACGAGGATTATGCGTATATTATTACAGAACGCAAAGTTATGAGGCATGATGCGGATAATTTTGATGAGATGCAAATATTTGAATCGGACAGAAGGCTGCTCTCGATTATCTTCATTTCGGGAGACGAATACGTATGCACGTCTGATTCTTTGTTCAGGATAGACCTAAAAAATGATTCCGGGTCTTAAGCTCTTTTACATTATAATTATAATCGGAGGTTTTTATGAGTTTTTTTATTGATTTTATAATCGTTGCAATAATCGTTGTAAATATAATCGTTTATGCCAAAAGAGGACTTGTCGGCGTTGTGATCGATATCGCGGGCTTTGTTTTCTCTGTTATAGTTGCGTGGTATTTTTCTCCCAAGGTAGGCGGATTTATACTCGGATTTATGAGAAAGCTCGTTCCCGAGGGAGAGGGCGGGATAATATCCGAGATACTCACGTCAACGGCACTCTCGCGTATAATCGCTTTTGTGGGAATATTTATTGCCCTTATGATCGTGGTAAAGCTTATAGTAAAGCTTGCACAGAGCATAAAGATCCCCGTTCTTACAAGCGTGGACCGTCTGCTTGGCGGAGTGCTCGGTCTTGTCCTCGGACTTGCGTGGGCGCAGATAGCATCTATGCTGGTATTTGCCCTTCTTGAGATCCTTGCAAATAATATAAGCGGATTCCCCGCAGGATCCTTTAACGGTCTCGTAGTGACTAAATGGTTCTTTGAGTTTAATATTTTTAAGATGGTTTTTGCGGCTGTATGATATTAGCCGAAATGTTCTTTAACGAAAGCGTGGTTTTTTAATATGGAAATGTGTGCAAGATGCAAAAAAAGAATTGCAGTTATATTTATATCCCGTATGGAGGGAGATAAGACGACAAACGAGGGAATATGCATTAAATGTGCAAAGGAGCTCGGTATCGGTCCCATAAACAATATTCTCGGAAATATGGGTATCACCGACGAGGATATCGACCGTATGGATATGGAAATGGAAGGAATAATGGAGGCTCAGTCGGGCGACGGCGACGAGGATATGGGAAAAACTCCCCCGATCAACTTCGCAAAGCTTTTTGGATCGATGGGCAAGGGCGATAACGATCAGAAGGATCAGGGCGATCAGACCAAGGGCAAAAAGGGTAAAAGCGGCAAGAGCGGCACGCAGTTTCTCGATACCTACTGCACGGATATAATGGCAAAGGCAAGAGAAGGCAAGCTTGACAGAGTTATCGGACGCGACAGCGAAATGGAGCGTATGATGCAGATACTCTGCCGCCGTCAGAAGAATAACCCCTGCCTCATAGGTGAGCCCGGTGTAGGTAAAACGGCGATAGCAGAGGCGCTTGCACAGCTTATCGCAGACGGAAAAGCACCGCGAAAGCTTGCGGATAAGGAGGTAAGACTCGTTGACCTTACCGCGCTCGTTGCGGGAACACAGTTCAGAGGTCAGTTTGAGTCGAGAATAAAGGGGCTTATCGAGGAAGTCAAGGCAAAGGGTAACGTTATCCTCGTTATCGACGAGGTTCACAGTATCGTGGGCGCGGGCGACTCCGAGGGTAGTATGAACGCGGCGAATATTTTAAAGCCCGCACTCTCGAGAGGCGATATTCAGATGATAGGCGCGACCACTCTTGCCGAATACAGAAAATATATCGAGAGCGATTCGGCGCTTGAAAGACGTTTTCAGCCGATAATCGTCGAAGAACCCTCGATCGACGATACGATAGAAATTCTCCGCGGAATAAAGGGATATTACGAAAGCTTCCACGGAATTACCATCCCCGATATGATAATCGCGAGAACCGTAATTCTTTCCGAAAGATATATCACAGACAGATTTTTGCCCGATAAGGCTATCGACCTGCTTGACGAAGCGGCATCTTATCTCGCGCTCCATTCTCCCGAGGTAGAGCGCGCGGCAAAGGCAGAGACCGAGCTTGCCCGTCTTACCGGCGAGGTAGAGGCGGAAGAGGCAAAGGAGGTCGCAGAAAACGAGGATATAAACGAAAAATATCGCAGAGTCGCAGAGCTCAAGACCGCACTAATCGCGGCTGAAAAGGAAGCGGAGGAGGCAAAGAAGGCAAAGGAGAGCGTCGTGCTTACGACTTCGCACCTTGCATCGGTGGTAGAGCTTTGGACCGGTATTCCCGCAAGTAATATTACAGAAAATGAGTTTAAGAGAGTTGACCACCTTGCAGACAGACTCAAGGAGCGTCTTATAGGCCAGGATGAAGCGGTAGACGCGGTCGCAAGAGCAATAAAGCGTAACCGTGCAGGAATTGCGTATAAGCGTAAGCCGGTATCCTTTATCTTCGCAGGACCTACGGGTGTCGGAAAAACCGAGCTTGTAAAGCTTCTTGCAGCAGATCTGTTTGACTCGCCCGAAACTCTTATAAGACTCGATATGTCCGAATTTATGGAAAAGCACTCGGTATCGAGAATAATCGGAGCACCTCCCGGATACGTAGGCTACGACGACGCGGGACAGCTTACCGAAAAGATACGCAGAAAGCCTTATTCGGTAGTCCTTTTCGATGAAATAGAGAAGGCGCATCCCGACGTAATGAATATCCTTCTTCAGATCCTTGACGACGGTCATATTACCGACGCGCGCGGCAAGAAGGTAAACTTTGAAAATACTGTCATCGTTATGACGACAAACGCGGGCGCGGTCGGAGTAGACGCACCGCTCGGATTCTCGGGTGAAAATCACGCATCGGCAGAGGGCAAAACAGAAAAGGCACTTGCGCAGTTCCTGCGCCCCGAGTTTATAAACAGAGTTGACGAGATAATAACCTTCCGCTCGCTCGACGAGGACGATTTCGTTGAGATCGCGAAGATAATGCTCGGCGACCTTGTAAAGACTCTCGCAGAAAAGGAGATCACACTCACTTACAGCGAGGATGCGGTAAGAGTTATCGCAAGACGCTCCTTCTCGCGTAAATACGGCGCAAGAAATCTCCGTCGTACCATTCAGCGCGAGGTCGAGGACGTGCTTGCAAGCAAGCTGATAGGCGACTACGACAGAAATATATCGATAATAAGTATGCACGCAGAAAACGACGATCTTGTTATCGTTTGCAACTGATTTGTCTGTTTTTATAATGAAGCTAAGAAAGGGAGGGGCACGTTGCTATGGCAGAAAGATGGCACGATAAGACAGTATCAGAGGTCGAAGAAATAACCGGAAGCGATATACGAAACGGGCTTTCTCCCGAGATCGCACGGGAAAGACTGGAGAAAAACGGAAGAAACGAGGTCTTCCCGATAGAGCACAGAACTATGACGGGATATATGTCAGACTTTTCGACGAACGGTCTGAGTCTGCTTCTCCTGCTCGTATCGCTCATATCGATATTTTTTAAGGAATATCTGCTCGCCGTATCTGCGGTAGTTCTTATCGGTGTGAGCTATTTTGTAACGTTTATGGCATACTACAGCGCGCGTGTTCTCCTTGAAAGAGCGTCGCGCAACTCGATCCCTAATGCGAGAGTCATAAGAGACGGCAAGCTTCGTACCGTAAAGCAGGACGAGATAGTCGTCGGTGATCTTATACAGCTCTCGGCGGGAGATATCGTTCCGTGCGATGCGCGAATAGTAAGCGTAAATCATCTTTACATAGTCGAAACGGGTATAACCGACGGCGTCGGCAGTATAGAAAAGCAGAGCGATTTCGTTGAATACCGAAACGTTCCTCCGCATATGTGCTTTAATATGGCGTGGGCATCGACTATCGTAACCAAAGGAAGCGGACGCGCTATCGCGTGTGAGGTAGGAAAACGCACACTCGTACGCAGAACGGGCAAAAATAAGCCGGCGGCAGAATATCATAAGCTTGCGATATTCGATACCTTAAGACGAATAGGCGGAAAGCTCAGTCTGTTTTATATAGCGGCAGCGTTTATTATATCGCTTGTCGGACTTTTGCCGATATTCGGCGGAAATCCGCTCGTTACTCTTCTCGTTGCACTCTCGCTCGGTTCGGCAGGACTTTCCGAATTTCTTATGCTTTTCGGATATATAATAGTCGCGTGCGGACTTTTCGATTCGCTCAGCCGAAAAAAGCATAATGAAAAGGGATCGCTTATAAAAAATGCGGACAGGCTTGATACGCTGAAAAAGGTGGATACCGTTATAGTACCGCCCGAGGCTATCTATTCAAAGCGCGGAATGTCACTTGAAAAGGCGTACGTTTCGGGAAATCTCTACGATGCGTCACAGTCGAATTTCGCGGATAACTGTCTCAGGCTTCTCAAGTATGCGGTCGTTACGACAGGACTTTACGGAGAAAACAAGATTGCGCAGTCGAGTGACGACGGAGGCGATTTCTATACATTTGAGGAGGATGCTATCCTTCGTGCGGCGTTTGAAAGCGGAGTGTATAATACCTCACTTGAGAGCGAATATCCGCTTATAGAATTCAAACGGAAGAACGATTATAACAGATTCGATACCGCTCTTGTGCGCTTCAACGGTGATAATACCGTTCTTCTGCGCGGAGAGGCGGACGAGATACTCTCTTACTGCACACACTACTATGAAAGCGGCAGAATATTCCGTCTCGGACCGGTCGAGCGCAGTAAGATAGAGGTAGAAGCAACACAGCTTATGCGTCAGGCGTACAGAGTTGTAGCCATAGCCTCGAAAAACTCGAGATTCAATTCGCTGACAAAGCTCCGTGACAGCCAGAATGATCTTATATTCGAGGGATTTATCGCGCTCATCGAGCCGATACTTCCGGGTGTTTCCCAAACGATATCACGCTTCAGAAGCGCGGGAATGAGGGTAATGCTTTTCTCGGATGACGTGAGCGAGAAAAATTATCAGATAGCAAGGGCTATCGGTATGGTCTCTTCAAGAGAAAACGTTATCACGGGCGAAAGGCTGCAGGCTCTTGAGGAAGAAAACAGCGAAGCTCTCAAGGATAATATATCGAAATATACGATGTTTGAGGGTATGAGCGTTGCCGATAAGGAGCTTGCCATAAGAAAGCTCAGGGAAGGCGGCTCAACCGTCGCATTCCTCGGCAATAAGCTTAAGGAAATAACACTTCTTCGTGAGGCTGATATCGGTATCACAGAATGTCTGAAGCTGACCGGCAGCAGCGAGGAGGGTCCGGCGTATGACGGATGTGAGGCACTCAGATTCGTTTCGGATGCGGTAGTCACGATGGTCGATATGGATTCGAGCGGAGGACTTAACGCGGTCGCAGACGTTATAGGAAGCGCGAAGAATATAAATAACAATATCGACAGAATGCTCAGATATCTGATAAGCGTGCAGAGCGTGAGAGTGATGATCGTGCTCTGGTCGATGCTGACCGGAGGATTTATTCTTTCGCCGACGGCAATACTCGTTCTCGGACTGATATTCGATTTCTCGGCGGCACTCATAATGGCGTTCAAGAAGCCGACAAAGAGAATACTTCGCCAAAAGGACAGCGATATTTCGGAAAAGAGTATGATCAAGACGGCAAAGGACTGTATTGTGAAGGGCGCGCTTTGCGGCGTATGGGTGCTTATCATATCCTATCTGCTCGTCGCCTTTAAGCTTATGCCGATAAGCTCGCTCAGCGCATCGGTATTCCTTTCGTGCGTCACTATGTCGGCAACCGTTATGATGCAGACTCTCAACGACAGCAGAGGAGTGACCTCCGAGCTGAGAATAAACCGGATACAGTTTTTGTATCTGATAGCCGTGGCGGTGTTTGCGGTGGTATGTGCTCTTGTAAAGCCCTTTACCGCGGGAATAACCGACGCTGCGTTCGTATCGAAATATATCGGACTTTCGGCATTCCTGAGCGCGGTATTCGCTCCCGCGCTTGCTGACCTCGTGATAAAGATCTTGAGCGGTAAGGCGTTCAAGAAATTCTTCAAAAAGGTCAAAAACAAGGTGAAAAGCTCTATTATAAGCGAAAAATAATTTATAGAGGAAGCTTTTTTGAAGGCTTCCTCTTTCTTTTTTACAGATTTGTGTGCAAGTAAAATGCAGATAGATCCCCCGGTATGCGCGCGACGATGCACTTAGTTTCGGCAAAATATATAATATAAGATATCTTCAAGTGTGTAAACTGACGAAATCATCCGTTTAACGCGCTGTATTGATGAATATTATTGAAAAATTCATAAAAATATGCTAAAATAATAAAAATAATCAGGGTGTACTTCCGGTGGCGTTTCTTGATTAAATAATTTTTTTGTACCGGAGAAGGGAGCTTAACTTGGATAACAACACAGTTTATGAGGAAAGAGCAAAATCAGAGCATTTCAGCGTTGCTGCTGATATTGCCGAAAAGCTTGTTAACGAGGTGGAAAAGGCGGTCGTCGGAAAACGATACGAGATAACTTTGCTTATATGCGCGATGCTTTCGGGCTCGCACGTTCTTATAGAGGACGTACCCGGAGTCGGTAAGACCACACTTGCATCTGCTCTTGCAAAGGCAGCAGGCCTCTCTTTCAAGCGTGCACAGTTCACCCCTGACGTTATGGCATCTGACATCACCGGATTCAATATATATAACAGACAGAACGAGACCTTTGAATTCCGTGAAGGACTCGTGGCTTGTAATATGCTGCTTGCAGACGAGATCAACCGTGCCTCACCGAAAACTCAGTCGAGCCTTCTTGAGGCGATGGAAGAATTCAAGGTAACGGTAGACGGAGTTACTTACGAGCTTCCGAAGCCCTTTATGGTAATAGCTACGCAAAACCCGTCGGGATTTGTAGGTACTTATCCGCTTCCCGAGGCACAGCTTGACCGTTTTGCGCTCAAGATAAGCATGGGATATCCTTCGCAGGAGGAGGAAGTAAATATCATAAGCGACAGAATGAAGGTAAATCCTCTTCAGAACATCTCTGCAATAACAGACGTTGCGACGATAGAAAGTATGAGAAGCGTGGTTATGAACATAAAGATGGACAGAGAGATATGTAAATATATCGTATCGCTCGTTTCATCTACACGCTCGCATCCCTCGCTTCTTCTCGGAGCATCCCCGAGAGCATCGCTTGCTCTTATGCATCTCTCGAAGGCTTGGGCGTTTATGCAGGGCCGTGATTTCGTTATTCCAGAGGACGTGCGCGCACTCTTCAAGCAGTCGCTTGTTCACAGAATAATACTTAATCAGGAGGCACGTCTCGGTCAGAGTACGGCAGAAAGCATTCTCGCCGAGATAATAGCGCACACACCCGTACCGTATAAGGGTACAAGAGAATAATTAAAATTAAGTTTAGGCACGGTTTTTATTATGAAAGAAATATTACTTAAAATAAAAGAGTTTTTCTTTCGTGCTGTGGACTTCACGGTAAATGCTGTAAGGGCTGTGCGCCGTTGGCAAAAGGAAAATAATTTTTCCTTTGATAAAGGATTCTATATCTATCTTGTCATTGTGGTGATAGCACTCCTTGCAACGCAGGCGCTCATATCCCCGATAACGTCGGTAATTTTCATTTTCGTACTGCTTCTCCCCGCGTTATCTCTGCTCTACCTTTATATATGTACGCAGTCGATACGCCTGGACGTAACGCTAAGCGCGGAGGAAGTGGAAAAATATGAGCCCGTACAGTTCAGACTTTCTCTTATAAATTCGATATTTGTACCGATCAACACGATAGAAGCGAAAATAACTCTTCCTCGCAGCGACGGAATACGAAGCGAAGCGAAAAACGTTTCGCTGACCCTCCCGCCGTATGCGGACTATACACTTTCAAGTGAAATAACCTTCCCATATCGCGGAAATTACAGCATAGGAGTTTCCGACGTTGTTTGCCACGATATCTTCGGAATGTTCAAATACACTTATAATCTTAATATTTTCAAAAGCATTTTCGTGCTTCCGAGAAGACTTACACTTATGAAAAACGAGGGTGATGACAGATCGGAAAGCAGTACGGAAATAATATCGCGCTTCAGCGGAAGCGATAAGACAGAGCAGAATGACGTACGTCAGTATCAGATAGGCGACAGCCTGCGCGCTGTACACTGGAAGCTGTCGAGTAAGACGCAGGACCTTATGGTGAAGCAATATTCGATGAATAAAGAAAAGCGTACGTACATTTTCTGCGATACCGCGGTAAGATATAATTCTGACGATGAAGAAAAATATCTTCCCGATATCAATGAATTCGCGGTAGACGGAGTGGTCGAATCTGCAATAGCTATAGCTACGTCCGTGCTTACAAACGGGGGAAACGTTTGTCTTGTCTGGTTTGACGACAGAGGCGAAAACGGAATATGCCTGCAGAATGCCGATACCTTGTATGAATTTCAGCAGGTCTACCGTATGTTTGCGACCTCTCCGGTAACGATTACCGATAAAAATATGTCTGATCTTGAAAAATATGCGGTAAAAGACCCGGATGCAAACTATATTTACGTCAGCGGATGTGTTGACATAAACCTTTCGTCAGTGCTTGCAGAGCACAGCACGTCAAATTCCGCAAATCTGCTGAGAGGCTCGGCAACAAAGGAGCTTTACTCCTATACTCCTTTTGAAAAGGTAAATAAAAATTATTTGCGAGAGTACTCTGATATTCTTAACGCGGCACTTGATGAAATAGGACACGCCGCAATAAGAGTATACGATGCACGTGCCTTGGCAAAGGAAGGGCAGGTGAGCGGAAAATGAGTAAAAAAGAAAAAGAGGGCAAGGTAAGGGGCAAAGCAAAGGAAAAGAAGAAAAAACTGACGAGTCAGGAGAAAAAAGAAGAAAAGCTGCTCCGTAAGAAGAAAAAGCTTGTAGGAAACGGTATAGAAATATACGACCCCGAAAAGACACAGTCCTTTGAGGGTTCGGTTTTTCTCGGATATTTTCTCAGACTGTTTACGGTTGCCTTTGCGGCGTTTGCGGTCGTTTTTATGGTCTGCAACTCATTTGAGGTAAGCAAAGAGGTAAACGGATTCTTTATGTTCCTTTTCTGCCTTGGCTCAACGGTTGCGGTGGCACTTCTGTTTTACGGCAAATGGTATCTTACCCTTGCGGGTCTCGGTCTTATGCTTGCGTACGTCGGACTCGTTACTGTCTCGCACGGAAATCCGCTGACCTTCTTTGTTACCGGTATAGATGATTTCCTCGATAAGATCTTTTCGGTAATAAGACAAAACGGCTTCCCGATATCCGATTTTATCGATATCCCGAGCTTCGGTGGCGCAAACGAGAGGCTTAAGGGCGGTACGTATATGATATGTTTCGCGGTATCCTTCTTCTTTACCGTCTTTTCACTTCGCAAGGTACATCTTGCACCGTTCGTTATTCTCGGTACGGCGGTATCGTCGATCTGCTTTATCTATAATATAAGCGGAGGAAACTGGGGAATAGCCTTCCTTATTACCGCACTTTGCGCGATGATATCACTTGCAAGATACGATAAAGCCTTCATAAAGAACAAAAAATCAAAGAAGAGCAGAGCATACGGCGGATACGTTTCGGCTGTTGCGGGCGTTCTTTGCTTTGCTGTGGTGGCGGTACCCGCTCTCGGCGTCAAGAAATCCTTCCATACGATAGATTTTATACAAAATCCTATGGAGGATATAAGAGCTATAGTCACGACTATTATGCTCGGCGGAGATATCGAAAACAATAAAATGAATTCTCTTCACGAAGAGGTAGATACCGAGTTTGAAGATATTGAAATAACGGGTGACGTCCTTTTCAGCGTTACATCTTATGCTAACCGTCCGCTCTATCTGAGATCGTGGATAGCAGACGATTACAATATCGGAACAGACGCGTGGAATATCCTCAGCGAGGAAAGCTATAAGGAGCTTTCAGACGCAATGAGAAAGGACGGCGGCAAGGTATACAGCGGCGACGAGATAACCTATATGCTTTACAGCCTCTTTTATCACTACACTATAGGTGAGGATACCTTCCCGAGAGATAAAGCCTATATCACTACGAGTAATGCATATTCGGCAACTATGGTCGATATAGAGTACGTGGGCAATTCGGGTCTTCTCTACGTTTTGCCGTCGGCTTATGCAGCTCCGATCGGACTGCACGTCTTTAATTCACATTCCGAGCTTTACGATGAAAAGGTAAATGTCTATTCGGACGGTATGTATACCTCCACTTGGATGAATCTTTTCAAGAGCTATTCTGCACCTGTCATAATTCCGAATTATCAAAGTCCAAACTATGAGTCTCTTTCGGAAAAGAATGCAAAATACTTTAAGCTTCTTGTAAAATTCGTTGACAAGGACCTTTCAAGCACGTATTATTCTCTCGAGGACGAAGTGATAAACGAGCTTGACTGCGTTAAAGATTTTATTGAAATACTGAGGAAAAACGGACTTTCCGATATGGGTATCGGACCGCTTAGGGATTATCTCAAGCTTTCAAAGCTCGAGCAGAGAAAGTGGTACGATAAATACGTTCGCGCAATGAACGCATATACGAAGTATATAAACGAAAATTATCTTGACGTTCCGAACTCGGATGCTCTTTCAAGCGTCCACGACGAGCTTCTCGCAGAATTTGAAAGCGCAGAAACGACACACGCAAAGATAATGGTAGTTATAGACTATCTGTGCGAAAACTATGAGTACAGCCTCACGCCGATGCACGATCCCGAGTTTGAAGGAAGCGTTCTCGATGAATTCCTCCTTTCCAAAAACGAGGGCTACTGCGTTCAGTTTGCGAGCGCGGCCGCCCTGCTGCTCAGATCGTTCGGTATACCTGCAAGATACGTTCAGGGATATATGGTCAGTGATTACGGCGGAGAGGTACGCTTTGATGAAAACGGCGAAAAATACTACGATGCCGATGTTACCGACGAGAATGCACACGCGTGGGTAGAGGTCTATATAGAAGGTCTCGGATGGCGCGCATATGAGACGACACCCGCTTCGTACGATTCGGTATACGTGTCGAATTCGGATATCCTTGCACCTCCCGAGCCCGGGCTTCCCGATATAACTCCTCCAAGTAAGCCGAAGCCCGAAACAAAGCCGACTACACCCGAGGAAGAGATCACGGACGAGCTCGATGAAGAAGAAAACACGTTCGACCTTGAAAAGTTTATGAGGCTTCTTTCAATACTCGCCGTTGCCGTTATTATTGCGGCGGTGGTATTAATAGTGGTGCGCAGGGCGAGAAACATACGCGACGGACGAAATTATGCCTTTGAAAGAGCGATATACAGCAGCTTTACAGACGGATACGACAGGAGAATGCTTGCCGTCGGAATGACCGACCTCTTCTACTCGACGATGTCCGTGGGCGGAGATGATCCCGAAAGGGGTGAATCGCTTACAGAGTTTGCAGAGCGTATCGAAAGGATGCGCGCCGAGGATCTCGAATCCAAGGGCAGACGCAAGAAGCGCGCAGAGCTTATGATGACCCTTCCTTACGATATAAACGATATGGTGAACATCATACTTAAGCGCGAATTCAGCGGAGAAATATCTGACGAAGAGCTGAGTAGGCTTGCGGAATACGTATCTGCACTTCAGAAATACGAGTACGAAAGCATGAATATCTTTGCAAAGATATGGCACAGATATATCACTTGCAAGCTTTGATGAGATAATATAACAAACAATAAAAAGCTCCGGATTTTAAAGTCCGGAGCTTTTATTTGAAAAATTTGGGACGCCAAGTTGCATTAAAGGTAGTTGGATTTTTGCTCATAAAGGTTTAATGCGGTGCTAACATATATAAAACGCGATTATGAGTCTTTTTCTGCGCTTTCTGTGTCGACAGAAAGTGCCCAAAGAACGATATAAGGAAGGGACGTATCCCTTCCTTATATATCCAACCCTCTTTTCGCAAAACCTCCCAACAGGGAGGGTCGGTTTTGCTGCGCCGCATAACGCGGCGGGTGGGGGCGTAAGTTTCTTCTTCTCGGCAAAGTTTTAAAGTTTTTGGAAATGATCCCCTTTCAGTCGCCTTTGGCATCGCTTGGCAGTTTCGCTTGCACACGGTTGGGCATTTTGCTGAAGCAAAACCGCGAACTGTCCCCTTCGACTTTTGTTTTTCTTTTCAGTAAAGTTTTTGGGATTCTTAAACCCTTTTTTCAAAAAGGGTTTAAGCAGGATCCAAGGACGGAGTCCTTGGCGTCCTCCTTCGAATTCAAAACAGCTTGGCGAGTCCGCCTTTGGAGGTTTCGCGGTATTGATAGCCGAGGTCCTTGCCGGTTTCGTACATAGTTTTTACAACCATGTCAAAGGAGATCTTTCGCGTTCCGGTGAGAAAGTTGGCAAGAGAAAGAGCGGTGACAGCACGCATTGCGGCAACGGCGTTGCGCTCGATGCAGGGGATCTGCACAAGACCGCAGATAGGGTCGCAGGTAAGACCGAGCTGATGCTCAAGGGAGACCTCGGCGGCATATTCGATCTGATCGATACCCATTTCAAAAAGCTCGGCAAGAGCGGCGGCAGCCATAGCGCAGGCTGTACCGATCTCGGCCTGACATCCGCATTCGGCGCCCGAGATAGAGGCGTTTTTCTTGACAAGATTGCCGATAAGACCGCCGACGGCAAGTGCATCGATTATCTTTTCGTCAGAGAAATTCTTCTTTTCCTGCATGTATTTGAGAACAGAGGGCACAACGGCGCAGGCGCCGCAGGTCGGAGCGGTAACGACGGTCTGTCCGTCGGCATTCTGCTCGCTTGCCGCAAAGGCGTAGGCGCAAACTATGCGGTTTTCGCGTGTTTCGGGACGCTCGTCGATGTGACGCTGATTGTATATTATCTGTGCAACTCGCTGAACGTTGAGTCCGCCGGGCAGATATCCGCCGGTGGTCAGACCGCCTTGGATCTCTTCCTTCATTACCTGCCATATGTCGAAAAGAAAATGACGGAATTCGCTGTCTTCGTTTTCGAAAACGTAGTCGCTGAGACGGATGTTCCTTGATTTGCAGTAATCGGATATCTCCTTGAAGCTGTTTTTCTCATAGATCTCAGGCTTTTCGATATCGGGAGCACCTTCTACACTGATGTCACCTCCGCCGACGGATAAAATCCGCTTTTCAAGAATGACCTCGCCGTTTTTGTAGGCGAAGAAATCCATCGTGTTGGCGTGGGGAAGATCGTGCGAGTCGTGGTCGAATACTATTTCAACGGGATAGGGAGCAAGGGTGCACTCTATGGCGTAGTCTGTGCGGTGTCCCTTGCCGGTGGAGGCGAGAGACCCGTAAAGGATCACTTTGTATCGGTCGGCATCGGGTGTTACCGAGCGAAAATAATTGCACGCGCGCTCGGGACCCATAGTGTGTGAGCTTGAAGGACCGCGCCCTACCTTGTATATTTCTCTTATGGATTTCATGTCTTCCTCCGATAGTTGTGTTTTTGATCAGCTGTTTTCATTTGCCTCGGGAGGCAGTATCTCAAGCGCAGTAACAACGCCGTCTGCTACGGATACGGTGATCTTGTTACCGATAACGGGGGTAACTCCGAGCTCTTCGGGCAGAAGGAACTCTTCCTCCTTGTCTCCACGCTTTATTTTTATAAATATCTGTGTGACCTTTTCCTTGTCTACCGTGACCGTCTTTTCTGTTAAAGAAATTATTTCGGAGGAGAAGGTCTCCTGAATTACGAGCGCCTTGACTGCTTCGTTAATGCTTGCGGCGGCGCTGTCTATCAAAGACTGTCTTTCGCCAAGAGCATCGCTGAGGAGATCTCTTTCAAGAGCTTTGGCGGCTTCTATCGCGTCGCTTAACGCCTTGAGAGATGCTACTGTGTATTCCTTGCCGTCCTTTAAGGTGTCCTCGGCGAGAGCGAGCGCCTTGTCAAGCTCGGTATAGTCACAGCCTGCAGGCTCCTTGAGAAGCTCTATAGCCTTTGCAATATCGGATACAGCCTTCGCTATGAGTGCATTTGTCTCGTCCGCGCGGTAAAGATCCTTGGGAAGTTGCTCATCTATTTTGACAAGGGTGTCCGTGAAGAGGGTAAACTCGGTCTCACCGTAGAGCCCTTCCTCGTTTGTGATAGCCTTTGCATCATTCAGCGCCTTGTTGTATGCCGTGTAATCGCACAGCTTGTTCTTCTTGAGATTCTTGATAGATGCGGTAAGATAGGTTGCCGCGGCTGTGATCGTATCTTGGTTTGTGGTGCCGTAGCCGACAGTCATATTTCTTTCTACCTTCTGAGCCGCCTTGAGCGCGTCCTGAAGAGCAGAGAAGCTCGATGCTGTCCAGTAGAAATTGGAGTTTTCGTACGTGAGAGCAACCTCTATGGCGGCATCAAGTCGGGAATAGTCGCAAGGAATATTGTAGTTCAGATTCGTTATGGCGTTAAGAATATTCTTGCAGGCGGTATCGACCTTTTTCTGATTTGCGTCGCTTCTCGTGAGCTTTTTGTTAAGACCCTTGTCTATGTTTTTGATCTTCTTCTGGAAGCTTGAGAATTGAGATGCGGGATATTTGCCCGAATCGTTGGTTATGGCGTTTGCTTTTTCAAGAGCAATATAATATTCGGTATAGTTGCAGTACTTGCTCATTTCAAGAGCTGCCATAGTGTCGGAAAGAGCACGCTCAAGATGACTTATAAATGCTTCGTTCTTTTCACCCACAACAAGCTCACGCGATGCGGATTTTGCGCTGTAGTAAGCTTCTTTAAAGGGAGCAAAGCTTTCTTCTGTATAGTCGCCCTCTGCGTTTATCAGAGTTTCGGCAATTGCGATCTGCTCGTCAAGCGCGGTGTAAGATACTATCTTGCACTTTTCAAGCTCGGAAACAGCATTGTCGATGGCATTTTTTGCAACGGCGATAGCCGCACGGCTGTCTGCGCTGTCGGTAAGAGTTTTTATAAGAGATGTGTCTATTTCATCTACTTTTTGAGAGAATTTGTCATATGCAGATTGCATATATGTTTTTTGACCGTTAGAAATGCTCTTTGCATATGAAAGCGAGGTGTTGTAGCTCTCGTAGCTTGCGGGGACGGGAGTGCTGCTCTGATAAGCGTATAGTACGTCACTTATCGAATATGAAAGAGAGCGGTTGTCATATGATGCGATAAGAACGATATCTCTGCCGAAATCAATACCATCCTTTGACGTGACGACCGAATCGAGAAGATATTCGGTCTTGTCGAGCGCTTGCTTGTCTGTTACGTAGTGAGTGTTTCCCGACGTGAATATCTCTCCGCTTATGTTGAAGGTGCCGAAGAGGGCGGAATATTTGCTCTCAACTGCGTAGTGCGTATATTCAACCGATGCTCCGAGAAAGCTGCTTTTGCCGTTTGCGTCAAGTATGATACAGCTTTGTCCAATAGTGGCAGGGTCGGGTGTAACGGCTATGGGAGAATCCTTGAAATATGTTATGATATACGAATCTTTCGTCGCGTATTTGTCGGAAAGCTTCAGATTTTTACCGTTTTCCGAAAGGTACGTGCCGTCATCGCCCGTGCGGATGGCCTTCTTTTCGGTAACGCCGTCAAAATACGAGATAAGCGAGCTTGATGAAAGCGTATACTCCGACTGTCCATCCGAAATATCGGCAGAAGTGTACATCATCAGCCTTACAGCGTGACAGAGTGCTTCGGAGCATTTCAGAGTGTCCTTTTTAAGAAGAGAGGAAAGCTCTGCGTGCGTGAGATTAAGAGCGTCTGCACAAATAAACGCAAGCTTGTTTTGGGTATCGTATTCTCCGTTTTTGCCAAATCCGACGGCGCGGAGGATGTATTCGATAAATTCGTGCCCGCTGACCGCTCTGTCGGGAATGAATATTCCGCTCGATATCTCGGGAATTATTTTTTCGTTTATGCTGTGCGACACGTAGGGAAGGGCGAACGAATCGGATGAAATATCAAGAAAGCTCTTGTCGCAGACCTCAGGGAGAGGTGTCTTTCCCGATATCATAAGGGCTGATATTACAGCGGCTTTTTCGCGTGTCAGCGGCGAATCACCGTCAAGATATTTTATTATTTCAGATGCCTTTTCGGGAGATATCAGCTTTATTATCTCACAAGCCTCGGAATATGTCATATCCTCGGTGTATATCGGATCGCCCGAATCGGCAAATATAGAGCCGAAGGGAACAAGAGCGACCGAAGCCGAGATGATAAGCGCAAAAACGAAGGATATTGTTGCGGCAGTTTTTTTACGGCGCTTTTCGGCTATAAAGAATATTCCCGCAATAGCTGAAATAAACGCGAGAATTATTGCCATAATTATCAGATAATCGTATATGCTCTCCTTCTCGACCTCGACGTTTACAGACTCTATCAGATCTATATCTTTGTTTGCCGTGGCGTATATCTGCGTCTTTACGTTCTGACGGGGAGTCAGACGGCTTATGTCTGTGGAAGGGGCTGTAGCAACGTCGAAGCAGTCGGGAAGATAATAACGCGCGGAAAGTCCCGTGAGAGTTTTGCCCGTGTTATTGGTGACAGACAAGGTTATGGTAGCACCTTCGCCCTTGGTATACGATTTTTTGTTGAGATATACCTCGATGTCAAGACCGGTTATATTATCTTCTGCGGCATCTGCAAGAGAGGGGAGAAGCGCGGCAAAAAAGATTACTGTTGATATTATAAGAAACAGTACTGCGCGTAAAAAATATGATGAAAAGCGGTGAGATGCCGTCATAATTATTTCCTCCGTTGAAAAATTGCATATGAATACAAATATACTATTATATTTTAGCACTTATAAGGCTGTTTGTCAACTGCGGTGAGGATTTAAGGCAAAATTAATTCGCGGTAATATCTGACCTATATGTATCTTTTTCCTTGACAAAAGACAAGATGATTGGTATAATTATAAAGAACGAAAGTTCGGAATTTATTCTCAGGGCTTTGCCCTGAAAAACAAAATGGGTTAAGGAATACGATCCGGTTTCGCGCAATGAGGAATGCGCGACTTAAGGGACGCTGTCCCTTAAGAATCCCGTCGAGCTTTTGAAAAAGCTCGACCAAAACTTTTTTTGAAATGAGTTAGTGCGTTTTTCAGTAAAGTTTTTGGAGTTCTAAGAACCTTTTTTGAAAAGTTTCTAAGCGGGATGCTAAAGGTAAAACCGTAAGCTGCGCCGTTCGGATATAATAATATTTACTTTTAGTAAAGTTTTTGGAGTTCCAAGAACCTTTTTTCAAAAAGGTTATTGGTGGGGTTTGGGGTGAAACCCCAAGAAAAGGAGATTAAAAATGGCAACAATACATGAGCTTGAGCGTGAGCGTAGATATAATACGGCAAAGAGAGCGCTTTTTGATAAACTTTATTCTTCGCTTAATTCAAAGCAGAGAGAAGCGGTGTATACGATAAACGGACCGCTTCTTGTTCTTGCAGGCGCGGGAAGCGGCAAGACCACCGTGCTTGTGGAGCGAATAGGATACATAATAAGATACGGAAACGCGTATAAATACGAAACACCGAACAGTGAATTTACTGACGAAGATATTATGCGCCTTGAGAGAGCAATAAACGCTCCCAAGGAGGAGATAGCGGCAGTGCTTGAGAGCTGCGCGGTGTCTCCGTGTCCGCCGTGGTCGGTGCTTGCTATCACCTTTACGAAAAAGGCGGCGGGCGAGATGAAGGAGCGTCTTGAAAAAATGCTCGGACCGTCGGCAAACGAGGTCTGGGCGGGCACCTTTCACTCGGTGTGCGTAAGACTTCTCCGTAGATTCGGCTCGCAGATAGGTCTTGATAATAACTTCACGATCTACGACGAGACCGACTCTCTGAAGCTTATGAGCACGATAATGAAGGAAAGAAATATCGATGATAAGGTCCTTCCCGCAAAAAACGTGCTGAACGTTATAGGTCGACTTAAGGATAAGCTGACGACTCCCGAGGAATTTGCTCTTCAGGCGGAGGCAAGCCGCGATTTCGGTATGCGACGCACGGCAGAGCTTTACAGAGAATATGCAAAGCGCCTTAAAGGGGCAAACGCGGTCGACTTTGACGATATAATTATGCGTACGGTCGAGCTTCTTTCGGTAAGCGCGGAGGTGCGTGAATTCCTCGGCAAGAGATTCAGATATATCTCGGTAGACGAGTATCAGGATACGAACTACGCGCAGTTTATGCTTGCATCGCTTATAGCGGGCGGACGCAGAAATCTTATGGTAGTGGGCGATGACGACCAGAGTATCTACCGCTTCAGAGGCGCGACTATCGAAAATATACTTAATTTCGACAGAACGTATGCCGATGCGCAGGTGATAAAACTTGAACAGAATTACCGCTCTACAAGCGTCATTCTCGATGCGGCAAACGCGGTGATCGCAAATAATACCAACCGCAAGGGCAAGGAGCTCTGGACAAGCAAGGAGGGCGGCGAAAAGATAACCCTTGCAAAGCTTGACGACCAGAACGAAGAGGGATATTACGTTGCGGATATGATAAACTCTATATGCCGTAGGCAAAATAAGACCTTCGGCGATTTTGCCGTGCTTTACAGAACACGCGCACAGTCTAACGCGCTTGAAAAAGCATTCGTGCGCGCGGGAGTTAAATACTATATAGTAGGTGACACGAGATTCTATGACCGCAAGGAAATAAAGGATATTATGGCATATCTTCAGCTTGTGTCAAATCCGGACGATAATATCAGACTTATGCGTATAATAAACGTGCCCCGCCGTAAGATAGGCGAGACTACGGTAGATGCAGTTGCGCAGATAGCCGCCGCGGAGGGTCGCTCGATGTTTGCCGTAATAAAGGACAGCGCAAAATATACGGCGCTCTCAAAATCGGCTAAGACTCTTACCGCATTTGCCGACCTTATAGAGGCGCTTCGCAGAGAAGCGTGTAACAAAAATCTTCCCGACTTTGTCGAGAGCGTGCTCGATATGACGGGATATCTGCAGATGCTTCGCGATGGCGGCGAGGCAGAAGCTGAGCGATGCGATAACGCGCGCGAGCTTATATCAAACGCGCTTGAATATGCAAACGAGGTGCTCGGAGGAGATATAGCTCCCGACCCGCTGGCAGAGGAGGAGCCGACTGCTACTGAAAATTCGGGCATAAGATTCACCTCAGAAGAAGCCGAAAAAACGAAGGCTATTGACCTTCTCGGCGGATTTTTGGAGGACGTTGCACTCGTGTCCGACGTTGATAAGCTTGATGAAAACGCTCAGGCAGTCGTTCTTATGACCGTGCATAGCGCAAAAGGACTTGAATTCCCGGTCGTATTCCTTACGGGAATGGAGGAAGGACTTTTCCCCGGATACCGCTCGCAGACCGATATGGCAGAGCTTGAGGAGGAGAGAAGACTTGCTTACGTTGCGATAACAAGAGCAAAGGAAAAGCTGTATATAACCTACGCTAAAAACAGAATGCTCTTCGGACGTACGCAGTTCTCGACAGAATCGCAGTTTGTAAAGGAAATTCCGCAGAATCTTATAGAAAGTAACCTTTCAATGCGCGAAAAGGCATCTGAGATCGAAGCTGTTCAAACAGCGCAGGCAAGAAAGACCTTTGACAGAACTACAGTCAAGCCAAAAGCTAACGAGGGCGGTGAGCAGTTTGCGGCAGGCGACTGCGTGCGCCATAAGATCTTCGGCAAGGGAATCGTGCTTTCGGCAACGAAAATGGGTCCCGACGTGCTCTATGAGGTTGCTTTTGATACGGTTGGCACGAAAAAGCTGATGGGAAGCTACGTTAAGATGACGAAGGAGTGAGATCGCTGTGGAAAATTTGAGCCTTAAAGATATGCAGGAAATGCAAAAGGTACTGCAGGAAAAATATTTCGATAAATGGGGCGGACTTTCTCCCGAAAAGGCGATGAGCAAGATGCTTTGGATGATCGCAGAGGTCGGAGAAGCTGCGCAGATAATAAAGAAAAAGGGAAACTCGGAGATTATGAGCGATGCCGAAACCAGAAAAGACTTCGTTGAAGAAATGTGCGACGTGCTTATGTATTTTAACGACGTGCTGATAAGCTACTCGATAACTCCCGAGGAATTTGAAAGGGCTTATACAGAAAAGCATAATAAAAATATGAAAAGATGGTAAGCTGAGCTCAAAATTTGTGCTGAAATATTGATTTTTTCAGTGCTCTGTGATATATTTGAATCGGTAAATAAAAAACGAAAGGGAATAGACACAATGAAAAGATTTATTTCAATTATTCTTGTAGTTTTAATGCTTGCGAATACTTTTGCGGTATTCGCCCAAAACACAGACGATAAGGGGCAGACCTTTACGGCAAGCGATATGTATAAGACTATGTCGGCTCCGAAAAGCACACCGAGATCATTTGAGGCGTGGATAAAGGTCGATAAGAATGCACCCTCATCCCGTCTGGGCATTATGGTCGGAAATTTCGGCGGAGCGGCGGGATACTCGAGTATAAACTTCGAGATACGCAATAACGGAAATCCCTATATTTGGTGGAATTCCAAGGTCGCCGAATTCAAAAACGTAGATCTTCGTACCGGAGAAAAGCTTCACGTTGCTATAGTAACCACAGCGACAGAAGCGTACTGCTATATAAACGGTGAGCTTAAGCAGACGGTAAAGGCAGATCTTGCAGATCTTGCCGCAAATACGATGAACAGCTTCGTTGTAGGCGGAGATTTCCGCTCGGGCAACGCACAGTATCTTAAAAACACACAGCTCTATTCGACCGCACTCTATTCTGACAGCAGAAGCGCAGATCAGGTAAAGAGCGATATGAATAAGGTAAACCTCGAGGATAAGGCACTTCTTATGTCCTACGATATGACCGTTAGCGGCAAGGAGCGTCTGCGCGACTATTCTGCAAATGAAAATCATCTGATATATACAAATTCTGCAGACAAGTCGAAAAACGAGTCTTACGTTGAGATCGAACAGATCAAGGACGGCTTTGAATTTCCCGTATCGGATACCTACAGAATGGAAAAGACACTCGATAAGCTTCCCGTGTCCTTTGAGGCAACGGTATGCTTCCCGAAAACGATGTCGAGCTCTGAGCGCGGCGGCGTCATTATAGGAACTTACGGCGGCGCGACGAGATGTATAAACTTTGAGGTCTATTCAAACGGTGCTCCCCGACTTTATTGGGTGGATTCGAAGGGTAATATAGCCAATTTTGTGTTTGCTAACGTAAACCTCTATACCGGCGAGTGGACTCACGTTGCGATAGTATGCGATAATATGAAGATCCACTGCTATATAAACGGTGAGCTTGCACAGACTCTTAAAACAAGCAGACTTTCGCAGGAGGCTTGTCCCGATAAGTTTGTTGTGGGCGGAGACCTTCGCTCGGGCAACGCACAGTATTTCAAGGGACGTATAAAGTCGTTTGCTGTATACTCTGACGTGAGAACGGCAGCTGAGGTCAAGGCTGACTTCAAGGCAAGCACGGTAGATAAGGAATCTCTTATCGCGGCATACGATTTTTCAAAGATAGAAGCGGGAAAGACCCCGGATAAAATATCTGACCTCGGTACAAACGGGAACGATCTCAAGCTTTATACCACTTGGATTGATAATATCCCCGAAACAAAGGATTACGCATATTCCTTCGCGGTCGTCGGCGATACCCAGATCGTAACAGAGCATCATCCCGATAAGCTTGCCTGCATTTATGACTGGATAGTTGATAACGCGCAGGAAAAGAAGATCAAATTCGTGCTCGGACTCGGAGATATCACAAACTCAAATACAAGCGCTGAGTGGAACGTGGCAAAGAAAAATATAGCAAAGCTTGACGGCGTTCTGCCGTACAGCCTCTGCAGAGGAAACCATGACTCGTCCGGAAACTTTAACAATGCATTTTTGTCAAGTCCTTATCGCGACCTTGTTGGAGGAAGATTTGGTAAATCTCTTGAAAATACCTGGCAGGAGCTTATCGTAGGAGAGACCAAATATCTTATTTTCACTCTTGATTACGGTGCAAGCGACGCGGTGCTTAACTGGGCGGGCGAGATAATTTCCTCGCATCCCGAGCATAACGTGATCATAACCACACACGCATATCTCTTCAGAGACGGAACGACTCTCGACCAGGGCGATGTTTGTCCTCCCGCTACCACGGGCGGAAGCAATAACGGCGACCATATCTGGACAAAGCTGATCTCGCAGCATAAGAATATCACTCTCGTGCTTTCGGGACACGATCCGTGCGATAAGGTCATTATGACTCAGACGAAGGGCGTTCACGGAAATATAGTAACTCAGATGCTTATCGACCCGCAGGGTGTTGACGCCGCGCAGGGCGCTACCGGTCTTGTTGCGATGCTCTATTTCTCAGAGGACGGCAAGAACGTTTCGGTTGAATATTATTCCACAGTCAGAGAAAAGTATTTTATGACCGAAAATCAGTTTGAGATGACGATAGAGACGGTTGCCGGAAAGAGCGAGACAAACGAGAAACCGAACACCGATCCCAAACCTGGCGAAGACAAAGAGCCGCAGAAGGGTGAGGATAAGGAAAACGAAAAAGGAAATGAAAAAGAAGACAGCAAGGTACCGATATATACTGCGGTCGTTGTTATTTTCATAGGCGTGGCTCTGATAACTATCGTTTTGGTTACAAGAAAAAGACGCAAATAATGAAAAGTAATATTTTTCAGCGGATGTGCATTTGAAAGCATATCCGCTGTTTTAATTATAATTTATTGACAACAGTATTTTTGTGTGATATAATTAAGAAAAATAATGTAAATTTGCTGTTTGCAAAGTGAGGTAAATAAAATGGATAAGTACGAAGCTTTTTTCAAAGACACAAAGGTCGTTCCCGTAGTCGTAATAAAGAATATCGAGGACACTATTCCTACACTTAAGGCTATGTGCGAGGGCGGTATTCCGGTTGCGGAGATCACATTCCGTACAGCTTGCGCCGCTGAAGCTATTGCTCTCGGAAGAAAAGAATTTCCCGATATGAAGATAGGTGCAGGTACTGTAATTAACGGCGCGCAGGCAAAGCAGGCTATAGAGGCGGGCGCTACGTTTATCGTTTCTCCCGGACTTTCCGACGAGGTTGCTGCCGTATGTAAGGAGGCAGACGTCCCTTATATTCCCGGATGCGTAACTCCCACAGAAATTATGCACGCTCTCGAGCTCGGACTTACGACTCTTAAATTCTTCCCCGCAAACGTTTATGGCGGACTTGACGCTATCAAGGCACTTTCCGCACCCTTCCCGCAGGTTAAATTCCTTCCCACGGGCGGAGCAAACGAAAGCAATATTCTCGAATTCCTTGCCTTCGATAAGATCGTTGCTGTCGGCGGAAGCTTTATGATGAAGGGCGATATAAAGGAAAACTGCGCAAGACTTTCAAAAATTCTCGGATAATTTTTTTGGGGTGATACTGCTATGAATAATGTCATTGTCGATTTTTCGCAGAACGTCGGCAAAATGAAGCCGATGCACAGCGTAAATAACGGACCTGCATATAAGTTCGCTTCCGACCAGAGAATTACCAATCTGGAAGCTTATAAGGCGGCAGGAATCCCTTACGCACGTACGCACGATGCTTCCTTCTATTCGACCTATGGCGGCGAGCATATCGTTGATGTCAATATGATATTTACAAATTTCGATGCAGACCCGTATCTTCCCGAATCCTACGATTTCACGCTTACGGATAACTATATGCGCGTTATCGAGGCGGGCGGAGCAAAGGTGTTTTACCGTCTCGGCTCGAAGATAGAGCATTGGGAAAAGAAGTATAACACTCTTCCGCCGAAGGATTTTAATAAGTGGGCGGTGATCTGTGAGCATATTATACGTCACTACTGCTACGGTTGGGCAGACGGCTTTAATATGGATATAGAGTATTGGGAGATCTGGAACGAGCCCGATCTCGATCCGGACGATAGTAAGCATAAACGCTGTTGGGGCGGTACGGCAAAGCAGTTCTACGAGCTTTTCAGAATAACTCTCGAGCATCTGAAAAAATGCTTTCCCGAGCTCAAGATCGGCGGACCCGCAGTTGCGAGTTTAAATAGTGTAAAATGGATAAATGATTTTCTCGATAGCCTCGGTGATATCAAGCCCGATTTTTTCTCTTGGCACATTTACTCGGCGAGCGTCGAGACCGTTCGTGAAAGAATCAGACGCGCGAGAAAGATGCTTGATGACCACGGTCTTACCGAATGTGAAAGCATTCTTAATGAATGGAACTATGTAAAGGGATGGCAGGGTGACGAGTGGATCTATTCGCTGAAGACTGAAAAAGCGCTCAAGGGAGCATCATTTATTGCTGCGACAATGCTTATGAGTCAGATCGAGCCTCTTGATAACCTTATGTTCTACGATGCACGTCCGTGCGGAATGAACAGCCTCTTCAGTACGGATATGGTATGCGAATGTCTCAAGGGCTATTATCCATTCTATATGTTCAATCAGCTTTATAAGCTTGGAACACAGGTGGCATCCGAGTCTGATGCAAATGATGTCTGGGTCGCAGGCGCAAAGAATCTTGATATGGGTGAGCAGAGCGTTATGCTTGCTTACTATAACGATGACGACTCTGCTCCTGCAAAGGATGTAAAGGTTTCCTTTAAAAACGTGGAAAGCAAGAACGGTGTCCGTCTTGAATATTATCTTCTTGACGAAAATAACGACGCAAGGCTCGTTCGCGAAGAGATCTTCACGGCAAATGAGTTTGCTTCGTATATAAAAATGACTCTGCATTCTACTTATCTGCTGAAGATCGTCAGCTTGTGATTTAATAAAAAAACAAAGCCGTCGCTTATGCGACGGCTTAAAGTTTAAAAAAACTGTTGCTTGAACTGAGGAAAGGGGAAAACCATCTCAAACGCCGAAGTTTTTCCCCTTTCCTCAGACTCCTAACCCTTTTCCTTGGCTGAAAGCTTTGTCTGCAGCCTGAGCCGTCGCTTTTCAGGCGGCTTTTTTGTTACCTCTGTATTTGTAAAAAATAAACAATTTAAGGGCGGAGAAGCTGTGAAAAAATATGAAATAAAATTTGCCGAAAAGGCTTTATTTTTTTGCAAAAATGTGATATTATTACTCTTTGCTTTGGATATTTACAAATTTTGTTTTGAGGTTTTTATGACAGTAGCTATTGTTTTTCTTATCACTTGCGTATTGTTTATTGCGCTCATACTTGTAAAGCCGTCGGTTGAAATAAAGGGACACACGGTGAATATATATTATTTCCCGCCGCTTCTTGGAGCACTTTCCCTTATTTTCCTCGGAGAGATATCCCTTACCGAGGTGATAAGCGGTCTTACGGCTGACAGCGAGATAAATCCGATAAAGATACTCGTGCTCTTTTTGTCAATGACCCTTATGTCTGTCTTCCTTGACAGCGTCGGATTCTTCAGATTCCTTGCGTCTTACGTGCTCGGACACGCAAAGGCAAGTCAAAAATCGCTATTTTTGTGGCTGTATCTGATAGTGTCCGTGCTTACGGTATTCACGTCAAACGATATAATAGTGCTTACGTTTACGCCCTTTATATGCTATTTTGCTCATAACGCCAAGATAGATGCTATCCCGTATCTGATATGTGAATTCGTTGCGGCAAATACGTGGAGTATGGCGCTTATAATAGGAAACCCGACAAATATTTATCTTATGACGGGCGCGGGAGTCTCCTTTATAGATTATTCGGTAAAGATGTTTATTCCTACCATGCTTGCGGGCGTTGTTTCATTCGTTATTCTCCGATTGATATTTGCAAAAAAGCTCAAAAAGACCTTTGAAGCGTCGGGCGAGATCGCGAAAATAGAGGATAAGACCCTAACGGCGGTGGGTGTTGCACATCTTGCTATTTGTATAGCTCTTATGGTAGTTTCCTCGTACATATCGCTCCCTATGTGGGTGATATCCTTCGGATGCTTCATAAGCCTTTTCGTCTGCGCTTCGGCTATACTTCTTTTCAGAAAGCAGGGACTCGGAAAAATAGGCGACACCTTTAAGCACGCACCGTATGAGATAATCCCATTCGTGCTCTCGATGTTTGTGCTCGTGCTTGCACTTGATAAGGTAGGTGTGACAGAAAAAATATCGGAAATTCTTTCAAGCACCGATACTATATTCGGATATGGAATAGTTTCCTTCTTCAGCGCCAATCTGATAAATAATATCCCGATGAGCGTACTCTTTTCGTCGGTTACAGAGACACTTACGGGTGCAGAGCGTCTTGCCGCGCTGTATGCTTCTGTAGCGGGCTCGAATCTCGGTGCTTTTCTTACACCGGTCGGCGCTCTTGCCGGAATAATGTGGACCGCGCTTCTCAAAAAACACGGCGAAAAGCTTTCATTTGCGCGCTTTATAGGCTACGGCGAAATACTTGCGCTGCCCGCGATGCTTGCGGTAATGATCGGACTTAAGATCGTTCTTTGAAGAAATTTACATATAATTGCGAATAATTTACCTGAGTTTTACCTTAAATTGTAAATATCGCTTGACTTTTTAAGGATATGATGGTATAATATTCAAGTATGGTCCAAATCAAATGATTGGATAATAAAATTTGGAGAATATAAACGATGGACAAACTTTTAGAACTTTTCAGTAATTTCGGAAACCTTGAAATCGGTCACGTTATTATGTGGATAATCGGTGGAATTCTCATTTATCTCGCGATAAAGAAGGATATGGAGCCTACTCTGCTTCTTCCTATGGGATTCGGTGCGATTCTCGTAAACATTCCGCTGTCGGGTGCTATCAGCCAGACTGTGGATGGATTTTTCCAGGAAGGCGCACTTTCCACACTCTTTGACGCAGGTATAGCTAACGAGCTTTTCCCGCTGATACTCTTTATCGGTATCGGAGCTATGATAGACTTCGGACCGCTTCTCACAAACCCTAAGCTTATGATATTCGGTGCAGCGGCACAGTTTGGTATCTTTTTCACTCTCTGCCTTGCTTCGATGTTCTTCACGCCCGAGGAAGCCGCTTCTATAGGTATTATCGGTGCGGCTGACGGTCCTACAGCTATCGTTGTTGCAAACAAGCTTCTCGGCGCTGAAAGCAATATCACAGGTGCGATAATGGTTGCAGCATATTCCTATATGGCACTCGTACCGATCATTCAGCCCCCGGTTATCAAGCTTCTCACAACAAAGAAGGAGCGCATGATCCGTATGCCTTACGAGGGCAAGAACGTATCCAAGACCACAAAGATACTCTTCCCGATAATCATTACGATAGTTGCAGGCGTTATCGTTCCCGAATCGGTATCTCTTATCGGTTTCCTTATGTTCGGTAACCTTATCCGCGAGTGCGGCGTTCTCGATTCTCTTTCTGAAACAGCTCAGAAGGTCCTCGCAAACCTTGTTACAATATTCCTCGGAATTACCATCGCTTGCCAGATGCAGGCTGAAAAGTTCCTCCAGCCCGCAACGCTTCTCATTCTCGGACTCGGACTTTTCGCATTCATCTTCGATACAGCAGGCGGCGTGCTTTTCGCAAAGCTTCTCAACCTCTTTATGAAGAAGAAGATCAACCCTATGATCGGCGCGGCAGGTATTTCGGCATTCCCGATGTCCGGACGTGTTGTTCATAAGATGGGTATCAAGGAAGATCCTCAGAACTTCCTGCTTATGCACTCGATAGGTGTAAACGTATCCGGACAGATCGCATCGGTTATCGCAGGCGGTCTTATACTCAAGTTCTTTATGTAATACGGAGGAAAGTAAGATGAAGATTTACAGTAAGATTTTTGCAATCATTCTTTGTATGGCACTTGTTTTCTCTGTATCCTCGATGCTTTTCGGCGTAGTTGCCGAGGCTGCACCGAGCGAAGGTGAGGATACCGCGTCGGGTGAAACTGCTGAAGACACAAAAGACGAAATGACCGAAGAGGAAACGAAAAAAGAAGAAAACTTTTTTGAAGCGTTTGCTTCGATGTTCAAGAGCTTCCATCCGATGGGATTTGTTAATCATCTCAGCTATATGGGAATCGGTATGCTCGGTATATTCATTATTATCGGTATAATTATTGTTGCAACCGTTGTTATCAATAAGGCGTTCTCTGCAAGAACCAAAAAAGAAGACTGAAAATAAAATTCTATATTAAAGCAAAGCCCCGATAGATTTGATCTATCGGGGCATATTGTTTTTGTCGCTATTACCAGTATTGTGTGATTTTTTTAGGTGTTGATTTTACTTGAAAATGTCGGCTTTTGTATGTGATTTTAGGAGAACTAACTCTGCTGATTGTGAAACTGCTCTGTTTTTTCTGACTTTATATTGACAAATGTATGTATTATGTGTTATCATTTAATATATTATTGACAAATTATATCTATTAGTTTTTACTTGAGGAGAACTATTATGAAAAAAATCAAAAGCTTAATTAGCTGTTTATTACTTTTTTCGATGCTTGCATCAATGTTTGTGGCAGCAAATGCGGCAGAGAGTAGTACAAAATCGGGTGAAAGAACCGGTATTACCATTGACAATGTAAAAACAGATGGTGTTACTCATCCTGAGGGATATTACTGGTCAGGTAAACAATTTGAAGAGTTTCCCGTAACATATGAAGCGTGGATTTACATACCTTACGAGTTCTATAACGAGGAAGGTAACGTTATTCTCGGAAACATTCCACATTCTTATGCCGTTTCTACTAACCATTGGTTCAGCTTTGAAATAAAGTGGAAAGGCGAACCTAAATTGATGTTCGGTGACGGTGATACAGTTGTAGAGGTTGTATTGTGGGAATCCTCACGTATTCCTGCCGACAGGTGGACTCACCTCGCTATCGTTCACGATATAAATAACAGTTCAGTTAAGTGTTATGTGAACGGTCAATTTACTCAGACAAAGAAATTTGGAGTTGCTGATTTTAAACCCGACGAAAAAATCTTGGATAACCCGATTGCCCTTGCAGGCGATGGATTCAGTGCCAACCAAAGAGCATTCGCCGGCTCGATCGGTGACGTTGCAGTTTATTCTGATATGCGTACCGCTACAGAGATTGTGAACGACTATAGAAAAGGTCCCGACGTAAACGACGAAAATCTTATGTTGTATTATAAGCTTTCTGAGGACAAGAACGGAAAAGATATTGAGGACCTCAGCGGTAACGGATATGACATGAAGTATTATAGTATGTTCATTACCGAAGATGAGATGGAAGACATCCGCGATAAGGACGATAAAGAATATGCTTATTCAATAGCCTTCCTTCCCGATATTCAGTTTATAACAGACAGATATCCGAATAAGCTTGCTCCAATCTTCGACTATGTTATTAATAATAAAGACAAAAAGAATATAAAATACATGGTCGGTCTTGGCGACCTGACAGACCGAAATACATCACAAGAGTGGAATCGTGTAAAAGAACAGTTTGATCGGTTGAATGGTGTTCTTCCTTATTCGTTGGTCAGAGGTAATCACGACGGTGCTAATTTCCTCGATACTCTTTTCGGTAAAACCACGTCTGAGTATTATAAACACGTCGCGGCAAACGGCGGATTCTATAAAGAATCTTCTGTGACCAACACGTATTTGCTCTTTGAAGAAAATAATACCAAGTATATGATACTGAATCTTGACTTTGGTATAGGCGAAAACGTGCTTAACTGGGCTGATAATGTTATTTCCGAGCATCCCGAGCATCGCGTTATGATTGTAACTCACGCGTATTTGAACAGTAACGGAGCACATCTTACTAAGGGAGATTGGGCTACACCCAGCGGAAGTAACGCGTCTTACGCTGATCCAGATCAGATGTGGGAAAAGCACTTCAAGAAACACGCGAACATAGATATGATAGTTTGTGGGCATATGCCATCTGACCAGATTCTCGTGACGCCTGCGGTAGGAGATAACGGCAATACTGTTTATCAGATACTTATTGACGGACAGGCGGCAGATACTACCGACTTTGCCGGACTCGGTCTTGTTGGACTTATGTACTTAACAGAAGACGGACGCTTCGCGAAGATAGAATATTATTCAACGGCTTACGAAAAATATTACTACGGGGGTCATACAGATATCAGTCTTGATTTTGACGCTGTAGCTTCCTGTAACGTAAATATCAGCGGCAAAGCTACACTTTCAGGCAGAGATATTACATCCGAAGAATTTGCATTCCTGCTCTGTGCGGCAAACGGCGAATTTGTTGTAGAATCGGACATTACACCCGTGAGAGCAGTAAACGGAGCAGACGGAACGTTCGCATTTGAAAATGTTACGTTTAATAAGGCAGGAAGGTATTACTTTGTGATCTCTGTTGATGCTACTGCCGAGACAGAAAATATAACCTTTGATGAAAGCGTATATTACGTAATTGTCGATGTTAGTGATGACGGTAAGGGCGGACTTACAGCTTCAAAACCGACTATTACAAAGAAGGGCAGTACAGAGGCTGTAGATACAGTTGAATTCTCAAACGTATATACTGCTCCTGCAGATACTAACGATCCTGAAAAAGATGACAAACCATGGATATGGATCGCTATAGTCGTTATATGTGTATTATGTGCTGTTATTGTATTTTTAGTGTATGCACTAAAGAAAAAGCGTGTTTAAAAACATTAATAAAAAATCGGCATCAGTTTAACTGATGCCGATTTTTTATTTAAGAAAAGTAGAAACTCATTTTCAGTAAAGTTTTTGAGATTCCAAAACGTTTTACTTGCAAATCGTTTTAACACTCTTTTTCAAAAATGGTTTCTGACAAAAGACCATAACTTTAGCGCGACTTAAGGGTTACGCCCTTAAGAATCAAACAAAACTTTTCTGAAAATAAGTTTATTTCCTTTTTCAGTAAAGTTTTTGAGATTCCAAAACGTTTTGCTTGCAAATCGTTTTAAACTTCTTTACAAAAAGTTCTTTGGCAGGATCCAAGGACAGAGTCCTTTGCAAATCAATCGTTTTCCATTTCAACGAGCTTTCTGCCCATGATAACGCCCATAACGGATGCCATCATAAGACCGCGGGTCCATCCGCTCGAGTCACCGAGACAGTAGAGACCATCGATGCTTGTGTGGAGGTCTTCGTTCATTTTAACGCGGTTGCTGTAGAATTTAAGCTCGGGAGAGTAGAGAAGTGTCTCGTAAGAAGCAAAACCGGGCACAACGTGGTCAACAGCCTGAATGAAGTTGATTATGTTCATCATAGCACGGTAGGGCATAGCGGCGGTAATGTCGCCTGCTACGGCATCGGGGAGCGTAGGACGGAGATTGGACTGCGAAAGCTCCTTCTGCCAGGTGCGCTTGCCGTCGAGAATGTCACCGAAGCGCTGAACGAGAATGTGTCCCGCTCCGAGCATGTTGGTAAGCTCACCGACCTTCTTGGCGTATTCTATAGGCTGATTGAAAGGAGAATTGAAGTTGTGCGAGCAGAGGATCGCGAGGTTTGTGTTGTTCGATTTGAGCTCCTTGTAGGAGTGACCGTTTACAACGGCAAGACCTGCGTCGTAGTTTTCCTGGCTAACAAATCCACCGGGATTCTGACAGAAGGTTCTTACCTTGTTCTTGAAGGGACGGGGGTATCCGATGAGCTTGGATTCGTAAAGCACGCGGTTTACTACTTCCATGATCTCGTTTCGTACTTCTACACGTACGCCGATGTCAACAGTGCCCGGCTGATGAGCGATGTTGTGCTCTGCACATATTTTTTCAAGCCAGTCTGCACCGCGGCGACCGGTCGCAACGACCGTGTGATCGGCTCTGACTTCGGTCTCCTTGCCGTTTATTATTGCGTAAACTCCGCGGCAGACGTTGTTTTCGAGAATGAGATTTGTGCATTCGCAACCGAAGATCATCTCGACGCCCTTCGCCTGAAGATGCTTCTCAATTGCAAGATAGATGTCGTGCGCCTTTTCCGTGCCCATATGGCGTATCGGACAGTCAACGAGCTTGAGTCCCGCCTGAATAGCACGCGTGCGGATAGCCTTTACCTCTTCGGTGTTTTCAAGACCTTCAACGTGAGTGTCAGCACCGAATTCAAGATAGATCTTGTCGGCGTAGTTGATCATTTCCTGCGCGTAATCCTCACCGATAAGCTGAGGAAGGTCTCCGCCTACCTCGTAGCTGAGCGAAAGTTTACCGTCGGAGAATGCGCCTGCGCCCGAAAATCCGGTGGTAATATGACAGTGAGGCTTGCAGTTTACACAGTGACCGACAACGTTTTTGGGGCATCTGCGATTTTCGATGGCTGCACCCTTTTCGATTATAAGTATCTTTTTGTTAGATCCTTTTTTTATCATTTCAAGTGCGGTGAATATTCCGGCAGGACCTGCGCCTACGATTACAACATCAAATTTCATAATATCATTCCTTTATAATTATAGTGTAATAGCTTCTTCTGCCTTGTTGTGAACGGCAGATTTCTGCATTATTTTCTTGTTGAGAGGGGATTTTTTCCAAAAGATTATCGGATATACGATAGCACAAAGAGCAAACGAAGCGAATACGTCGATTATCGAGTGCTGCTTTAAAAATACGGTGGAGAAGCAGATGAGTACGTTAAGTATAAACATTATTGTTCTGCACCACCACGATGTCATATGCTTTGTGTTCCACGAGGGCATAAAGACAGCCATTGAGCCGAGTACGTGTATCGACGGACAAACGTTTGTGTTGGTATCAAAATCGTAAAGATTTCGTGCAATATCAATGAAAATATTGTCGCGTCCGAGCGACTCAAGATTGGGACGTAGCTCCTGACAGTTCGGGAATATGTAATAAATTATTATAGTCGCTGTGTACGTAATTATTACTATCCACATCATTTTGCGAAATGCCGCCGCGTCGAAAAGCATGGTGTAAAGAAGCATCCCGACTATAAAGGCAAACCATATGTAATAGGGAATAACGAATATCTCGCAAAATGGGATCATATCGTCAAGCGGACAGTATATAGGCGTGTAATTTTCATAAAATCCGTGTCCGCTGAAGCCTGTTTCGGCAAGCCAGAAGAGGATCCCGTATATCGGCCAAAAAAGCAGCAAAAGCAGATGTGAAAATTCGGGAGATCTTAGATTATTAAGCCTGAGCTTTCTGTAATCTATCATTTGTTGTTACCGTTTCTTTCTGTTGTTATTTGTGACCTTTGACCTTTGCTAAACATAAAACCAAGTCTGAATTTTGATTCAGACTTTGTTTTTTTCTATAACGTATTCGCAAAGCGCTTTGGTGGGATTTCCGAAGAAGAGCTTCTCCATATTTCGGGATATATTGTCGTGGAAATCCTTGTCGGGGAGCTTGCTTATGACGAGAGATACGATGCCGTTTATGCTGTCTGAGGTTACGGCAATACCGTTTCGGGTGAAGAATTCAAGATTTCTTGTCTCGCATCCGGGTACAGCGTCGAGTGCTATCACGGGAAGTCTTTGATAGAAGGCTTCGGTGGTGCTGAGTCCGCCCGGCTTTGTGAGAAGAAGATCGGCTGCAGCCATATACTGCCTTACCTGATGAGTATAACCGACGACACGAACCTTTCCGCTTTCGGCGGTACACTGAGTTATTCTTCGGTAAAGCTGACGGTTTGTACCGCAGACAACAACGATATACATATTGTCTTCAAGCTGCTTTTCGAGGGCCTTGGTTATCTTGTACATCGGTCCTGCGCCCATACTTCCGCAGCAGAAGAGCAGGATATGAGCATTTTCGGGAAGATGCAGTATCTTTCTTGCCTCCTCGCGGCTTGCGGGAATGAGAAATTCCTCTTTTACGGGAATTCCGCTTGCGACTACCTTTTCTGCGGGGATACCCTTTGAAATAAATTCATCGCCGAGAAGAGTGTGCGGAGTGAAGAAATAGTCTACGTCAAGGTCACCGACCCCCGGACTGCAAGTGTAGTCGGTAGCGACGAAATATGTTTTTATATCGGGATTGTAACGCTTTTTTATTTCTGTCATCATCATTGCCGCAAATGCGTGCACGCAGATGACGGTATCGTATCCCTGCTCGCATATAGCGCGGTAGAGGGCATCTGCGCCCATAGCCGTGCTTTTGTAGATGAATTTCGGAGGATGAGATTCCTCGTACTTGTATCCCGCACCGAAAAGCTGAGGGAGCTTGCGGTAAACGAATACGTGTCCGTGGCTTACAAGCAAGGAAGCCTTTTCCGACAGAAATGCGAGAGCATCTGCCATTTCACACGGAATATCCTTTTCCGAAAAATATTTTTTTATTGCCATGCCGGCAGAGTTGTGTCCGCCGCCCGTGTTACACGAGAGTATCAGAATTCTCATTTTTTATTCTTTTATCTCTTTTTGAGAGCCTTTCTGCGAGTCGCATAAGGTTAGGTCGGTTAAACCTCTGTATGATTATAAACGGAATATTAAAGAGGATGTATATAAGAGTGAGTATTATTCCGGCTGTAATAGAGCTGTCGATCCAAAAAAGGATGATAATAGGCGAAACGAGGCAAAGCAGACCGTGAATAAGCTCTGCTTTGCAGGTTTCTTGAATTAAAACGGTCACGTCCGAGGCAGTGGAATTGAAGTTCACCTTTTTCGGGACCATATCCTTCATAATTTTGCTCATGTCGGGAAGCTTGTTCTTCCACTTCTTGATTCCGATCTTAATGTAGAGCTCTCCGCCGTTTTCCCAGCTAAACAGCTTGAAGGGGAATTTATCGGGGTCGAATTTTCTTCTCGGTATCGACTCTCCGATAAAATGAGAGATTATTCCGAGAAATATAACGTAAATAAGGCTGTATATAAAAGGCATTTGTGCATCTTTCCGCAAAACATTTATTGTATGATCAAAGTATTATACAGACAAAGATCTCAACATATAATATTGTAATGTTTTATCAATGTTTTGTCAAGGCTTTTTACTAAATATTAATATTTGAGTGCGTTTTTATAGAGAAAAAGTGATAAATAAAAGCAAAATCTTAAAATATACTTGAAAAGTATCTTCAAGTGTTGTATAATAGATATGAATTTTTATTTGCTACATCTGTAAAAAGGAGACTATATAATGATTTCATCACACAGCGAGGCTCAAGGCGTGGGCTCTGTAAAAAGCAAAGCAGCGTTTGTGCTTTTACTGATACTGTCATTTGTTTCAGCGGCAGCCCTGACTTTTATCAACTCCGCCTATCTTGAGGATAACTATCTCTATTCAAACGACGCACCGACCGTTATTTTGCCGATACTTGCATTTGTAATAGCTTTTATAGCACTTGTCGGAATGCTGTCCGTAAATAAAAAGAGCTACTCGACGAGCAGTCTTCCCGAAAAGGGAATATCCTCTATGTACGTAGTGTCGCTTATGCTTGTGGCTGTATATCTCGTTATATTCGTTATGTACGTGCTTTACGGAGCGTTTGATATCGGCTACGGTGCGCCTATAAAAAATAATGCCGACCTTCTCGAAAAGCTTGAAATGGCAACGCTCTGCTATCAGATAATGATAGTGCTTACTCCTATCGCGCCTATTTACTTTGTTCTTGCAGGACTTAAGAAAAAGATAAACGCATTTTTCGGAAGCCTTACGCTTCTTTGGGTGCTTGCATATATTCTCCGCCTTTATTTTGACGTTACCGACTGGGTAATGTCTCCCCGTAAGCTTTCTATGATATGCGCGACCTGCTTTGCCGCACTCTTTATCCTCTACGAGGTGAGATTTGCCTTTTCGAGAGGAAACGCACGTAAATACTTCTTTGTGTGCGCGCTTACAGCATCCTTTGAATTCTCCGCAGGTCTTGCGGGCGTTGTATCCTCGATAATCGGTGTATATCCCTCATCCTTTGAGATACCTTATTATATGGCGGCGCTTATGATCGGAGTTTACGCCTTCATAAGACTTTATTCGCTCGCGTTTGCATCGGTCAAGACAGAAGATCCCGAGGAGATCGAAGAAACAGAAGATAATGAAGGATCAAACGAAGCTGAAGAAGCTGTAGGCTCGGAAGGCTCGGAAAGCTGATGAGTTACGACGTTCTTGCCGAGTTTTACGATCGCTTTAACAGCGAGATCGACTATCCCGGATGGGCAAAGGATATTTCCGATTTTCTGAAAGCAAGTAATATACCCGAAAAGGCAAGTATACTCGATATCGCTTGCGGTACGGGAAAAATGACTCTCGAGCTTGCGAAAATGGGATACTCTGTTACGGGAGTGGACCTTTCCGAGGAAATGCTCTCGGTTGCGCAAAACGCTATGGCAGAGCTTTCGCTTTACCCTGCGCTCGTATGTCAGGATATGACCTGCCTTGACCTTGCGCAGACCTACGATGCGGCCGTTTGCTGTCTTGACAGCGTGAATTACATCAGAGGCAAGGATGCTCTTGACGGATTTTTCGCGCGCGCCGCAGAGCATATCCGTGTCGGCGGATACCTTTTCTTTGACGTCAATACCGAATATAAATTCAAAAACATATACGGAAATAACAGCTATATTTACGATGAAAAGGACGTTTACTGCGTCTGGCAGAATTTTTACGTGCCGCGCAGACGTATGTGCGACTTTGATCTGACCTTCTTTATAAAAAATCCCGACGGAAGCTATAGGCGTTCGTTTGAAACTCAGAGAGAGTACGTTTATACCGATAGCGAGCTTTCCGAGCTTCTCGAAAAGAATGGCTTTGAAACCATTATACTCAGCGCAAAGCACGATTTTGACCTCGGCGACGGCGTGCGCGTCTCCGATAGCGATGAGAGGCATTATTTCGTTGCGAGAAGGGTTTGAAAAAATTTTGGGTGATGTTTTTATACATCACCTTTTTATTTTATCAAATTATTCCACAAATAAAACGGGTCGATCTGCGAATACTATTTATGAATTCATAAAGAAAGGAATTCATAAAGTGAAAATTCAAAACAAGAGATCGCATATTTCGGCGATCGTGATCTGTGCTTTGCTTATAGCGCTTCTTTCTACGTCGGTGTGCGCTGTGTTTGCCTACGACGGATACAGCGGTAACGAAGGCTTCGGCGGTAACGGTCTGCCTGACAGTCGAGAAGGCTTTGACGGTAATAGAAATTACGACGGAAGCGACCGAGGAAAATCGGCTGACAGCTATAAGGATAAGGACAATTTCTTTAATGAGGACAGGGGTGACCCGACGCCTTATACCGATGACGGCGATACCACAGATCCGGGCACAAACGATACGACACCTCCGGATGACGGTAAGGATAACGATACCGATATCGGCGGAGAGATGGATAAAGACGATGCAAAGCCGGATGATGACGCAAATATCGGCGATAAGGACGATAATAAAGATGATGACGGTGTAAAAGACGGTAAGGACGATAAGAAATTCAGCTATACCGGTCTTATCGTGGCGGCTATAATAGCCGTGGCTGTTATTATACTGATAGTTGTTATGATCCCGACTATGAGTAAGCCGAGCGGAAGTAAAAGATAAAGCAGATAAAAAAGATAACAAAAAGGAGGTCTAAAGCCTCCTTTTGTTATTTTACTTATAATCTCCGAGAAATTCCTTGTTGATCTCGAAAAGCTCGTTTGCCATACTTTCGATCTCCGAGAGCGAGCAGACCGCCGAGCAGAGAGGATCCATATAGCACGCCTGAATGAGCTTTCGCTTGTCTTTCTGCATTATCGCTTCGACCGCGAGATTTTCCATACGCGCTGTCGTGTTTACGAGAATGGCAACCTCGTCGGGAAGAGAACCTACGACGCATTTGCGAAGTCCGAAACGGGATGCGACTACAGGAACCTCAACACAGGTGTCGTCGGGCAGATTTTTTATACAGCCGTCGTTTATGACGTTTCCGTTGAACTCAAAAGGCTTTCCGTCGCCGATCATAGCGTTGAATATCTCTGCGCAGTATTCGCGACTGCGATTCTTGTCGACTTTTCCGTTTTGGATCCATTTTTCGAAATCATCTCTCCAAGTGAGAAGACGTTCTTTGCGGAGATTAAGCGAAAACGCGTATTCTCCCGGATTCCAGTTCGCACCTTCGTGCGGTGAACAGTATTTTTCGATAAGATCGGGACGCTTGCGGAACCAGTAATTGTATTCCGAATTGTGCCCCGAGGATTCGGTTACGTAGTATCCGAAGTGCTTAAACATCTCGTTGCGCACGATCTCCTTGTTATAATATACGGGATCGTTTAGTTTTTCGCGCAGAAGAGGGTAAGCGTCAACACCGTTCCATTTGATCTCGGTGTAAAATGCTTGATGGTTTACTCCCGCGCAGGTGTAGGTTATCTCCTCTATGGGAGCACCCAGCCAAGATGCGAGCATATCTATAGTTCCCTGAACGCTGTGGCAGAGACCTGTTACGTTTACGTTTGAGTAGAGCTGCATAGCGCGGCAGAGCATAGACATAGGGTTCGTGTAATTGAGGAATACCGCATTCGGGCAGTATTTTTCGATGTCTCTGCATATATCGAGCATAAGCGGAATGTTTCTTGCCGCGCGGAATATTCCCGCTATGCTTCGCGTGTCGCCGATGTTCATATCGACACCGTACTTCTTTGGTATCTCAATGTCGTATTTCCAAACGTCGATGTCACCGTTAAAGACCGTGCAAACAATGCCGTCGGCACCTCGCAGAGCCTCGACTCGGTCTGTGGTGGCAGTTATTTTTGCATCCACACCCATAGCGTCCTTTATCTTTTCGCAGCAGCGGCGGATGTAGTCGAGCTTTTCGGAATTTATGTCCATAAGTGCTATTTCCGCATCGGCAAAAGCGGGGAAAGTAAAGAGGTCACGGACAACAGTGCGTGTGAATGTAACGCTTCCTGCGCCGATAAAAGCAAATTTTTTCATAAAATTATCTTCCTTTCAGCTTGTAATATCTATATATATGATAGCACGTATAATTTTAAATGAAAATATCATATGCTGTCAATAACATGGACAATATTGCTGTTGACAAAAGAGAATTTTGCTATTATAATTTAAAATGTATTGATACTTATATTTCGGACGGCTCGGTATGAAAGAAGAAAGAATATATTACGGCGATATTTTTGATACGACGAATAAAAGGTCGGTTAAATTTTTAGAGGTAAATTCCTGCGGCGTGCACATAGACTCTACGCACAGGACGGTGCGCGAAAAGGGAAGAGTGGACTATCACCTTATCTATATCGAAAGCGGCGAAATGCGTGCTATAGTCGGAGATAGGGAAGAAATTCTCACCGAAGGCGGATTTCTGATATATCCGCCGTTTGAAAAGCAGAATTATCTGCAGATATCGGGCGTTTGCTACTGGATACACTTTTCGGGAGTCTCGGCGGAGGATATACTTTCAGAGGCGGGACTTGGCGGCAGAGTAGTTTTTGCAGGCGAGAAAAAGCATCCGAGAATATCGAAAATACTTGAAAGAATGACTTTTAACTACGCGCTCACCACTCCTGTGCGCGGACTGACTCTTGCATCCGAGCTTCTGTCCCTGATATGCGAGATAGGCAAGGTCTACAGCGCGCAGAAAAGTATGCAGATAGACGAGCGGCTCCGCCCCGTGATAGTCCATATGAATAAAAATTACCGCGAGGAGAGAGATACTGAATTTTACGCTTCTATGATCGGCGTCAGCAAGGGGAGATTTATGCACATATTCAAGGAGTCTACGGGCACTTCTCCGTATGCTTACCTGCTTTCTCTGCGGCTTGAAAGAGCGTCGCAAATGCTTGTATCTACCGCTCTTGCGGTAAGCGAGGTGGCTTTTGACGCGGGATTTTCCGATCCGCTCTATTTCAGCCGCGCTTTCAAAAAAAAATACGGTATTTCACCTGCGGAGTTCAGAAAAAAGAGCCTTTTTACCGATAGGTAATATATATTGTTGAAATTAAGTAAAATATGTGATATAATCAAAAAAGAGTAATTTTACTACTACGGAGATAGATATGATAAAATTCGTTCATTGTGCCGACCTGCATCTCGACAGCCCATTTATAACAGAAGACGCGCAAAAGGGGGCAATACGCAGAAAAGAGCTTCGCGCGACCTTTTCGCGTATGATAGAGCACTCGAAAAGCTTTGGTGCCGATATTGTCTTTATTGCGGGAGACCTTTTTGACAGAGGCGTGGTCACCGGTGATACGCTCGATCTCGTTTTTTCGGATATGGCGTCCTTTTCCGAATGTAAATTTATAATAACACCGGGAAATCACGATTTCTATACTCCCGATTCGGTATGGGAAAGGGTATCGCTTCCCGAAAACGTCTTTGTGTTTAAGAGCGAAGAGCTTGAAAGCATCACTCTTGAAGCTGTCGGAAAGGACGAAGAAAGAGTAAACATCTACGGATACGCCTTCACGTCGCAGAATATGGAAAAGAGTCCGATAGATGGCTTTAGAATAAGCGAGGGCGATAAAAAATATATAAATATTCTTTGCGCACACGCAGATATTTTCTCGCGCACAACGAATTACTGCCCGATGACAGCCGATCAGATAATCGGAGCGGGATTTGACTATGCCGCCCTCGGTCACGTGCACAGCGGCGGTGAGCTTTTCAGCAGAGATAACACAACTTACGGCTATTCGGGATCGCTTGAGGGTCAGAGCTTCCACGACTGCGGCGAAAGGGGAGCATTTTTCCTGACGCTTGAAAAAAGCGGAGGCAAGGCAGAGGTAAAATATGAGTTTGTCCCGCTTGCAAAGCGAGTTTATATTTGCGGTGAGATCGATCTTTCGGGCTCGGTAAACGCCGAAGAAATACTCGAAAAGATAAGAGCATTTGCCGAAAAGCAGAGCTGTGACGAAAGAATTATGCTTCGTCTGATACTTACGGGAGATATTTCGCCGTCTGCGGATATTCCTACAGAAAGAATAAAAGCTCTCTTTGCAAACGTCTCGGCGCTTGAAATAAAGGATGAGACTCTGCCGCTCTTCGACTGCGATGCACTTATGAACGATCTTACGGTGAAGGGTGCGTTTTTCAGAGAGCTTCTTCCAAAGCTAAGCAGCGAGGATGAGCGCGAGCGTGCCGTGGCGGCAAAGGCTTTAAAATACGGACTTGCCGCACTTTCGGGCGGAGAAGTCATTGATTTTGTTTAATAATACGTATAAACGGAGAAGGCTATGTACATAGAAAGCGTTGCTATCGAGTCCTTCGGCTCGTATAAAAATTATGCTCTTTCCTTCGAGCGTGGCGTGAATATCATAGAAGGTCCGAATGAATCGGGCAAGACCACGCTCGGAGCGTTTATAAAATTTATTTTTTACGGACTTGCAAAAAAAGCACCGTCTCAGGGCGCTTTGTCCGAAGTGAAGCGATACCGAAGCTGGGAAAACGATCTTGCGTCCGGCTCGCTCGTGTTCGAATACAACGGCAAAAAATACCGCATAGAGCGAATACTCAAGCCGGGCACGAGAGCGCAGGAAAGTGTCAAGATAGTTGATATCGAAGCAGGCGTAGAATGCTTTAAGGGCGAGCATCCGGGCAGACTCTTTTTCGGAGTAGACGAGGATGCCTTTGCTCAGACCGCGTACGTCGGTCAGGCCGACGGAGGCAAGGTCAACGGTAAGCCGATAAGCGCGGCAATCGAAAATATGCTATTTTCGGGAGATGAAACGGTCAGTACGGCATCGGCACAGAAAAAGCTCGAGGATGCCCGAGTTTTACTTAAATACAAGGTGCGCCGCGGAGGAAAAATAAGCGAGCTTCAGGATAAAATCGAACTCCTCAAATCTCGTCGTGACAGCGCGGAAACGGTAAAAAATCTGCTTTCACGCAAGGAAAATGAGAAAAAAGAGCTTCTTTCGCATTACGAAAAGGAAAAAGAAGAGCTTGACTCTGTGAGAAAGAGACTTGAGCGCGCAGACCTTCGCGAAAAGCTTAACAGCTTTGAATATTTCGACACCCTTGTAAGAAACGCAGAGGAAAAGAAAAAAGAGTACGATGCCCGACTTGATGAAATTTCCTTTGACGGCTTTGTTCCCGACGAAAAATATCTGCGCGATATCGAAAGCTACGCGTCCGAGACAGAGCGGATAAACGCTAAAATATCACAGCTTGAAATAAACGGTGAGCTTCCCGAGGATGCCAAGCTGACAGACGAAGAAAATGCGCTTCTTGAAAAGATAGGAAGCGACGGCTCGGTAAACGCCCTTGAAGAAAAGGCAAAAAATATATCTGCAAGCGAGGGTAAATTTGCTTCTCTTGCTAAGGTCTTTTTGATCGGTGGATCCGCCCTTGCGATGATCGCGGCGGCACTTCTGATGTTCGATCTGCTTCCTGTTGTAATCACGGCGATACTCTCGGCAGGTGCTTTTTCGGCTTCGGCGGTAGCACTTTCAAAGGCGCACGCTATGCGTAAGGAATATCAGACTCTTGCTGACAAATATTCCCCGATATCACTTGAAGATATAAGAGAAATTTTCGATAAGATAGAAAAAAAGCGCTATCTTAAGGATATGTACGAGCAAAAAAGCTCTGCGCTGAACGAAAAGCGGAGCGAGCTTTTAAACGAGAGGGAAGAGTATATCGGAAAAATTAAAGTCCTTCTGTCAAAATGGGGAAAAGAATATCTTTCTACGCAGTCTGCATATGAGATCGCGAGAAGCGCAAGAGAAGAGCTTACAAAGCTTAAAAACTGCGAAATGCAAAAGGAAAATGCAGAAAAGCAGATGAGCGATTATGCCGCAAAGCTTCCGACGCTCGACAGACTAGCTCTCGAAAAGGCACTTGAAGAGAGCTCCTTGCTCGGTGATATCGAAGAGGGCAGATACGAAAGCGTAAAGCGTGATTACGAGAACAGAGTGTACGAAAACCGCTCGGTCGAAGAGGATATAAAAACGCTCGATATCGAGATGGCAAAGCTTTCCGCAAGCGCAGAGGATACGGATATGATTTCGGATGAAATAGCCGAGCTTACCGCGCAGATGACCGAACTTGAGATATGCCACGACGGATATATGCTCGCGATACAGTCGATAGCAAACGCTTCGGACAGACTTCGTAGTGACGTGGCACCACATCTTGCAAAAAGAGCGAGCGAAATGATGAATAAGGAGACACGCGGAAAATACTCGAATATAGGCGTAAGCGAAAGTATGTCGCTCGAATACGGACACGATGCGCAGGGAATAGGCAATATCGTTACGCGCGAGATCGAATATCTCAGCGAAGGAACAAAGGACCTTGCTTACGTCAGCCTGCGTCTTGCGCTTGTGGAGATGCTCTATACCAAAGCGAAGCCTCCGATCCTCTTTGACGAGTCATTTGCCCGTCTTGACGATAAGCGACTTGAAAACACGTTTTCTCTTCTCGGCGAGATCGCTTTGTCGGGATATCAGGTCTTTGTCTTTACAAGCCAGAAGAGAGACTCCGTAATTATGGAAAGAGTCGGTGAAGCAAAACACATTTTGCTTGAATGATAACAAAAAAATTTGATTATAATATTGACAAATAACAAAAAATATGTCATTATTATATTGTAATTCAAATAAACAATTTTGAAAGGAAATCAATTATGGAACTTAAAGGATCAAGAACAGAGGCCAATCTTATGGCGGCATTTGCAGGCGAATCGCAGGCAAGAAACAAGTACACTTATTATGCATCTAAGGCTAAGAAGGACGGATACGTACAGATAGCAAAAATATTTGAGGAAACAGCAGAAAACGAGAAGGAGCACGCAAAGATCTGGTTCAAGCTTCTCCACGACGGCGAAGTACCCACAACTACCGTAAACCTTGAGGACGCTGCTGCAGGCGAGCGTTACGAGTGGACAGATATGTATGCTGAATTTGCAAAGGTTGCAAAGGAAGAGGGCTTTGACCACATCGCATATCTCTTCAGCGCAGTTGCAAAGATCGAGAAGGAGCACGAGGAGCGTTACAGACAGCTTCTTGCTAATATCGAAGGCGATCTCGTATTCTCGAAGGACAATGACGTTATCTGGCAGTGCTCTAACTGCGGCCATATTATGATTGGTCAGAAGGCACCCAAGATGTGCCCCGTATGCGCACATCCTCAGGCATATTTCCAGGTAAAGGCTGAGAATTATTGATTGGAAATAATTAAATAAAAGCAAGAATAGGAGGATATTTCTTCTCATATTCTTGCTTTTTTCTTTTTGCAGCATATACTGAATGTTTATTTTTTTAACTCCGAGTTAACACTGTGTTTCTTAACAATACCTTTACTAAAATGTCTTTTGTGTTATAATGTAATCAGAAGCAGACGTCGGCTTACTTTTATTTTAGTTGAGGTATAATTATGGAAATGACAATTGGTGCAAACATCAAACGTTTGCGTACAGCGAAAAATATCACACAGGAAGAGCTTTCGCTTGCGATGAACGTTACCTGTGCCGCCGTCAGTAAATGGGAGCGCGGCGAAACATATCCCGATATCACACTCTTGCAACCGCTTGCGTATTTCTTCGGAGTAACGCTCGATCAGCTTATGGGTTATAGTGAGGAGAAGATCAAAGCTGAAATCAAAGAAGCTATTTCCGAGTATATCAAGCACAGAAACGACAAAACAGGCCGTGATATTATTGTAAAAGCATATCACGATTATCCTAATGATTACTATATTATGCACTACTATATGTGGGATATAGGCGGCAATTTTGCCGATAATGATCCTGCGGTTTTGATTAATCACAAGGATGAATTTCTTGCTATCTGTGAAAAGATACTTGATGGCTGCACAGAGGAGAATCTCCGTCTGGGCGCGTGGAATATGCGTGCTAAAATTCTTCACGCAGAAGGAAAAACAGACGAAGCTCTTGAAATTTATAAAACAAAATTCACCGATTGGTACACTACCGGCGGGCAAAAAACAGAACAGCTATTTGCAAAGGATACAAGCGAATATTATTTTCACGTTCGAAAGAATATGTATGAGCTTGCTGATTTTGCATCTGATAAGCTTGGTCGCGCCGTTTTCTTTGATCCTTCGCTCTCAATGACAGAAAAGGCTGAACGCGCACTGTACTATGGAGAACTTATGCTGAATGCGTTTGAAAAGACCGGTGATGTATTTTTCCTTGTACTTGCAAAATCTTTCCTTGGAAGAATAGAAAATGATTTCTGTTACCGAGGCGGAACAGACAGTCAGGTTACTATGCTTATGGACAAAAACTTGTATGCAACGAAAAAGCTTGAAGAATTAAGAAAGGAAAATGATGCTTTGAATTCTTCTTTCGATCGTTACTTTGAAGATGCAAGAAACGATTTGTTTAAATTTAATATCGACTACCGCATCAATGCCAAAGCGGGCAGGAGAGCAGAGCTTTTGAAGAATAAAGAATATACGGCGATTTTAGACAAATACAGATAACTTAATAAAGAAAACTCGTACGTGAGGACGATGTCTTTACGTACGAGTTTTTTAGATAGTCAGGGACTTACTTTTCTTTGAAAGCGCAGGCGAAAAGAAAAGTAATCAAAAGAAACGCCGTTGCTTGGGGCTTTACCCCAAACCCCATTTAAGGAACTTTTGAAAAAGTTCCTTAAAAATCCTCAAAACTTTTCTAAAGAAGTAACTTCTCGCCTTTTCAGCAAAGTTTTTGGGATTCTCAAACCCTTTTTTCAAAACGGGTTGGAGCGGGTCAAGGGCAGAGCCCTTGGCGTAACCTCACCTATACACAGCGCGCTCGCCGCCTATGAATTTCGGACGGGTGTAGGCACATATGATAGACGCTTCGCCAATCTTGGTAACAGAGAGCCTTACGGGTACGGCAACGTCGCGCAGGTGCATACCGATGAGCGTTCCGCCGACGTCGATTCCGGCACGGGCCTTTACGTGCTCGACCATAACGGGATCTTTCATCTTTTTGTATGTTGCGGTGGCAAACGAGCCGCCCGCTTTGGGCTGGGGTATTACCGATACGCACTCGAGAAAATATTTTTCGGCACATTCCTTTTCAATTACGAGCGCGCGGTTTAAATGCTCACAGCACTGCGCGGCGAGATATATTCCGCGCTCCTCAAGGATGGGGTATATTCCACTCAGAAGTGCTTCAGCGGCAAAATAGGTGGATCCTTTTCCGATCTTTTCTCCCATTATTTCAGAGGAGGAGCATCCGATAACGAGAATATCTCCTTTTTTAAGAGAGCCCGCCTCAATAAGCTCGCGGACGGCCTGCGCACCCGATTGGGCAATATTTTCGGATAAAATTTCAGTATTCATATTTTTAAAGTCCTTTTCGTTTTATATAAAGATGATGAGAAGAACGATGAGGGCGATCAGCGCGAGAAAAATTGTGATGATTAGCGAAAGAAGCGCGGCAAACGGCATTATTTTCATCGAAAAGCGGTTTTTGCACGACGGACAAACGACGGCGTGCTTTCCCGACTTGCGAGGGAGTCTGACGACAGCCTTGCAGGAAGGGCATTTTTTGTATACCTTTCTTCGCATATCGCGCGTACGGTCAAACTGAAGCTTGAAAAAAGAAAGGAATTTCTTTCTTATAGCCAAAAATTTCAGATTTTCCTTGTTTCGTGCGTTGACGTTGCGCGAAAACATACGGAAAACCGTCAAGCAAACAAGAATTATTGACAGCGTATAGAGCGTTACAGAAGAAACGAATAGGTTTATTATAAGCAGGACGACGTAGGTCCACATCATAAAGTTGCCGAGCTGATCGTTGCCGTATCTGCCGTACATAAAGCTCGCAAGCTTTTCTCTGAATTTCATATTTGATATTTTTCCTTTCTTTGGGTCTGTAAATAAAATATATCACAATAAAATGCAAACTTCAATAAATAACTTTGAAATAAACTGTGTAATAAAAATGAACCGAGGAAAATTTGTAAGTGACAACCTTCCGTAAAGCAACATATATTATATAGAACCGAAGTGCGTGAGCCTTCGGTATTATAAAACGGAGGTGGTTTTATGGCAATATTCACCAACCAGGCAACTTTAACCTATAATGACGTGGTAACTAGCTCTAACGTAGCGACGGGTGAGCTTTTGGAAGTGCTTTCAGCCACCAAAAGTGCTGTACGCAGCGAGTACAGCGTCGGCGACAGAGTGACTTATGTTGTAAGTATTCTTAACTCGGGCACGACAGAGATAAGCGGACTTACGCTCATCGACGATCTCGGAGCGTATACCTTTAACGGCGGAACGCTTTATCCGCTGAGCTATAGAGAGGATTCACTGCTTTATTATGTAAACGGAGTGCTTCAGGCTGATCCGACCGTGACGGCAGGACCGCCGCTTACGGTGAGTGGAATTTCTGTTCCGGCGCTCGGAAACGCTGCTATCGTGTATGAGGTGACCGTAAATCAGTTTGCACCGCTCGGCGATGCTCAGAGTATAGTCAATACGGCAACTTTAAGCGGAGGCGGAATAACTACGCCCGTCACGGCAAGCGAGACCGTTACGACGCTTTCGGAAGCAAATCTTATGATAAACAAGAGCATTTCTCCGACTCCTGTCAGCGAAAACAGCAGAGTGACCTATACGTTTACCATTCAGAACTACGGAAATACGGCGGCGGCAGCTACAGATAATGCAACGCTTACCGATATTTTCGATCCCATTCTGACCGATATTGAGGTAACCTTTAATCAGAGCGCATGGAGCGAAGGAACAAATTACACCTACGACGAGGCAACCGGAAGCTTTGTAACTGTGCCCGGTGAAATAACGGTTCCTGCCGCCACCTACACGCAGGATCCTGTAAGCGGTGTATGGTCGGTAGTACCCGGTGTAAGCGTATTGACCGTTGTAGGAACGATATGATGCTGTATTAAATGAAAATCTGAGGCTTTTGGTTCCAATTTAAAATGTAGACAAGATTGTTAAATTCAAAACGAGGGAAGGGAAAAACCATCTCAAACGCCGAAGTTTTTTCCCTTCCCTCAAACTCCCATCCCTTTTCCTTGGCTGAAAGCTTTTTACTATTTTGTTTTTGGTCTGAATTTGAGGCTTTTAGCCTTAAATTTTTTAATTGTTTATATCAGTAACCGTACCGATAAATATCGGGAGATTCGTTTCGTTATCGATTATCATATATACAAACGGTCGGTCGAGAGTGATCGTTACAGTATTGCTGTCATCTTCGCAGCTAACGTCGCTGCCTGTGACAGCGGCGGCTTTCGTGCCGTTCTCGTCAACCGAAATGAAGGTTTTGTGGACTACTTCGGAAATGAAAAGATTTCCTACGTCGGAATGTCCGAGCTTTGAGAAATCGGCACTTCCGCTTGCAAATGCGGAAGACATTCCGAGATCCGAGAGAATATCGTTCAGAATGATAGAATAGTCACTCTCAAACTTCGGTATTGCGGCTTTGACCTCGTTTGAATAAACGTTATCAAGAAGTTTTGCGATACTTTCTGCGCTTAGCGATTCAATATATCTGTAGATACTTACGTTTTTATCGGGAAGAAGCGCAACGAAGCTGTACTTGCCGCCCTTGTAATTCTTTATAAATCCATTGACGTTTTTGCCTTGGATGTATTTGTACTCGCTCGAGTGCATAAATTCTACCGTGCGCTCTTCACCTGTAACAGAGGTAAAGGTACGTTCCCAAGTGTTTTTATCCGTATACTTTTTCTCCCACTCTGCGTCAAAAACGAGAGCATTTATGAGAAACATAACCGAATCGGGGTCGATCTCGTCATATATCTTTTTTATCATACCGTCGGTGTTTTTGCTTACCCACGAGTTGATGTCGTTTAAGGTCGACTCGTCAAAG
>JAFXJH010000093.1 GCA_017532425.1 Clostridia bacterium | reverse complement strand
GTGATAAGACCGCAGGAGATACCTGCAACCGGTGCCTTGATCGGTACGCCTGCTGCCATAAGAGCAAGAGTAGATCCGCAAACAGATGCCTGAGATGTAGAACCGTTGGAGGAAATAACCTCGGAAACGAGTCTCATAGCGTAGGGGAATTCTTCAACAGAGGGAAGTACGGGGATGAGAGAGCGCTCTGCGAGAGCACCGTGACCGATCTCACGTCTTCCGGGGCTGCGGGTTGCCTTTGCTTCGCCTGTGGAGAAGCCGGGCATATTGTAGTGGTGCATATAGCGCTTGGATTCCTCTTCGTCGATCGTGTCGAGAAGCTGAGCGTCGCCTATTGTACCGAGAGTTGCAATTGTAAGAACCTGTGTCTGACCTCTTGTGAACATACCCGAGCCGTGAACTCTGGGGAGAAGGTCAACCTCGGCGTTGAGAGGACGGATCTGGTCCATTCTTCTGCCGTCAACACGCTTCTTGTCCTGAAGGAGCCATCTGCGGACGATCTTCTTCTGGATCTTGTATACAAGCTCGCCGATGATGTCGGGAAGCTCGGGATATTCTTCGGAGAATTTCTCGAGAATAGCGTCTGTGATAGGCTGCATTCTTGCATCGCGGACAGTCTTGTCGTCTGTGTCGAGAGCAACCATAACGTCCTTTTCACAGAAATCGAAGATCTTGTCGAACATATCGTGGTCGAGCTCGCAGGAAGGATAGTCAAACTTGGGCTTGCCTACCTCTGCAACGATAGAATCGATGAATGCGCAGAGAGTCTTGATCTCTTCGTGAGCCTTCATGATAGCTTCGAACATTGTGTCGTCGTCAACCTCGTTAGCACCCGCCTCGATCATAACGACCTTCTTTGCCGAGCCGGCAACTGTGAGCTCAAGATCACTCTTTGCTCTCTGCTCGGAGGTGGGGTTTACGATGATCTCGCCGTCAACGAGTCCCATGAATACGCCTGCGATAGGTCCGTTCCACGGAATGTCGGAGATGGAGAGAGCGATAGAAGCACCGATCATAGCGGTGATTTCGGGAGAGCAGTCGTTGTCTACGCTGAGAACCATAAGGTTGAGCGCAACGTCGTTTCTGAGGTCCTTCGGGAAGAGAGGACGGATAGGACGGTCGATAACACGGGATGTGAGTATCGCCTTTTCGGAGGGTCTGCCCTCACGTCTGAGGTAACCGCCGGGGATTCTTCCGACAGCGTAAAGTCTTTCCTCAAAGTCAACAGAGAGAGGAAGGAAGTCGATACCGTCGCGGGGCTTTGCCGAAGCTGTAGCTGTTGCGAGTATCGAGGTTTCGCCGTATCTCACAAGACATGAACCGTTTGCAAGACCTGCCATTTTTCCGGTTTCGATTACGAGAGGTCTGCCGGCGAGAGTTGTTTCAAATACTTTAAAATTTTCAAACATTTTTTCTTGCCCTTTCTTTTTGATATTTTTTTATATATCAGCCTCAACCGGAGAAATAATGAATAGTGAACACCTTCGAGGACTTTTCGGAGACATTCATTATTCATTATTCACTTCGACCGGTCAAGACCGTTCGTTTTTTACTGGTGCGTATCTCAAAAATGGGAGGCGAGGGCCTCCCATTTTCTGAAACGTTTTGCAATGTCAAACAGCCGTAGGCTTTTTGACCTGCCACGGGTTTGGACTTACTTTCTGAGTCCGAGCTTCTTAACTATTGCGCGGTAACGCTCAATGTCAGTGTTCTGGAGATACTTGAGAAGGTTACGTCTCTTACCTACCATCTTGAGAAGTCCGCGGCGGCTGTGGAAGTCCTTCTGGTTGTTAGCGAGGTGCGCGTTGAGGTCGTTGATTCTCTGTGTAAGAATAGCGATCTGAACTTCGGGCGAACCTGTGTCGCCTTCGTGCATAGCGTTAGCCAGAATAATTTCCTGCTTCTTTTCCTTTGCGAGCATAGTATTTTCACCTTTCTTTAAATTTATTCTCCGTTAAAACCGAGTGTGCGGCATGGTGAAACAAGCTTTGGATCAAGCATTTACCCGCAGACTAAGCTTTACGGAATATGTTCTGCCTGTATTCGCAGGCGAAAAACATTATACCATATATAGAAGATTTTTGTACACACAAAAAGCGATGTTTACAAATTGTTTACAACTTTATTCTGCATCCTCGCCCGGTGTCTCGCTCTCGACCTCGGGGAAGATCACGGATATCTCTGCCGAGCAGATGTATCCGAGAGAAAGATTCGATCCGTTGTCGCGCAGAAAGCTGTTTTCGGTAACAGAGAAGAAGAGGCTTTCCATAGAGCCGTAGCAGGAAGCGTTTGCCGCGCTGATTATAAATGCGGCACGCTCAAGGTCGGGAGAGCTTTTTGCGCACGCAAACACGGTTATATCGTCGCTGTGATGCAGACTTCTGTATTCCTTGCCCTCTTCGAAAAGTGGGATGGGGAGAAGACCGAATACCGTGTCGGTATTGGAGAATTCATTTGCCTCTGCAAGGCTTCCGAGGTAGAAGAGCGCCTCTCCGTTAAGGAAACTTTCTTTTGCATTTTCGCTTATGACGGAGGGGAGTATCTTTTCGGCAAGAGCTGCGGCAGCTGCGTCTGTGCCCTCGCTCTTTTCGCCTGCCGTTGCCTTGATCACCGCAAGAAGGTCTTCGCTTGAGGCAAATCCTTTGCCGAAGGTGAGATACTCGTAAAGCTTATCCCAGGTCCACTTTTTCGACGAAAGTATCGAGTATGGAGATACAGCGCCGAGTGATTTTATAAGATCGGTATTGAAGAAAATCACCTTTGTGTCGGAAATTTGGTAGCTTGCGCTTCCGCCGATGAAATATTCTCCGGTTATGCCGAAATTTTTGTTTTCCGCGAAATAGTCTGCATCCTCGCTGATAAAGGGCAGAGAAGAGATCTTGTGGAAAATATCTTTTCCTTCAAAGGAAGGAACGGCAGAAAGAGGAATCGCAACTATGTCGGCATAGTTGTTGCCCGACGTCTCGGCGTTTTCAAGCGTTGCGATAAGAGTTTCAAGGTCGGACGGGAATTTTGTAAGCGACATATTGAATTTTTCCTGAAGGGCTGACATTGCCGAGTAGAGATTTGAGTCTACGTACAGTCCGGTGCTCGGGAATAAAGGATTCTTTTCACTTGCCGTTGCAATAGTGATATAAGATCCGCCGAAATTGTAATCGTGAAAGCGTCCGAGAATAGCTGTGGGATCGAATTTGTCGCTTAAACCGAAGTCGATCTGACTCGGAGGAGTCTGCGTTCCGGGAGCGTCGGGGTCCTTGATGTCCTCAAGACCGTCGGCGCTCGGCGAAGAGATATCCTCGTGAGTGTACGTGAAATAAAAAACTCCGCACGATGATAAAAGCATACTGATTATAAGGAGGACGGACAAAAGAGCCGCCGTGTTTAATATTTTTCGCATTCTGTTTCTTTTCCTTTAATAAATAAGTATAAATAAGGATTTTCATATATTATAGCGCAAGTTTTCCGCTTTGTCAATCAAAGACAATATATGTGGTAAGTTTATTTACAAAAAAGACTATTTTTATTGACATAGCGGGCACAAAATGATATACTTTAGGCAGATAAAAGATACGGAGATAAGCTTTATGTCAGACAAAAAGGAAATTTTACAAGGCGAATTCTATGACGTCGCAATAATAGGCGCAGGTCCTGCGGGAGCGAGCCTTGCAAGAATGCTCGACTCTGAAAAATACAGAATTCTTGTTATAGACGGCGCAGAGCATCACGAAAAGGTGTGCGGAGGACTCATTTCGCCGGACGCGCAGTACGTTCTTGCAAAGCACGATATATGCCTGCCGAGCGAGATACTTGCCTCGCCTCAGCTCTTTTCGGTGCGTACTATCGACCTTTCAGACGGTCTTACAAGATATTACAGACGAAATTATCTGAACGTAAACCGCGAAAGATTCGATAATTTCCTTAAAAGTATGATTCCGAAGAGCGTGGATACTCTGAAGGCAAGATGCGAAGCGATCGACAGACTGCCGGACGGATTTTCGCTTACTCTTTCGGAAGGCGTAGAGATCAGATGTAAATATCTCGTCGGTGCGGACGGAGCATCTTCAATAGTGCGCAGATCGCTTTTTAATAATCAGAAAATACATAAATATACGGCAATACAAGAGTGGTATGAGGCAAAGGGCGAAAACCCCTATTATTCGTGCGTTTTCGACAACGATACCTCGGAGGGCTGCTCGTGGATATTCTTCAAGGACGGAGAGCTTGTATTCGGAGGTGCTTTTGATATAAAAAATTCAAGAGAAGCCTTTGAAGCACAAAAGGAAAAGCTGATAAAGCTCGGTATCGTGCCCGAAAGCGTTTTCGCTTCACCGAAAAAGATAGAAGCCTGCCTCGTTTCAAGACCGAAGATAGGAAGCGGAATTTTCCTCGGAGATGGCACCGCTTTTCTCATAGGTGAGGCGGCAGGCTTTATAAGCCCGAGCTCGTTTGAGGGGATAAGCTACGCGATGCTCAGTGCGGAAATGCTCGCTTCTTCGATGAATATGGCAGATTCGCCCGAAAAGATCATAAAAAAATACAGAAAAAACGCTCTGAAGCTGATATTTAAGGTTATAGTCAAGTGCGTTAAGCGTCCGTTTATGTATAACAGATTTTTAAGAAGAATGGTTATGAAAAGCGGCGTAACGGCGATTAAATAGAAAAACCTCGACATTTACGGGGGTTCTCATAAGGATATTTGTATTTTGTAGGGGCGATTCACGAATCGCCCGCTGAAATACGCAAAACAAAAACGGGCGATTCATGAATCGCCCCTACAAACAAATTTCGGCAGAGAACTTGTTTTCTCTGCCGATTTGTGTTATAATTGGGATAATGAAAAAGCCTCTCCCTTTGGGAGAGGTGGCGGCGGCAGGGGTTCCCAAAAGCGAATGAAATGAGCTTTGTGGGTTCGCTGCGTAGCCGACGGAGAGG
>JAFXJH010000092.1 GCA_017532425.1 Clostridia bacterium | reverse complement strand
TTAAAAAAACTATAGAAGCAAAGCTCGGCGCGACCCTTACGGTAAATACCGACTGGTATAATCCAACTAACGCGCCCGACCCGAACGCAAAAGAGATCCTTATCGATAAGACAAACCGCAAGGAGTCCGAGGAGGCACTCGCAAAGCTCGAGGGTATGCCCGACGATTCTTACATAATCGATGTTACTGAAAACAAGATCGTTATTGTCGGTCAGAGCGAAACAGGCACGGTACGCGCCATCGCGTATTTTCTGAACAATTACGTGCTTTCCTCTGAGGAAGCAAACAAAATAGATATTTCTGCGGGAAAAACATATACCAAGGAGTATGATATCGTTCAGAATATCTTTATAGAAGATAAGCTTGATATGGATGTCGAGGTGAAATCGACTCTCTTTGAAGTTCCGGAAAAGGGCTACGTTGATCTGCTTGGCTATAAAAATATGATCAACACGGCGCATTACCCGGCGGTACTTGAGCTGAAACATCAGAAAAACAAAGAGGATAACGGAAAGCTTATCGCTATATTCTGTCTTAGCGCATCTCCTATAAAGGGACAGGGTCCCAAGACTAACGGCTCGGTATGGGAAAGCACAGACAAGGGCGCTTCATGGAATCTTATTGCACGTCCGGAAGAAATGCTGGATAAATCAATTGGCGGAATATCGATGGCTCATATTTACGAACTCCCTGCACAGGTGGGAGATATGCCTGCGGGCACACTCCTTTATTCGGGCAACTCGGTAAACTACAGCGTTAAATCTCACATCGGCGTATGGAGAAGCTTCGACGCGGGAAAGACCTGGGAAGAGTACGTTATAATCGCCAAGGCAGGCGGACTCAAGGAAGGCATATGGGAGCCTTTCATGTGGTATGAAGAATCGGACGGATATCTCTACTGCTTCTATTCGGACGACAGCGACCCGAAACACGACCAGAAGCTCGTTTATAAGCGCTCAAAGGACGGCGTAAAGTGGAGCGAGATATACGACGTATGTACCTTTGATAATCCTGCCGACCGTCCGGGTATGTTCTCGATGACGAAAATGAGCAACGGCGAATACTTTATGGTATACGAATACGTTGGTACGGGCGGCTCTCTTATATACTATAAGACGACGACCGATATAACAAACTGGAATCATACCGACCCGGGTACACTTTTGCAGGTAGGAAACTACAGCGTAGGCTCTGCACCCTGGTGCATATGGTCTCCTGCAGGCGGTGAATGCGGAACGCTTATTGCAACCGGAATGTGGGAGAAAAACGGCAACGGTCAGCACCGTATGTTTGTAAGCTTTGATTACGGTAAAACGTGGGAAACTATGACAAACCCGTTGCCGTACGATAACAAAAACGATGCAAAGGGAACAGATAGAATCGGTTACAGTCCCTGCCTCGTGCTCGGTTCCGATCCGTCGATAGTATATTACGTAAATACTACCGACACGCCTGAAGGACTTCAGAGAATACAGTTCGCAAGACTCAAGCTTTACGAGCAGTAAATTTTGAAACATTCGGAGAAAGCTATGAAAAAGAATAATTTGTTTATAAAAGCCATCTCGCTTATCCTGGCGTCGCTTTTCCTGCTGACGGCATTTTCGGCTTGCAGTAACGAAAAGCCGCAGGATGAGATCAAAAAAGAGTATCTCGACATCAGCGGATACCTTATCGTGCGCCGCGACGCTTCTGCGGCGAGAGTCACAGATGAAACGGCAAATCTTAAAAAGACTATAGAATCAAAGCTCGGCGCGACCCTTACGGTAAATACCGACTGGTATAATCCAACTAACGCGCCCGACCCGAACGCAAAAGAGATCCTTATCGATAAGACAAACCGCAAGGAGTCCGAGGAGGCA
>JAFXJH010000091.1 GCA_017532425.1 Clostridia bacterium | reverse complement strand
CGAAGCGATTTCATCCACCGAAGGTGGATTTATCCCGTCCGTAAGGACGGATTTAGCTAAAAAAAGCCAAGTCGAAATTCGACTTGGCTTTTTTCCACAGGGGCGGAAGGACTTGTTCTCGCCTGCGGGCTCGGTCTCGTCGCGGCTCTGACAGCCCACCGGGCTGTCATTCACTCCCGCGCCGCTTCAAGTCCTTCCTTTTTTTGTACTAATGCGGAAAACAAAAAGCCATCGCTTATTGCGATGGCTTCTTATTTTCCACAGGGGCGGAAGGACTTGAACCCGCGACATGCGGTTTTGGAGACCGCCGTTCTACCAACTGAACTACACCCCTATTTATTGGTACGGGTGATATTATAGCATACCTTTTTAAAAAAATCAAGTGTTTTTACGCATTTTTTAAGGATATTTTTTAAATTTTCACATATAAAATATATGAGAAACGCAAAGGAGTCGAATACTGTTGACAAAAGCGTATAAAAGTGATAAAATATGCTTTGCAATACTATCTTGGAGATGAATCACATTGAAAAAAGAAAGAGCTCTTTTAATTGTTAACCCTTTGGCGGGTCAACGCAAGGCTAAATACAATCTTTTTACTATTATAGAAATCCTTTCCTCAAAATACCTTCTCACGGTACATCTCACCGAAAGCGGAGAGGACGCATTCAGAACGACCGAGTCGCTTCGCGACGAGTTCGACATATTCTTCTGCTGCGGCGGTGACGGCACGCTCAGCCAGGTCGTCAACGGCTGTGCCGATGCGGATGATCCGCCTACCATCGGATATATGCCCTGCGGAACCGCAAACGACGTTGCAGCCACCCTCAAGCTTCCCAAAAACATGCCCGCTTGCGCCAAAAAGCTACTCACCGCGCAGGCAAAGCCCCACGACATCGGCATATTCTGCGAAAACAGAAAATTCGTTTACGTTGCTTCCTTCGGAGCTTTTACAAAATCCTCTTACGACACTCCGCAGGCTGTCAAGAATGCCCTCGGTCAATCGGCGTACGTTCTTAGCGGTGCCATGGACCTCACTAACATCAGGAAGATCTCTGCCGACATCGTTTGCGACGAAAAAGTATACTCCTTCGACGACGTAGCCTTCCTCTCTGTCTGCAACACCAAGTCAGCCGGAGGAATCGTAAAATTCCCCGACAGCAAGGTCGCACTCAACGACGGAAAGCTTGAGCTTCTCATCGTGCGCTATCCGACAAACATAAATATGCTCAACGATATTTTCGCCGCCGTTGCTATGCAAAAATTCGATTCTCACGGCGAAAACGTCATCCTTGTGCGCGGAAGCCACTTCGAGATCAAGACGCGCGAGCACATCGCCTGGACGCTCGACGGCGAAGGTGCGGGCGAGCACACAAACGTCGTTATCGACTGCGTCAAAGGCGCAATCAATATCCTCTATTAACATCAAAAACCCCTTTTCGTGATGAAAAGGGGTTTTCTTTTAGAAGAAGCTGTTTTAGTAAAGTTTTTGGGGAGGTGTCGGAACCCCTTTTTTCAAAAAGGGGTTCTGACAAAAAGACGCGTCTTTCGCGCAAGAACGACCGCGCGACTCAAGGGCGCCGCCCTTAAGAATCCCGCGAGCTTTTGAAAAAGCTCGACCAAAACTTTTCTTAAAATAAGTTTGTTCTCTTTTTAGCAAAGTTTTTGGTAGGTTCTCAGGGCTAAAACTCCTCGGAATAGGTTCCGAGATATCGCAGGTCCTCACATTCACCCTCGAGCTCGGTGAGAAGAATGGGAAGCTCGGGCGAATACATCGAAAGATCGGCGTCTAGATAGAACATTATCTGAAAATCCTTGTCGGGCTGAGGTCGCGATTCAAGCTTGCGCATATTTATTCCGCTTGCGTTCAGCTTGGAGAGGATGCGATAGAGCGATCCGGGACGGTGCGATATCACCATCATAAAGCTCGTACGGTCGGAGCCGGGATAGATCTCAAGATCCTTTGAAATGCAGACAAAGCGCGTATAGTTCGCACCTCTGTCCTGCACGGAGGAGGCAAGACATTCGAGCCCGTAGATATCTCCGCAGGAACGTGAGGAGAGCGCGGCAAGATCGTGCCTGCCCGAATTTTTAACCATTTCAGCAGCAACAGCCGTATTGAGCACGGGTGTGGCTTTCACGTTTTCGAGCGATGCAATATATCCCGCAGATTGGCTGAGCGCCTGCTCGTGAGATACGATCTCGCGTATATCCGATATTTTCGTTCCGGGAAGGGCGAAGAGATTATGCTCTATTCTGATCCTTACCGAACGAACGATATAGAATTTGTGGCTTCGCATAAGGTCGTAGACCTTGTTTACCGTTCCTGCAGTGCTGTTTTCAACGGGAAGCACAGCATATTTGCATTCTCCCGCGTCAAGCGCGCTGAAAACGTCGTCAAATGTCTTGTAATAGCTGATAGAAGGGAGTCTGAAGAGGCTTTCCGCCGCTATCTGCGAGTATGCACCCTCTACGCCCTGGCAGGCAACCGTAGCACATTCGGGGAAAAGCTTTTGAGTATTCTCCGAAGCATAAGCGATCTTTTCGCAGAGCTCGGACGCGCTTCCGAGCTTTTTGTCCTGATATGCACGAGAGGTCGCAAGGATGCTCTCGTAGAGTATTCTTGCGTATCTTTCAAGCTCGGGGCCTGCAAGGGTGCTTATCTTTGCAAGCAGCTCGCGCTCACGCTTGTGGTCGAGCACGGGGAGATTATTTTCCCTTTTGTAGTCGGCGATCTGTGACGAAACCGTCATACGCTCGATATAAAGCCTTACAAGCTCCGAATCTATTTTGTCTATCTGGTCTCTGAGTTCTTTTATTTCCATAATTTCACCTGAAACAATACTAATTTGCCGATCCTTCAAGAGAAAACGAAAGAGTTTCTCCTGCACACGTATCACACTCTATAAATCCGTCGTGTACGAAATTCTGTGTGTATTTTTCACCCACAAAGAGTCTGAGCTTACCTCCGACCTTTGAGAAGACCTTGACCTCGGTAAGCGTTTTATTCTTCCAGTTTGCCGAAATGGCAAAGCCTCCGCGCGCAGTCAGACCCTCAAAGCTTCCATCTGACCATACGTCGGGAAGCGCGGGCAGAATATGCACAAAGCCCTCGTGGCTCTGAATGAGCATTTCCGCGATGCCCGCCGTAGTACCGAAGTTGCCGTCGATCTGAAAAGGCGGGTGAGTATCCCACAGATTCGGCAGAGTACAGTTTGAGAGCATAGTATCGACAAGCTCGTACGCTCTGTTGCCCTCCTTTGTGCGCGCCCACGTGCACAGCTTAAGAGCGACAGACCAACCCGTGGAGAGATTTCCGCGTCTTGTCAGAGCGACCTTTGCGCCCTCGAGCCACTCTTTTGTATTACTGTTTATGACCGTTCCGGGATAAAGTCCGAGAAGATGCGAGATATGTCTGTGGTGCGGATCTCCTATATCTCCGTAATTTACTTCCTCGCGGAACTCCTTTACCTGACCGTCCGCGCCTATCTGCACGGGATCAAGTCTGTGCAGATCTTTTCTTATCTGCTCGATAAAAGTGTCTTTTATGCCGAGCTCGTCGGCTATTTTCACGGTATCGTTATAAGATTCATATACCATCTGCTGGTCGAATGCACAGCCCTTTGTATGGTAATGCCTTCCGTTATGCTCCTGCTCGGGAGATGCCGAATATTGGACGAGCAGAGTTCCGTCGGGCTGCTCTTCAAGCGTTTTGGAGAGAAATCTCGCCATACGGAGATTTACGTCATAAGCAACCTTCTCAAGAACTTCCCTGTCCATTGAGAACTGACAGTAGTCGGTAAACATTTTTGCGGTAAACGCGCAGGTGCCCGGTCCCGAATGTCCCGTGCCCGGCGCGGGGATGCCCTCTATCGTGTAAAGGGTTGCCGCCGTGCCTATCGCCATACCGTTTTCCTTCGGATCCTGCGAGAATTTATCGGGAAAATGCTTTTTTACGTATTCGTTTGCTATCTTTTCGGCAAGCGGAGCGTATCCGTGGAAATATTCGATATACGGCACGAAAAGCTCGCAGAGGTTTGTATTAAATGCCGGCCAATAATTCATCTGAATATTGATGTTATGCCAATATCCCGAGCCCCACGGAGCGCTTGCGTACTGATTCCATATACCCTGCAGAGTCGAGGGATATCCGCCTATGCGCGATGAAGCGATAAGGAGATATCTTCCGTACTGAAAATAAAGCTCCTCAAGGTATGTGTTTTTTTCGCCGTTTTTGTATCCTTTGAGCAGCTCGTCGGTGGGAATTTCGGGCACTTTATTGCCGAAATCGATCGATGCACGGTCGAAAAGGCTTGTATAGTCCTTTAAATGCCGATCATAAAGCTCCTCGTAGGTATATGACAGCGTATTTTCGAGAATAGCACCCACCTTTTCGTGCGGATGCGGATAGGGCGAGAGCTTTTTCTTCGGGTCTTCCTCAAGGAAAACCCTGCTCTCGAGCTTATAGTTTGTTCCGAGAGCGACCGTTATAACCGCGCTGTCGGCGTTTTTGAGCTCAATAGTGTTTTCATTCCGAATCAGCTCTCCGCCTGTGGGAACAACAGCGATCTGAGCCTCGAATTTTACGCCGTAATAATGCATTTCGCCGCTCAGGGTTATTCTGTTGCCCTCGACCGAGACCCTTCCGCTTTTGCCCATACCGTCGTTTTCTGTGATAAGAGAATCACAGATAAACGGAATCTCGGGGCGAAGAGTGAAGTTCAACGCTCCTTTTTTATCGGCAGAAAGCCGTATCACTAGCACCTTGTCGGGGTAGCTTGCAAAATACTCTCTCGTATAGTGCACGTTTTCGAAGGTATATTCTGTCTTTGCGGTAGCGCTGTTCAGCGAAAGACTTCTGCGGTAATTCGACGTTTTGGCAAATTCGTGCCCGAAATCAATATAAAGCTCGCAGAAATTGTTGAGTCCTGCATTTTTACAAACGCCCATATTCCAGATTATCGGGTTGCACAGGCTGACCTCTGTTATCTGAATACGCTCGGTGAAGGTCCTTCCGAAAATACTGGCGCCGAGAAATCCGTTTCCTATCGGAAGCGACCATTTTTCCCATCCGTCGTCGGGAATATTGTACTGTCCTGCATAGGCGGCTCTGTTTTCTCCGCCAAACGGCGGCTCGCTTTTATACCAAAGCTCGTATTTTTTCATATGATCGTCCTCTTATCTGCCAATTTATGTTTTTTACGCCTTTGAATGTACTATTTTTCCGTCAATTATCGCGATATACGCCTGACCGCCTATCTGTGTAAGCGGGTCTGCCGTCCAGATAACGATATCCGCGTCCTTGCCGACCTCAAGAGAACCTACACGGTCGGAAATTCCGAGAGCTGTCGCGGGATTTATCGTTATAGCCTTCCACGCCTCGGTAAGTCCGAGTCCTGCGTGTGCGGCAAGACCTGCGCAAAGGGGCAGGTATCTCAGCGGAATTACGGGCGCGTCCGTGATTATACTTACGTTTACGCCTGCTTTGGCAAGCACGCCCGGAGTTGTGAAGCTCTTGTTTGCAAGCTCTATCTTGCTCTTGTTGCCGAATGTCGGGCCTACGAATGCGGGGAAGCCCTCCTCTGCAAGCTCGGATGCGATAACCGCTCCGTCCGTGCAGTGATCAAGCGTGAGCGAAAGTCCGAATTCCTTTGCTATTCTTATCGAGGTGAGGATATCATCCGCTCTGTGCGCGTGTGCCTTGAGCGGGATCTTACCCTCAAAAACGGGGATCATCGCCTCAAGCTTCATATCAAAAGCAGGATTTTTGCCCTCTTTTTTATCGTCATAGTATCTTTTTGCCTTGAAAAGCAGGTCGCGGAGAATTGCCGCTGTACCCATACGGGTCACCGGGCTCTTCTTGCTGTCGCCGTAAACTCTCTTCGGGTTTTCACCGAAGGCACATTTCATGGCAGCGGGATTTTTGAGCACCATATCGTCCACGCGATTGCCCGTGAGCTTTATTACAACAAAGGTTCCGCCGACTACGTTGGCGCTTCCCGGACCTGTGCAGGCAGTCGTTACACCGCCGCTGACAGCGTCTGCAAACGCTTCGTCCTGCGGATAAATAGAGTCGATAGCACGCATATGGGGAGTTATCGGGTCTGCGGATTCGTTATAATCCCATCCGACCTTACCGATTATTTCGTTATCAAGACCGATATGACAGTGTGCCTCTACGCAACCGGGAGTTACAAGACGTCCGTCTGCGTCGATTATTTCGCATCCCTCGGGAGCAGATATATCTTTTCCGATCTCGAGTATCTTTCCGTCATCTCCGACAAGGATCGAGCCGCCTATAATATCTTCTGAGGTGATCGGCTTTACGTGCGCGTTTTTGATAAGTAACATTTTGCAGTTCTCCTTTGACAATTTATTTTTATATTTCAAGAAGCTCGGAAAAATCGTAAATATATTTTTCACAAGCCTTTTTCATTTCGTCAACGTAATCGGCAGAGCTTTCATCGTATATTCCGTAAACCGTCATTCCCGCCGATTTTGCCGTTATGTCGGCATTTATATTGTCATCTATAAAGATTATTTCGGAAACGTCCTTGCCGATGCGCTTTGCCGCCTCGATATAGATATTCGGGTCTGCCTTCGTAGTGCCGAAATCGTTACACGACCATATATTCGTGAAAAGCTCATCGATCCCGAGACGTTTAAGACAGGGGTCGAGCGTTTCGTGCGGGCTTGCCGTGAGCACGTGCAGGTCGCATCCCTGCTCCTTCAGCTTTTTAAGCGTGCTTTCGACGTTGTTTTTCGCAGGCACTCTCGTCGAATATGCTTCTATCATATATTCGAGCATTTTTGCGACGATCTCCTCGACCGTTTTGTTCACGCCGAGCTCGATATAATATTTTGCCGTGCCGATAAGTCCGAGGGGAGTTATTATCTTGACTATCGAGCTGTCATACTTTATCCGGTTCTCGTCAAGAATTCTCAGCATCGTCGAAACGTAGGTCGGCATGGAATCAACAAGTGTTCCGTCAAAATCAAAAAGATATGTCTTCATTATAAATTTCCTTAATAATATACTTTATTTGATTAATTATATCATTTTGGCATCCGAGAGTCAATAGATTTTGCCCTTCTGCGATTTGGATTTTTGCCGCAGACAAAAAAATTTTCAAAAGCTATTGACAATTCGAAAAATATACTGTATTATTGTATTAGTGAAGTAGTACAGTTTATGATCAGGAGGTGAGGTCAGATGGAATGGAAGCTTGACAAAAACAGAGCTATATGTCCGCAGATATGCGAGCAGGTCTGTCTCAGAATAGCGCTCGGAGAATTTGCGCCGGGAGAAAAGCTTCTTTCGGTACGCGAGGTTGCGCTTGCGGCGGGGGTAAACCCGAACACCGTGCAGCACTCCTTTGAGATACTTGAGCAGAAATCTATTCTTTACTCTCAGCGAGGGTCGGGATGGTTCGTTTCTGAGGATATATCCGCGGCAAAGAGATCGCTCGACGAGATGATCGCAGAAAAAACACGCGAATATTTCGCGGCGATGGATGCTCTCGGTATTTCCGGGGAGGAAACCAAAAAATACGTAGAAAACTGGAAGGACGCACAGATCTGATCCTTCAGCCAAACGAAATTTATTCTATGAAATCTATGAAAGGAAGCAACACAAAATGAGTGAACTGCTTTGCACCGAAAACCTTACAAAACGCTACAGCAATATTACGGCACTTAACGACGTTACGATCACGCTGACAAGCGGAAAGATAGTCGGACTTCTCGGCCCCAACGGATCGGGAAAAACGACTCTTATAAAGCTTATAAACGGACTTCTGACAGCGGACTCGGGATCTCTCACGGTAAACGGCAATCCTCCCGGAGTCGAAAGCAAAAAGGAGGTCGCTTATCTTCCCGACAATAACTATCTGAACTCATATATGACGGTAAGACAGATAGTCAACTTTTTCAAGGACTTTTACGCGGATTTCCGAGAGGAGCTTGCATACGAAATGCTGACAAAGCTCGGCGTATCGCCCGATATGAAGCTCAAGACTCTTTCAAAGGGAAACAAGGAAAAGGTCTGCCTTATCCTTACGATGAGCCGAAACGCGAAGCTCTACGTGCTCGACGAGCCGATCGCGGGAGTTGACCCTGCCGCGCGCGACTACGTTATCCGCACGATAATAAACAACTACAACCCCGACGCTACCGTGCTGATCTCCACGCATCTTATTTCCGACATCGAGCAGGTGCTCGACGAGGTCATCTTCTTAAAGGATGGCAGAGTCGTACTGCACAAGACGGTCGATGAAATACGCGAGGAGCATCAGAAGAGCGTTGACGAGCTGTTCAGGGAGGTATTCAAATGGTAAAGAAGCTGTTAAAACACGAGCTTGGATCGTATATTCGCATACTGCTGCCGACAAACGCCATTATTCTTATCGTGGCTGTCGTTGCACGAATAATTCAATTTTTCGAAAGCGACACCGTTGCTTATAATATCATTTTCTGGTCGTCTATGCTCGCCGTTTTCGTCGGAATTATGGCAAGTATGTTTATGACTATTGCAGTAGCTGTCATAAGATTTTACAAAAACTTCTTCACGGCAGAGGGTTATCTGACCTTCACTCTGCCCGTAACACCCGCACAGCATATTACGGTAAAGCTTCTCGGAGCGGTAATATTTGAGCTTATTTCTGTTGGCACCGCCCTTCTCTCGCTTATTATCATAAGCGCAGGCGACGTGCTCGTAGAGGTTATCAAGGCGGCAGTTTATCTTATATCGCAGTTTTTTAGTAACGTAGAGGCAGAGATCGCGACAAACTTTGTATTCTACGGCATAGAAATGCTTATTCTTGTAGCAATTTCGGGTATATTCGGAGTGCTCGTATATTACACCTGCATATCTATAGGACAGATGGCGCGCAAAAACCGCATATTTATGGCTGTACTCACCTATTTCGGATATTATATGCTCTGCCAGATACTTTCCACAATACTGATGGTAATATTCACCGTGCTTGAGCTTTCGGGCGTGCTTGAGCCTATATTCAACTTCTTCTCAAACCACGAGCTTGCCGGAATCCACATCATACTCTGCACCGGAATCGTTCTCTATACGGGATTGTCTCTGCTGTTTTTCTTCATTAACAAGAAGATCATAACGAAGAAGCTGAATCTTGAGTAATGAGGAGGAGAGAAATATGAAAAGATCCATCCGCGTAGTTGCACTCATATCAGCGATCCTCATACTATGTCAGGCTTTTGTCGGTTGCTCCTCTCTTGATGAGATGGAAGAAAATCACGCTTTTTGGTTCACGCCCGATAAAGATGTCGATTCTTTCGGCGGAAAAGGAATAGAACTCGACGGAAATCAGTACCTAAGATGTAATTTCGGAGCCTCTCCCGTGTTTTCTATGACGCGTGTTATATACGTTACAAACAAAAACGTTCCCACCCTGCTTTCTGTAACAGGCTACAAAGCCTATATCAGCGAAGACGGATACTTTATCGCGATGTCTGATGAAGAGTATGGACAAAGATACTTTTGCCGCTCGGACAAATACGAGGAATTTGCCCAAAAAAGCGAGGAAATTACCGAAAAACAGCAGCATCAGGATTTTCGTCTCGACGGATACTGCTACATCTACGAAGGGGACCGCCGCTTCTACTGCAAATATTACTTCTTAACAGAAGAAGAGGAGGCTCTGCTCGACAGTATCTCTGAGGTGGGTGAAAGTATCACTTTTGACCCTGACACCAAAGCGGACTATTCCGTAATGATATATTCTAACACAGACGACAAAATCTTTATTGAAGTTACCGGAGATTGCATAATTTCTGTAGACGGCACATACTACGTTTATTACCGCAAAGGCAGTACCTACCGCGTGCCCGGAAATCTCACGGACTCTTTTGACGAAATAATGAAAAAATACGTTGAAAGCAACGGCAAGTAATAGAGGAGGATAAAGTATGAAAAAATCCAAAATAATCCTGCCCATAATACTCCTTTTGCTCGTTTCGCTTATGGTATCGTGTGAAAACGCGGTATCTTCGGACGAAGCAAAGGATATTACGCAAAATATGTTCGAATGTATAGAAAAAGACCTCTACGAGGACGCGGCGAGTCTTATGCACCCGTCAAGACACGCAAACGCCGAATTTCTGCAGAGCTATATCGAAGAGATCGAGTAGGATACGGGCGCAGACTTTTCAAGCGGTATAGAAATAGAATATCAGAGCGGATTTTCAAGCTCACTCTATGACAGCGAGGTCAAGGGCTCGCGCTACGAGATCGAATACGTAGTAAAGATAGGAGAATACCGCTTCGAAGCAGATATCGAGGTCGTAAGAAACGATGACGGCTTCGGAATATATGACATTGAATTTGATCTGAACGATTAAACAAAGGACGAAAGGAGAAAACGAAATGAAAAAATCTATCCGCATAACCTCGCTTTTGCTTGCGCTTCTTATGCTTACACTTCCGCTTGTCGGGTGCGATAGGATCGATGAGATGCGCGCAAATCAAGGCTTTTGGAACGATGACGGCTCCATAAGCTTTAACGGCGAGACCTATAAGCCTCTTTCCCCAAGTGAATATTTTTATATCGACCTATACCGAAATCTTGAAATAACAGAGAAAAACGTTCCTGTATTACTTTCAGAGCATCTCGGAAAAAACTTCAATATAAGCTATGACGAAGTCTTTATTGCACATGACTCTGAATATTATTGCCGTACTGACAAGTACGACTATGTTGAAAAGTGTATAACAGAGGGGATAAAACTGGATCATGTGGGATTTTATTATACCTTTAACGGTTATAAGCTCGGCAAAGTCGGACATATACTTACCGAGAAAGAGTTAAGTACAATAGAGGATATAATGCAGGTTAAAAACATCGTAAAAAAAGCAATCCATGAAGTAGCACAGTATAATATCTGTATTTTACTTCACAAATGCAGCAGTGATATGCTGTTCGCAACACAAAGCGACATAAGACTCTATATAGATTCCGATAATTGCTATTTCATATCAGATGGACCTACTGTATATTCTGTCCCTGCCAAGTACGACAAGCTCTTTGACAATATGTTTGAAGAGTTCAGAGAGATAAATTCGGAGATTTTTCGATAAGTTAACCGCTACCCTCGTTCAGACGATGTAAGCTAATAAATTCAATAAATCTTCACTTTTTTGAATTTTAGGGTTGATTTTTGCAAAATAACTGTGTATAATATGTATATAAAATTCAGAAAGGGGTAATACCTATGAAAATCACAGAAACATATGAGAACCTTCCCAAGATAGTTAAAATTCTTCTTCAGATCTTCCTCGGCGGAGCTATCGGCGGTATCTATCGCATCATCCGTTTCCTTGAAACAAAGAACATCGTTACTCTCGTAGTTGGTATTCTTTGCCTCGTTACTGGTGTAGGTAACTTTGTTGCTTGGATCGTTGACCTCGTAACAGAGATCACAAAGAACAGAATTACTGTTCTCGCCGCTTAATTGTACTTAAAAAAGAAAAATCAGAGGTTTTTGCCTCTGATTTTTTCTTTTTTATTGTGCTTTCTTTAAAAGAGTCCATCTGCCGCTCTGCGGAGCTCCTTTATACCCTCTTCAAGCGTATAGCCCTTTTTATACACGCTGCTCGTGCCTGCAACGAAGATGTTCGCGCCCGCATCCGAAAGTATTCTTGCGTTTTCGAAGCTGATATTTCCGTCAACCTCGATATCAAGGTGGGAATAACCGTTTTCATCGAGCATTTTGCGCAGCTCCTTTACCTTCTTCACGCACGCGGGGATAAGCTTCTGTCCTGCAAATCCCGGGTTGACCGTCATCACGAGAATTCCGTCGCAGTCGTCAAGAAGGGGCTCAAGCATACATATAGGTGTCGACGGCGATATAGCTATCATCGGCTTTGCGCCCTTCGAGCGGATATATGCCAGGCATTTCTGCGCGTGCACCCCCGCCTCAAGGTGGATACTTACGTATTCACCCTCCTTTATATCAAACCATTCGAGCTTTTCCTCGGGCTTTTCGACCATAAGGTGAATATCAAGCGGAATATTCGTCTTTGCGCGTATCTGCTTTATCGTATCGGTACCAAACTGCATATTGGGCACGAAATGGCCGTCCATAACGTCGATATGGAGATATTCTATTCTTTCATCTTCAAAAACACTCAGGGTTTCCGCATATTCAAAAATATTTCCGCACATAAGCGAGGGGGATATCATTTTTTTCATTTTATTTTCTCTATTCTTCCTTTTTTAGTTATCGTTTATCTTAAGCTTTGCAAACTGCACGCGCTGTTTTCCCGTTTCGGGAACGTCTGTCGTGTTAACGTAGTAGACTATCGACGGATCCTTGCCTACGATAAGACAGGGGCTTCTTCCGTACGCGCCGTAATTACCGACGTCGTTTGATTCGTCGAAAGGAAGGGGATTTTCGATAGTTTCCCACGTTTTTCCGTAATCAAAGCTTACGAAAACGCGGTTCGTGCCGTCGCCATTCTCTTCCCATCTTCCTGTAACGAAGAGCGTACCGCACTCTCCGCCCGCGGGAGTCCATACGCACCAGGGTGCAGAGCCTATCGTATGTCCCTCCGCTGTCCTTATCTTCGTACCGATGCTTGCCGCATCCCACTTGGTTATATCCTTTGTAGTCTTATAGTAAATATATCCGTCGTCTCCGCCGTAGTATTCGTAGGTTATGAAATACTCGCCGTTATTCATTTTCGTCATCGAGAGCATTCCCGGGCGGTCCTTATAGTTATTGAACGCGCAGACGTGCACCTCTTCTTCCCAGTTCTTGCCGTCCTTTGAGCGCTTATAAACGAGCTTCTGGTCGTATTTCGGGTCGGAGTCGTCCGAATAGAAGCAGTAGAGATATCCGTCAGATTCCTCGTACCACATAAAGGGCTCCCAAACACCGTAGCGCTCTGCTCCGCCCTCGTCAAGCACCGCGTACTCCTCCCATGTGTATCCCGCGTCAAAGCTGCACCATATTGCAACTATCGACTTTCTGCTCCAATCTACCGAGTTACCCGAAAGTATTACCGTGCCTGCGGGAAGGTCGCCCACCTGCTTGGGAAGCTCAAAGAGGTGCGCCATCGTCGAGCCTGTGAGAGTTTTGTCTATCGTTTCCTCGGGGCGAGCGATTATCTTCCAGCTCTTTCCGCCATCCTTGCTTTCCATTATGCAGGCCTCGGAATTCGGAGCGTCGTCCACCGCGGGAGTTTCTCCTATATGGAAATTAACGAGCAGCTTACCGTTGTTTTCTTCCTTCGGCTGATATTTCAGCTCGATTATCGAGGGATATGACGATTTTACTATATGCGAAGGATATCCGAGCACCTTCGAAAGGTTTTCCTTCGGAACGGCGAAGACTGTGGAAACAAGCTCAATATCCATATCAAGCTTGCCTGCAATCAGGATATTTTGTGTCGAATCGTAATCGTTTACAAGGCTTTTACCTGCGTCAAGGCAGAAATCGCTTCCCTTTTCGGTAGCGAGAATATAGTTCTGCATAAAATATTCTATCGCGCGAAGGGTGGAAGCCTCTGTTTTACCGAGAATAACGATCTTATTTTCGGTTATCTCAATTATGTAGGCATCGTTTTCTCTTTCTTCAAGCTTTGCAAACGCGTCCTGCGACTCCTTGCGGTTTGTCAGGTCGACAAGTATCTCCTTCGCATTCGGGTCGGGAGCTTTTGTCGGTGCATACCAGTCTGTTGCTATCGTAAGGTCTATATCGAGATGCTCTCTGAGCATATTTCTTATATCCGCGGTCTTACTTGTTATGATCTTGCTTGCCGCATCCTTACGGACTATCATATATCCGCTTATATCAAACTTTTCTTCGGGAGTTTCCTTCGGCTCTTCCTTTTCCTCCGGAGTACAAGAGATAAGCGTGGAAAGCAGCAAAGAAAGCACAAGCAAAAGTACTGAAAACCTTTTTTTCATACTAAAAACCTCCAAACGTTTTATAGTTCATATTTTATCATTATAAAGGTTTTTTGTCAATAAAAAAGCGAAGGATTTTGGCTCCTTCTCATAAGGATGTTTACTTGTAGGGGCGACCAATGGTCGCCCCTACAAACAAATTTCGGCAGAGGTATGGTTTTCTCTGCCGATTTATGTTATAATGAGGCTAACGAAAAGCCTCCCTCCGAGATGCCATCCGCAAGCGGATGCGGTGGCACGCGTAGCGTGACGGAAGGAGCCTGCGTGACTTTAGATTTGTACTAACTTCATTGTAACGCGCTCTCCCTCTCCCGACTTCGTCGGGAACTCCCTCCCGGAGGGAGCCTATATTACGTTCGTGCATCTTTAGGGGTATGGAATTTACCCGAAGCATTTTGTAAAACAAATGCGAAACCGGCGATAAATGATATCTGAAATCAAATTAAGGAGAACTCTCAATATGGTAAAAAAATTGTTTCAAAAGGGAGATGTAATTATGACAACTCCTGAACCCGGATATTATGGTGTAGCCGTTGTTTTAGATGATGCAAAACCAATTGAGTTGTCCCCGGGAAGACTATCATATCCTATGAACCATATTATGGTTACGCCATTAATATTTACAAAACCTATATCGATGGATGATATTGCCAATGAGCGTTTGGTGCCACTAATTTTCCAAGAGTATTTCGCCAATAACGGCAATCCCATTTACTGGCATGACGAAGTACGCATCTGTATTTATACAAACAGAAACAAGGCGAATTTACAAATAATTGGAACAGTAGATACTTCCAAACTATACACAGAGCCGTTGCTGTGGAAACCCTTAAGTGACCGTTTCTTTTTGTGCGGTGATGTAAAAAGCAACTTAGGAATAGAAGCGTATATTCAGTATTGCAGAGACAACAATAAGGAAATATAGTAGTCGCTTCCGAATTATTATATAGAAAACACCCCGACAGATTTGAAATCTGTCGGGGTTAATCTTTGTCTTCTACAGCGCAATTGTGCCTTGAGGGCCGTCGAGGACGCCGGTCCCTACAAGGAGAATGGTAACATCATTATGAGAAGTTGCCTTTTTCCTTCGCTTTTATTTTTGTCTTATTACTGAGCAGTCGACTCAAGCTTTACGAACATCGCGTCGAGATCCTTTACACCCTTGTTCCATACAGTCGTCTGCTTCTTGAGCATAGAAGAGAGCGACTGTGTGCCCTTGGTCATATTATCTCTGAGATAGTTTCCGAGACCCTTGAAGTAGTCTGTAAACGCCCATACGAGCGCGAAATCCATATATGCGTTTTCGCCGAGAATGTCGATCATTTCAGCAGAGTCAAGGTCGGTCGTGTACTTGAACTTGAGTGCATCCTCATAGTAACGGGGTCTTACGCTGCGGTAAGATTCTGCACACATTGCTTCAAGCACGATAGCCGTTGCCATAATGTTCTGCGAGCCGATGCTGATACCGTAAAGGTTTACCGCATCGTGTACGCTCGAACGGTAGTTTCCGCCTTCCTTGAGCATGGGGCAAGGAATAATGTAGTACGGAGATGCCATTTCACGCAGATAAAGCTCCGCCTGATTAACTCGTCCGGTAAGCATAAATGCGTTGCCTGATGCGAACACCTGGAATGCATCCTTGTAAATATTCTTGTAATTGATTACGCCCTTGGAGCCTACAAGTGCCATATACTTTGTGTAGAACTCGTCAAGTGTGGTATTCTTATTGTTGAACGTGAAGTTTACGCTTCCATCCTTGTTCTGCTCGGAGAAGTTAACTCCTGCCGCTACCGCCCAGCCGTTTGTGTTGTCCCAGATAGGCATTGCAACGCCGATAACGTCCTGCGATCCTGCAAGATTACCTGCGGTAATGTTTTCTGCCGTTGTGGTCGCATCGGAGAATTCTCTCATCTTGTCGATAGTCCACTTTTTGTCTCTTACTACGTCGTAGATGCTTCCCTCTTTAGCCTTGAGCACCTCATCGTAGATGTCCGCATTCATAAACGTGCAGTAGAATCCGCCCGTGTATCTGAGGCAGAGGTCGCCTGTGAGCCAGTATACCTGACCCTTGTAGGACATACCGTCAATATATCCTTCTGCCCAGTAGGGGAATTCGTTGTCCTGCCACTCAATATATTTTGCTGCGTCCTCGTTCTTTGCAAGGTTAACAAGGTATCCCTTGCTGCAAAGTCCGATATCTGCCCACTGAAGTCCTGCTATAACGTCATATTCGGTTCCGCCCGCCATAAGTACGTTCATAACGGCTGTTTCGGAAAGCTTTTTCTCTTCATAGAAGGTAAGCTCGATCTTACAGTTGAATCTTGCTTCTATTGCCTTGTTGCGCGCAAAGATAGCCGCGTCAACCGCGTCGCCCGAATCCTCTGATCCGATGATCGAACGCTTATGGAAGCCGTCCGAGTCCGCTTCGGCTACCGCAAACTTAACGGTATATCCGCCGAGGTCCAATCCCTCTTCAATGTTATCGTACCAGTGTCTATGTTTGATGCCTGTATCGTCAATAGGCGTTTCGGGCTCCTTTTCGCCTACGCAAGATGCGAGCGAAAGAAGAGTACATGCAATAAGAAGAAGTGACATAAAGGTTGCCAAAATTCTTTTTTTCATGGTAAATCCTCCTGAAAATTTTAAATTATTATATCATTCATTCCTTTACGCTGTTAATGCATAAGCAGCGTACTTTTTACTTTTCGCTGTCGTATATCTTCAGCCTTGCGAACTGTATTCTCTGCGTTCCCGTTTCGGGCACGTCGGTCGTGTTTATGTAATAGATTATCGACGGATCTGAACCGGTCACGAGGCAGGGGCTGTATCCTATTCTGTCGGTTTCCTTGACGTCGTTTTTGTTATCGTACGGCAGAGGGTTATCCATAAGCGACCAGGTCTTGCCGTAGTCAAAGCTTACGAACATACGGTGCTTGCCGTTTCCGCCGCCTGATTCCCACATTCCGGTTGCTATAAGCGTTCCGCATTCTCCGCCGGCAGGTGTCCATATGCACCAGGGTGCAGAGCCTACGCTGTAGTTTCCTACCTGCAAAAGTGTACCCGGATCGGTATGATTCCAGTTCGTTATATCCTTTGTTGTCTTGTAATAGATCTTACAACCTCCGCTTCCGCAGTATTCATAAATCGCAAAGTATTCGCCGTTGCTCATTTTCGTCATCGAGAACATACCCGGACGGTCGGCAGGGTTATCGAAGGTACATACGTCGTATATCTCGCTCCACTTTACGCCGTCCTTCGAGCGCTTATAAACGAGCTTCTGGTCGTGTTTCGGGTCAGAGTCATCCGAATAGAAGCAGTAGAGATATCCGTCCGACTCCTCGTACCACATAAAGGGCTCCCATATGCCTTCCTTAAGTCCGCCCGCCTTGGCGATTATAACGTACTCCTCCCAGGTATATCCCGCGTCGAAGCTTCTCCACACGCCGATATGAGATTTGCGACTGTAATTCACCGAGTTACCCGAATAGAGGAGTGTGCCCGCAGGCATATCTCCTACCTGTGCGGGAAGCTCGTAGATATGTGCCATCGATATTCCCTTTATTGACGGGTCTATTGTTTCCTTGGGGCTTGCGATAAGCTTCCAGCTCGCGCCCTTATCCGAGCTTTCCCATACCGAGCCGCAGGTATTGGGGTCACTCTTTACACGCGCGGCGTTGAAATTGAATATTGCGATCAGCTTGCCGTTATCCTCTTCGTTTTTCTGATATTTCAGCTCAAGCACTGCGGGATAGTGTGTCGTACTGATCGACCACAGATCGTCACCCACCTTGGTATATCCCTTCTCGGGAACGGCAACGAGAGTCGATTTCACCTCGACGTCCATATCGAGCTTATCCTCGATATAGATGTTCTGAACGATATCATACTCTTTGGTGTATGTTTTTCCTGCAGAAATATCTATTTTGTTTGCTTCCTCAGAGGAAAGCACGTAGTTATTTACGAAAAACTGAAGCGCACGTATCGTTCCTATCGTGCTCTGACCGACGATAACTATTTTATTTTCCGTTATATCGATTATGTAAGAATCGTCGGGCATACCCTCGAGCTTTGCGAGTGCCTCCTCGGACTCCTTGCGGTTTGTCTTATCGATAAGGATCTCTTTTGCGTTCGGGTCGGGCGCGTTATTTGGATTATACCAGTCGGTATTTACCGTAAGGG
>JAFXJH010000090.1 GCA_017532425.1 Clostridia bacterium | reverse complement strand
TTAAGAATTTCATCGCTCTTGCCGAGAATGTCGCATATCTTTACGTAATTTCCGAAAAGCTCGCGCACGATAGCCATAGTCATCTCGGTGGTTTCGGCAACTGCAGAAGTCCCGTTTTCACATATGAACGAGTTTTCGGGAGAGGTAGAAGGAAGCACTATGCGGTATCCGTCCTTGTCGGTAAGCTGGGAGAGATAGAATTTAACGGCACCCGTGATGATAGGATAAGCTTTTTCCCTGAGGAATTTATTGTCAAGCGTGTACTCGTAATACTCCATAAGATGATGGCAAAACCATCCGCCGGCAGCATTCCAGAATAACCAGCAGGCAGCACCACGTACGGGCTGAGTGTGACGCCAGAGGTCGGTGTTGTGATGACAGCACCAACCGCTTGTGTGATAAAGCCTTTCGGCAGTTTCCTTTCCTGCCTGCGAGACCTCTTCAATAAGACGGAGAAGAGGCTGATACATTTCACGAAGTCCGACCGCAAGAGTTGCGAAATAGTTCATTTCGGTGTTGATGTTTACCGTGTAATTCGCGTGCCAGGGCGCATCAAATTGATCGTTCCATATACCCTGAAGATTCATTGCCTCGCTGCCCGGGCGGGAAGCGGAGATAGTAAGATATCTGCCGAAATTGAAAAGAAGCGCGGGAAGAGCTTTGTCCTCAGAGCCCTTCTGATAGCGTATCATTCGCTCGCTTGTGGGAATGGCGCTTCTTCGGTTGCTGCCGAGGTCAAGCGTCAGACGGCTGAAATATTTCGAGTAGTCCTTTACGTGCTCTTTGAGAAGAGTAGAGTAGTCTGCGCCGAGAATAGCGGCGTGAAGCTTTTTGCAGTCGGCAGAAAAGTCCTTTCCCTCGGTAAACGGATGCTTCGTGTGCCCGTTAAAGGAAGAAGAATCGACGATCCTTATCTCAATAAAGGACGCTCCGTGTACCTCTAAATGATCGAGCTTGCTTGAAATACCTCCGTCGGTCCTTAGGTCAGCCATAGCCATAAAACGGATGCCGCGCTTTTCGGGCTCGTCGAAATAGAGCTGCTTTCGGTCGGTGCGGTCGATATTCTGACGGGAGGTCACGGGACATTCACCCTCAAGATAAATGATATTCTTTTCGGTGTAGGTTTTTGAATAGAGAGCGGAGGTGAATTTTACAGATGCGTTTACAGCACCCGCCGTGGAAGCGGAAAGCCGATATATTATCGCGTTTGCGGGGAAAGACGCAAATACGGTCTCCTCGTATTTTGTCTCGCCGCGGTAATATTTTGCGCTGAAAACAGCCCTGGAAAGATCGAGCGTTCTTTTGTACGATCTTACTTCGCCGATAGTTTTCAAAAATTCGATCTCAAGATTTCCGAGCGGCATATAAGACTGACTGCAGTAGCAGGAGAAGTTTTCCGATATTTCACGGTCAGCTTCGACGTATTTTCCCTCAAGAATGAGAGCCTTTGCTTTTTCAAGAGAGTCGTATCCGTCACCCATAAAACGGTCCATAGGGTAGCCGCTCCAAAGGGTGTCGTCGTTGAGAGCTAAAATTTCCTTTTCGGTTCCGCCGAAGACCATAGCACCCTTTGCACCGTTTCCGATGGGATAAGCCTCGTCATAGATGCGTGCCGGTCTTTTTTCGGTTAGAAGTATGGAATCTGCCGATCTCATGATCTTTTTCATTTTGGGATCTCCTTTTGATGCGAATAGTTTTCATAACGATACAGTTAAATTATATATTTGGCAAATATTTTTGTCAAGTGTAAACGCAGTTTAAAATGAAAAATATGCACTTTCTCACGTGTGCAGATCAGTAATATTGCCGTATCTCTGCGCATAATTAACAAAACCGTCATAAGAAGCACTGTACAATATGTTGACAAATACCACGGAAATATGTATAATGAAATCAGAGGAAAAATTCACCTCAGATGTAGACAAAATCAAATTGCTTGACTGAGGGAAGGGAAAAACCATCTCAAACGCCGAAGTTTTTTCCCTTC
>JAFXJH010000089.1 GCA_017532425.1 Clostridia bacterium | reverse complement strand
TTTAAAATACAGAAGTAAAAATGAAAGGAAATACTCGATATGAAAAAAGTAATTGGTGTTTTGATAATATTTTTGCTTATCGCCACGCTTGCTTTGGTGGTGACCGGAATTTATAAGGTGCTTACTATGTCAAACGATATACACTATGAAGAGCCGGACGATAAAGAGAACCCGGAGGAAAATAAAGATCCGGAAGAAAATCCCGAGGACAATCCGGGAGAAAAGCCTGAGGAAAATCCCGAAGATAAGCCGATAGAGGATCCGAGCAGTAAACCCGAAGATAAACCGGGCGATACTCCCGTGGGCACAGAGCCTCAGCCCGAGACAGAGTTCGGTACGGCGGCTGATGTAGTTGTTTCTCTGGATATTCCCGAAAACGAAAGAGAAGCGCATATGCTTTCTCTCGCGTTTGACGAAATAATCTCGACCTCCGCGCAGAGCGTAAAAATAAAGCTCTATTTCGGCTCGTTTATTAAGCTTGACAGTATAGAAAACGCAGAAAACGCTACCGTTGAGCTTGTTCTTACAAATGAAGACGGCGACAGAATAATTATTGCCGAGATACCGGCAAAGGATTTTTATTCGGACAAATATGCCTGCGTGCAGGAGCACGTTGAGGATACGGTCGTCGGTGTCCGCTTCAAGAGAGTTATCGAGGTCTCCGTCCCTATGAGGTTTATAACGTCCGATAAGGGAATGCTTACCTTCACCGCGGCACGGTACAGCAAGGATAACGACAGCGGTATGGAAACACTTGATGAAAGCAGCAACGCTTTTCTCTGGTTTGATAAAAAAGACGAGGTTTACGAGCTTTCCGCAGAAAAAGAGAAGACCATAATTTATAACTATGAGTATGAAACGGATATTTCCGATTATATAGGATATATCGAACCGACGGGCGACCTTTGGAGCGACAATTATCTCCTGCTCGTAAACCCTTGGAATCCTCTTGAAAAGGGCGAGGAGCTTACTATCGATAAGGTTGGACAGCAGTCAGCTATGAGCAGTATGAAGGGTGAGTATAACTACTATTATCTTCCCAATATAAAGCTCAATACAACGGCACTTAAGGCTCTTACGGCAATGCTCAAGGAGGCGCGCGATTCCACAGACCTTGAAACGAAGAATCTTCAGGTAACAAGCTCGTACAGAAATTACGCAACGCAGGAATCGATATTCAACAGTAACGTTAAGAAGACCAAAAAATACGTTTGTAACGATGAAGAGTGCGGACATATCTATATAACGAAATATTCCTATTCCAAGTGCGAAAAGTGCGGCTCGTCGGTCAAGAGCGTCACTATTACAAAGGAAGAGGCGGAAGCAAACGTAAAGACCTATTCGTGCGCACCCGGTACAAGTGAGCATCAGACAGGACTTGTCGTCGATATAATAGATACCGCATATAATCTCGACCTTCTTGAAGGCTTTGAGGATACCGAGGCGGGAAAATGGCTTGCGGAAAACTGTACACGATTCGGCTTTATCCTCCGCTTTGAGAAGGATAAGGAAGATATCACGGGTATAATATACGAGCCGTGGCACTTCAGATTCGTGGGAAGATATCACGCTACGCGTATGGCAGAGCTTGATATGTGCCTTGAAGAATATATCGAGTTTCTGAATGAGGAGGGATATTTCGAAGATCCCGAGTCTGTTCATAACCCAGCGAATATGGAGATAGATCCCGAAACGCATCTTATAATCGAACAGTAAATCGAATAAAAAAATGACCCAACGCAGAAATTTATGCCGTTTGATGCATTTTTGTGCGAAACGCACAGATATTTTCTTGATAATTTGTTGAAAAAGCATATTGCCTTTTTGCAAAAATAATGATATAATTTCTGCGTTGACACGGCCCGTTGGTCAAGCGGTTAAGACGCTAGCCTCTCACGCTGGAAACATGGGTTCGATTCCCGTACGGGTCATCATAGTTGGCCGCGCTGAAACAGCGCGGCTTTTTTTGTTTTATTTACCGTTTATTTTTCAAAAGTAAAGGAGCAAAGTAAATGATTTTTAAAGAGAAGGCAAATGCGATAGTCGGACAGTCGGGCGGACCGACAACTGCTATAAACGCAACTCTTGCGGGTGTGATATCGGCATCTCTGGCATCGGATCAGATCGACGTGCTTTACGGTGCGAAAAACGGAGTCGAGGGAATGCTTCGTGAGGACGTAATAAACCTCAGCGAGATTTTCGATTGTAAGGAAAAGCTCGACAGACTTTCGGCAACTCCGGCTGCGGCACTCGGATCATGCAGACTTAAGCTTCCGGCGGTTGAAAATGCGGTAAATAACGAAAAATATATAAAGCTTTTCGAGTTCTTCAAGAAAAATAATATCAGATACTTTTTCTATATAGGCGGAAACGACTCTATGGATACGGTGTCCAAGCTTTCGGCTGTCTGCGATGGCTTTGGCTGGGATATGAATTTCGTGGGTGTCCCCAAAACTATTGATAATGACCTTGCGCTTACAGACCATACACCGGGTTACGGCTCGGCGGCAAAGTTTATTGCAACCGTAATAAGCGAAATGCTCTGCGATACGGCTGTTTATACTGTGAACGCAGTGACTATCGTTGAGATAATGGGCAGAGATACGGGATGGCTGACGGCGGCTTCGGCACTTGCGTCGGTAAATAACGGTATCGGACCGGACTACGTTTATCTTCCCGAAAGAGATTTCGATTATCAGAGCTTCTTTATGGATATTGAAGAAGCGTTCAAGAAGCATCCGAACGTTCTTATAGCTGTTTCGGAAGGACTTCACCTTGCGGACGGCAGACTTGTGGGCGAGGGTATGCAGAGCGGAGATACAGACGTTTTCGGACATAAATATCTCGACGGAACGGCAAAGGAGCTTGAGATCGCAGTAAAGAAATGGTTTGGATGTAAGGTGCGCTCGGTAGAGCTCAACCTGCCTCAAAGATGCGCGGCTCACGCGGCATCGAAAACCGATATAGAAGAAAGCTTCAGCGTGGGAAGCGCGGCAGTTGAAGCATCTCTTAAGGGTAAGAGCGACTGTATGATGTGTATCATAAGAAACGAAGGAAAAGAATATAGCGTAAGCTATATGCCCGCACCCGTAAGCGAAATTGCAAACAAGGTTAAATACGTTCCCGATGACTTTATAAACGAGAAGGGAAATAACGTTACACAGAAATGTATAGACTATATGCTGCCTCTTGTAAACGGTGAAGCAACGTATTACACAAAGAACGGATTGCCCGATTTCTTCACTTTACCGTTTTAAATCATCAGATTGACTTAATAATAAAATCAGAAGAAAAGATTGTTTGTTAAAACATACAATCTTTTCTTTTTTGTATTGACAAAGAATGTAAAAGATTATATAATAGATGAAAGTTTATTTTGCCGTATTAAAATCAAAATTAACATATAATACGGTAGCACACAGTGCAAAATCAGAAAGGATGATTTATTTATGAACAGAGTGTACAATTTTTCGGCAGGACCTTCAATGCTTCCCGTTCCCGTGCTTGAGAGAGCAGCATCAGAGCTTATGTGTTACGGCGACTCAGGAATGTCAGTAATGGAGATGAGCCACCGATCGCCTGTTTATGAAAAGATAATAGCAGACGCAGAGGCAAAGCTTCGCGAGCTTATGAATATTCCCGATAACTATAAGGTGCTCTTCCTTCAGGGTGGCGCTTCCACACAGTTTGCGGCTGTTCCGCTCAACCTCATCGGCAGAACAGGTAAGGCTGATTACATAGTTTCCGGTCAGTTCTCGGGTAAGGCATATAAGGAAGCTCAGAAGATGGGCTACGACGTAAAGTGCATTGCAACCTCCAAGGATACTAACTTCGACCGTATCCCCGTAGTTACAAAGGATATGATCTCTCCCGATGCATCCTACGTTCACGTTTGCTTCAATAACACGATTTACGGAACAAAGTATAGCTATATTCCCGATACAGGCGATATTCCGCTCGTAGCAGATATGTCCTCCTGCATTATTTCCGAGCCGGTTGACGTAACAAAGTTCGGCGTTATCTATGCAGGCGCACAGAAGAATATGGCTCCCGCAGGCGTAACTCTCGTTATCGTTCGCGAAGACCTTCTTGAGTACGGCGACCCCAAGATGCCCTCTATGCTCGATTGGAAGCTTATGGCTGAAAACGGATCTATGTATAATACTCCTCCTTGCTACTCCATCTATATGGCAGGCCTCGTTTACGAGTGGATACTCGGACTCGGCGGACTTGACACAATGAAGGAAATGAACGAGAAGAAGGCAAAGCTTCTTTACGATTATCTTGATAATCAGGACTATTATATCGCTCCCGTACAGAAGGATAGCCGTTCTATTATGAACGTTACCTTCGTTACAGGCGTTGAAGAGATCGATAAGAAGTTCCCGAAGGAAGCTGCGGCAGCAGGTCTTGTAAACCTCAAGGGACACAGAAGCGTTGGCGGTATGAGAGCGTCTATCTATAACGCAATGCCCTATGAAGGCGTTGAAGCTCTCGTTGAATTTATGAAGAAATTCGCCGCAGAAAACCCCAAGGCATAACAGATAGGAAAGGTTATAATAAAATGAGCAATATACTTCTTTTAAATAAGATAGCAAAGGTCGGAACAGATATTTTCGACGAAAAATATAACGTAAGCGATAACTGCGAAAATCCCGATGCAATAATGGTGCGTAGCGCCGTTATGCACGATATGGAGCTTCCTGCAAGCGTTAAGGCGATTGCAAGAGCGGGCGCGGGCGTAAACAATATTCCGGTTGAAGACTGCGCAAAGAAGGGTATAGTAGTATTCAATACTCCCGGTGCAAATGCAAACGGCGTTAAGGAGCTTGCTGTTGCAGCTCTCCTTCTCGCTTCGAGAAATATCACGGGCGGCGTTGAATGGGTAAAGACACTTGCAGGTCAGGAAGATGCTGCAAAGGTAGTTGAAAAGAATAAGAGCGCATTTGCAGGCGTTGAGATCGCAGGCAAGACTCTCGGTATCATCGGTCTCGGTGCTATCGGCGGACTCGTTGCAAACGCGGCTGTAGCTCTCGGTATGAACGTTATCGGATGCGACCCCTACCTCACAGTTGAAGGTGCTTGGGGACTTTCGAGCGAGGTAAAGAAGGCTGCAAGCTACGATGAGATCTTCGAGAAGAGCGACTATATCTCGGTTCACGTTCCCGCAACAAAGGAAACAAAGAATATGTTCTGCGAAGCATCCTTTGCCAAGATGAAGGACGGCGTTCGTATCATCAACCTCTCGAGAAGCGAGCTTGTAAACAGCACTGATATGATCAAGGCTGTTGCAGATAAAAAGGTAGCTGCTTACGTTACAGACTTCGCAACTCCCGATATCATCGGCGTTGATAACATCATCGTAATTCCTCACCTCGGAGCTTCCACAAACGAATCTGAGGATAACTGCGCAGTAATGGCAGCAAAGCAGCTCGTTGATTACCTTGAAAACGGTAATATCGTAAACAGTGTAAACTATCCGAGCGTTGTTCTTGAGCGCGGCGGACTCAGCAGATGTTGTGTTCTTCACTATAACGTTCCCGCAGTTATTTCGGGCGTTTCCTCGGCATTTGCTAATGCAAATATCAATATCGAGCACTTCAGTAACCGCTCCAAGGGTGAATTCGCATATACGATAATCGACTTCAATACAGAGCTTCCCGAAAAGGTGCTTGAGAATGTCAAGGCGACAGACGGCGTTATAGCTGTTAATGTTATCGGCTGATTTGTAAAAAGCACTTGACAAATCATAATTTGTATGGTAGACTTGACTTATATTTTTGAAAGGTCGATCTAACATCGAATTGTGTAATGAAAAAGATGCTTTCCGTGGTTTATACGTATTCGTATTATTATTCTTCATATCGTGAAGTGAAAAAATATACGGCTTGACTGAACTGCGGAGTGTTAAAGTAAAACCACAAAATACCGTGTGCAGTCGAATGCCCGCGGTATTTTTTTGTAGATAATATTCGTAATTGACCGTAAAAAAGAAACGTATAAGTAAAAGGAGAATAAATATGCCTATTACCGAGATACTTGTAGAAAACGCGCGAAAATATGCGGGTGACGTTTGCCTTGTGGAGGTGAACCCCGAAAGAGAAGAAACAAGACGCGTTACCTGGAGAGAATACGAGCTTGTCGAAACCACTCTTCCGAAATATTACCGCAGAGAGATCACTTGGAGCGTTTTTGATGAGAAGGCAAACCGATTCGCTAACGCACTTATTGAAAACGGAATCAAAAAGGGAGATAAAGTAGGTATTCTTCTTATGAACTGTCTTGAGTGGCTTCCGATATATTTCGGTATACTCAAAACGGGCGCACTTGCAGTGCCGATGAATTTCAGATATTCGTCTGATGAAATAAAATATTGCCTCGATCTTGCAGACGTTGACCTTCTCGTTTTCGGAAATGAGTTTATAGGACGTATAGAGGAAATTGAGCCGATAATACGTAAGAACAGACTTCTCGTATACGCAGGCTCGGGAATATGCCCGACGTTCGCCGAAAGCTACGCAGATCTTACAGCCAATCAGTCGAGCGCTGCACCCGATATAAAGCTTACAGATGACGACTACGCCGCAATATATTTTTCTTCCGGTACGACAGGCTTCCCGAAAGCGATCTTACATAAGCATAAGAGTCTAATGCATTCCTGCATAGTTGAGCAGAAGCATCACGGACAGACGAAGGACGATATTTTCCTCTGTATTCCTCCTCTTTACCATACGGGAGCAAAGATGCACTGGTTCGGAAGCTTCCTTGTGGGCGGCAAAGCGGTCCTTCTCAAGGGTACACGCCCCGAATACGTTCTCGAAACGATCTCAAAGGAAAAATGCACGATAGCGTGGCTGCTCGTGCCGTGGGCACAGGACGTGCTTAACGCGCTTGATAGCGGCGACCTTAAAAAAGAGGATTACTGCCTCGATCAGTGGCGTCTTATGCATATCGGCGCACAGCCGGTGCCGCGTAGCCTTATCAAGCATTGGCTCGATTATTTCCCGAATCACGATTACGATACAAATTACGGACTCAGCGAGTCGATAGGACCGGGATGTGTGCATCTCGGTGTAGGAAATATCTCAAAGGTAGGCGCAATCGGTGTTCCCGGATACGGTTGGGAGGTCAAGATCGTTGATCCCGACGGAAATGCCGTAGAAAAGGGTAACGTTGGAGAGCTCTGCGTAAAGGGACCCGGTGTTATGACCTGCTACTATAAGGATGAAAAGGCGACAAATGAAGTTCTGAAGGACGGCTGGCTCTTCACGGGCGATATGGCACAGATGGACGAGGATGGCTTTATCTTTCTCGTTGACAGAAAGAAGGACGTTATCATTACGGGCGGTGAAAACCTCTATCCCGTACAGATAGAAGACTTTATAAGCGCACATCCCGCAGTACACGACGTTGCAGTTATAGGACTTCCCGATAAGCGTCTCGGAGAAATTGCCGCGGCAATTATTCAGATAAAGAAAGGATATGAGTGCACAGAGAACGATATTGAGGAGTTCTGCGCAGCACTCCCGCGTTATAAGCGTCCGAGAAAGATAATCTTTGCAGACGTACCGAGAAATCCCACGGGTAAGATAGAAAAGCCGAAGCTTCGCAGAATATACGGAGCGGATATGCTCGTTTCACAGCAGAATAATTCGTAAATAAAAAGCCGGAGGAATTGCAAATATCCTTCGGCTTTTTGTTATTATACTTAATAGACATTTTTTGTGTATTTAAGACAAGCTCTTGAAATTTTGTTTTATATAGATATAATAGTATTTGGTTTGCCGAAACGGGTAGAATTTTCACGGGTAAGACCTTTCCGAAAAGTAAAGTCGAAGCTTTTGAAAATAATATTATTATCTGAATTTGTAAGGAGAAAATAATGCTTTTCTCAAGACGTGATATTGTAAAAATAGCATTACCGATGATGATACAGCAGATACTTGCGGTTACGATCGGTATGGTAGATACTATGATGGTAACAGAGGCTGGTGAGGCGGCCGTTTCGGGCGTTTCGCTCGTGAATACGCTCGATACTATGCTCGTGTACGCTTTTATATCGCTCGTAACGGGCGGCTCGGTAGTTGTGGCACAGTTTTTGGGTGAAAAATCGTTCGACTCGGCGCGCTCGTCTGCAAAACAGCTTCTTTACGCATCGACAGCGGTTGCACTCATTATTACGGCTTTGGTAATCGTGTTCAGAGATCCCTTGCTCGGTCTTCTTTTCGGAGAAGTTGAGGCAGACGTTATGGCAAGCGCGCAAAGCTACTTTATATACGTGGCAATTTCATTTCCGCTTCTTTCGATATACAGCTCGTGTAACTCTATGTTCAACGTTATGGGAAAGACTCTTGTAACGCTTATAGTCTCGCTCGGTATCAATATCACTAACGTGATAGGAAACGCTGTTCTTATCTACGGATACGATATGGGAGCCGCGGGCGCGGCAATAGCGACGCTGATATCAAGAGCAATCGGCGCGGTAGTAATGCTTGCTCTTATACATAATAAGAATAACTCGGTATATATAGAAAAACTGCTGAAATATAAGCCCGATTTCAAAATAATACGCGCAATACTCCAAGTAGGGATCCCGAACGGTATTGAAAGCAGTATGTTTCATCTCGGTAAGCTTCTGACACAAAGCCTGATATCATCTATGGGTAAGGCAGTAATAGCCGCAAATGCGATAGCAAATACTCTCGCGGGATTTCAGTATATGCCGGGAACAGCCTTTTCGAATACTATGGTCACGGTCGTCGGACGATGCGTGGGCGCACGCGAAAAGGAGCAGGCTAAAAAATATTCACGTATACTCGTGGGAGTTACATATCTTTGTCTATGGTTTATCGTAATATGCACATTCCTTTTTGCCAAGCCGATAATAGGCGCTTGCGATCTGTCAAGTAAAGGTTCTCAGATAGCCTATGAGCTGATAATATATCACGCGGCTTGTGCGGCGCTTATCTGGCCGATAGCATTTACGCTTCCGTCTGCATTCCGCGCGGCAAGCGATGTGAGATTCACGCTTGTCGTGTCTATGTTCTCGATGTGGACCTTCAGAGTTGCACTGAGCTACGTATTTGCGCTCGAAAGTATAGAAATTTTCGGTATGACCTTTGCGGGGCTCGGAATGGGCGCGATGGGAGTCTGGGTGGCTATGACGGTCGACTGGGTGTTCAGAGCGGTGCTTTTCATTGTTAGGTATTTGAGTGGAAAATGGCTGAACGTTTATAAGCCGATCAAGAAAAAATAATAAAAATAAAGCCTTGATATCAAAAATCAAGGCTTTTAATATTTATAAGAAATACAAAACAAAAAGAGGTGTTATTTTCGCAACACAACATACTTATTATACCACAGAATGACCTGCTTGTCAATATATTTCAATGACACAATAACCAAAATCTCTGTTTTGTACAAAATAATATTGTGAACTTTTGACAAAATGTCAATTGAAAAAAGCGTTTTGATCTGCTATAATACAAGTGAAAGGAAAGGAAGGTACACTCCAATGGGAAATTAAAAAAGTACTAAATAAGAAAAGGAAGGTACGGTCCAATGAAAATCTGATCAAGGACTTAAGTACAAATATCAGGACTTAAAAACCGAGTCAAAGCATAAAACAACGTAAAGAAAATGTAGATTCAAAAGAAAAGCACGGCGGTGTGAAACACGGTAAGGTGGATGAGTGTAAAAGAAGACCGTGTACGCTTGATATAGATTTTGAGGTTAAGGTTTTAAGATTTGGTAAGAGCTTGAATTTGTATGATGAGTCAGGAAATTCGTCTTTTGCAAAAACAGTAGGGTAGCCCAAGCATAGGTGAAAAGAAAACAAAAACAAACGAGGAAAAATCTTTCAGGAAATGACCCGAAGGCAAAAGATAGACAAGGAAAGAGAGGAACAAAAAAGATGTTAGATATCAAGAGTGAACAGAAGTGACCCTTGATTTGCGTAGAAAAGATGCAAGTCAAGGGTCACTTCTGTTTTTGTCGAAATGTTATATAAACGTCATGTGAATAATGTTTGTTTTTGAGATCCTTGCATTTTGTGCCGGGATTTTGTTTTTTCGTCCTGCAAAGATCGGCACGTATTTAAAGCAGGACACCCACCGTAGTAGCAGTGGGTGTCAGTGAAACCAGCTTTTTTATTTTCTACTTGAATTTTGATAACAATAGATAGCGCTTTCTGCCGCGAATGCAAAGCAGTAGCCGCATTCCGCCCAATTTACGCGTTCGGATGCGTCCGCAAGACATTCGTATGCAAGATCGGCCGACGCCTTGTCGCCACCGACCACGGCAATCCAGCATGCGAACAGTGCCTGCCCAAGCATACTTTTTTCATTACTCATACCCGGACTCATTTGATGAAAGAAAATGTTTAGCTGGCGTAGTGCTTCCGTGTACGCTTCACCGACGTTATTCCAAGGATGGATATCCTCAAGTAGCTTACGCCAGTCATAGCAGAGAGGCTTTCTCTCGGCGTCGATATATTTTTCATATTCTCTGAAGAAATTCACCGTAACTGCTGCATTGGCGGCAAGACCCTTGCGATAATATTCCGCACGTTTGACATCCATATGACAGAGCTCGCGTACGCAAAGCTGTGCGCAGATGTCGATCCAAAACTGAATCAATACAGTTTCGCGGATCATATCAGGCGCAAAGCCGTTTGAGAGTATTTCGTGACGGTTGTATAAGCCGCCATCGGGACGCTCGTTTACAAGTCGTTCAAATTCAGCGTCATCAATAATGCCGAGCTCCTTTGCAGCCGCAGCGGCAAAGACTAATTTCGACGTACCGCGCCAATCCTTTCCGGAAAAGTTTCCGCCCGTTACGCCCTCCCATTCAGAGGAAACCCTCCAACCGGCGTTGCGTATTCCCGAAAGCGTGCGAATCAGTCGCTTTTTGATGTCGGAGCGCATTTCTTCATCCGATGCGGGTGAATGCATCAAGCGCCAGAGTCCAAGAAGCCAAGGTCCCGCTTGGTCCTCAGAGCTTAACGGCGGATGGGATACTCCGTCATCAGCTACGCCGCGTGCAATACAACCGTCATGTTTGCAAACGTCGCAAAGAATAAGCAGTCCGTTTGCGAGGATCTTTATCTCGTTTTTCAGTGTTTCATCGGGAGCGAAATCATATTTTTCGCAAAGGCTGTACAGATATAGTCCGGTGAAAAACGCTCCGTTTTCGATGGGAAGCCCCCACGCAAACGCATTGGGATGTCCCGCCTGTAATTGCTCGCCTGTGGGAAACACCGTATGTCCGTTTTTATCCGCATAGTCGATCAGATGACCGTAAGGCATACGGATAAATCGTCCCCATACCTGCTTGTGAAGAATCTCGGTATTCATATTTTCTTACCTCCGTTGATCCGAAAAGTCTTTACTTTTCGCAAGTTTTGTATTATAATCAATATATCATAGCGAACTTGCGCTGTCTTCTTCAAATCGGATAGATATATCCACTTTTCTGATATTATGGAGGTGTAATTATGTCCGCACAGATAAATTATAAGATAGAATCGGAAACCGGAACGTTTGTATTTTCCACAAATATTGAGACCGGTCAGATGGAACGTGCGTGCATATATGATGGACTTACCATTTCACGGGTTACAAGAGGGTCGGGTGTCTGGCAGATCGGCGGCGAGATCTGTAATGTCAAGACGGGCGATCTGATCTTTCTCAGCAATCTGGAGCCCCGCCGCGTGATATCGGGCTTTCTCGGACTCGAGGCATTCAGCATAAACGCGGCCATTCTGCCAAGTGCAGGGGCACTGGAATGTCTGCGTGTGTTTTACGGAAGAGGGCAGACCTTCACTCACGCCATTCGGTCAGACGAGCTGCTACGTATTTATCAGACCATCCGAGAAGAGAGCCTTTCTGCGTCACCCTCATTTGTCCTGCTTCTTGCGTACGCAATTGAGCTGCTGATCGGTGCTAACAGACATTACGATGAACGGTATCCCGATGCACTTGAAAAGAATTTCCGCTGTGATGCCATTACTGTCGGTGCTATTGCAGCATCGGCTGCCTATATAAATGAGCATTTGACGGCAGACCTCAGCGTAGCGGAGCTGGCAAAGCTGGCAGGTATGAGCGAAGGACATTATACCCGTATGTTCCGCAAATATGTTTCGGTCACACCGATAGATTATATCGCACGATGCCGTATCAAGCGCTTTCTTTCGCTGATGAGCGAGGGCAAAGCGAACATTCTCGATACCGCTTTTGCATGCGGCTTTACCTCATCAAGCGGTTTCTATAAAACCTTCCGCCGTATCTGCGGTCGCGCACCGACAGCCGAAGCCACGGAAAATATTTTTCAGAATCAGCACTTGCTATTGTAATATAAAAAAACTATCTGACTCATGTCAGATAGTTTTTTATATTAGCGTTGCTTTTTTCGCTTTCCTATAAAGATAGGCTCGTCCTTCGAGCAGAGCCAGGCACCTACCGCCATAGCGGCAAGGGATACAAAATATGTCACCTTCGGTATCTCGCGGAAAATTACAAGAGAGAGAAGCGTACCGATAAATGGCGCGACGGCGTAGTAAGCGCTTGTCCGCGCCGCACCGAGTATGCGCTGTGCGTAAACGTAGAAAAATATGCTCAGCCCGTATGCGACAAATCCAACACCCAAAACGGCAAATACGCTCCAAAGACTTGTGAGGCTTTCACCGATGCAAAGTCCGATAATGATAGATCCGAGACCTGAGAATATTCCCTTTAAGAGTACGATCTGCAAGGGATCCTTGGACGATAGCTTTCTAGTGCAGTTGTTTTCAAAGCCCCAGCATACAGCCGCAAGCAGAACGAAAAGCGATCCTGCGGAAAATTTAAGGCTGCTTATATCCTCAAAGGAGAGAAGGGCACAAGAGAGCACCACGAAGAAAATTCCCGCCCATAGGCGCTTACTGATCTTTTCCTTAAAGATAATAAGTGCGATGATAGCCGTCGCCACGATCTCAAAATTGTTGAGCAGAGAGGCGTTTGCGGCTGTTGTGTTGTCAAGTCCGATAAGTAAAAAGATGGGAGCGGCAATGTCGAGCACGATCATAGCGATAGTGTGAGGAAGCTCAGCTTTTGTGATGTTTTCTTCAACTGTTACGGAGTTTTTTCTTTTGCGTATAATAGCGATAATACCCATACCGAGTCCCGCACCGACGTAAAGAAATCCCGCCATCAGAGTGGACGGCATATAGTCGAGCAGAAGCTTTGAAAAGGGTGAATTTACGGCGTATAGTGCCGCCGCAAGAATGGCTAAAAATATACCCGTGCTTAGTTTGTTTTTCATAACAGCTTGTCGATAGCTCCTTTGAGACTCAAGATGACGATTCTGTCTCTTTTTAATCTTTTTTCGCTTTTTTAATAACAAGCGTGTGCATTACGAAGATGAGAATGAGGAAGATGCTAAGATATATCGGCAGAAGCGAAATGGACGTCTGCTCTGCAATGAATCCGAAAAGCGGTGGCATCACAAGAAATCCGACGTAGGCAAAAGCCATCTGCACACCGATCATAGCTTGTGATTTGTCCTTTCCGAATACGTCGGGGGTCATATGGATTATGCACGGATAGATGGGTGCGCATCCGAGTCCCGTAACGATAAATCCGATAAGCGCAAACAGAGCGTGGAAGGGAAGAAATAAGAAAGCGATACCGACAGCCACGATAAGTGTGCCCATACGAATAAGAAAACGGTCGCTGAGCTTCATGGCAAGAAATCCGTTTATAAACCGTCCAAGCGTAATGCCTATGTAGAACATACTTGCATATCCTGCGGCATCCTCGGGTGTGAAAGCCCACTTTTGAACTAAATACGTGCTTGCCCAAAGTGAGGCCGTAAGCTCAAGCGCACAGTAGCAGAAGAACATAAGAAAGCAGGGAACTGCACCGCCGGTAGAGAAAATTTCTTTGAATGAAAGAGGCGCGGTCTTGATCTCTTCATCGACTTGTAAGTCGTCAGAGCCTCCTTTCCTCCAAAGAGGAATACTGATAAAGATAATAACGGACAGTACTGCCTGGATAATCGAAACGATAAGATATCCGTAATTCCAGCTTTCAAGACTTACAAGAGCAAAGCTCATAATATAAGGGCTGATAGAAGCGCCAACTCCCCACATACAGTGAAGCCAGCTCATGTGCTGAGGCTTGTAATGAAGGGCAACGTAGTTGTTCAGAATAGCATCCACACCGCCCGCACCGAGACCGTATGGAATTGCCCATAAAATAAGCATCCAAAACTTACTGCTGATAGAAAATCCCAAAAGCCCCAAGGCAGTCATAACCACGCTGACAGCCGTTACCTTGCCCGCACCGAATCTGTGTAACAGACGGTCGCTGAATAAGCTTGAAAGTATCGTGCCTATAAAAATAGTTGCGGAGATTATTCCCGCAAAGGAGATCGGCACGCCTATTTCAGCGTGAAGCACAGGCCACGCCGACCCGAGAAGAGAGTCGGGCAGACCGAGACTGATAAAGCATATGTATATAAGTGTTAATAATAGGTTTCCCATTTTAAATTACTCCGTCAAACTTATATTTGTCACTGTAATTATACTACAAAAAATAAAAATTGCAACTGTATTTTACAATAAAGCAGACACCGGCGCGGCGATGAGTAAAGCGCTTGGATGAAAGTAGAATGAGGAAAGGGCTGACCACTCGGTCAGCCCTTGGATAAAAACGTCTTGAATAGAATTATTGCTTCAATTTACCCAATTTTGCTGTATTTGCGATAACGATCAGCGTGTCTTCCTTGTCAAGCGCTTGCTCAGGATTGATATTCACGTTAACCTTTTCGCCCCTTTTGATAGCGACGATATTGAAGCCGTATTTTTTACGGAGATTTAATTCAATTAAATTCTTGCCGCACCACTCGTCTTTGACGTCTATCTCCACCACGGATACGTCCTTTGACAGAGAGATCATGTCAATAAATCCCGAGCTTAAGAGATTCTTGGCAAGACGTATACCGGATTCATTCTCGGGGAAGACCACTTGATCTGCACCCACGCGAAGCAATATCTTTTGCTGCATCTCGTTGGCGCATTTTGCGATAACGGTTTTCACTCCCGCCTCCTTGCAAAGCGTGATTGCCATGACGCTCGATTCAAGACTATTCGCCATACAAACGATAACGGTATCGATGTTACCGATTCCTAGACGGGAGATCACCTCCGCATCGGTCACGTCGGCACACTTGCACACGGGCAGATATGCTGCCGCATCGTTGACAATTCTTTCCTCGGTATCTACAGCAATAACCTCCATACCATTCTCTACAAGCTCACGTGCAACGGCTGTTCCGTATCTTCCAAGTCCAAAGACTGCGTACGTTTTCTTTGCTTTCATAATCTTCTCCTTATCC
>JAFXJH010000088.1 GCA_017532425.1 Clostridia bacterium | reverse complement strand
GTGCAAAGACAAACGAGAATCGATAATACCTTTCTCAATCTCATATTTTTAAACTCCTCTCATAATCTTATCGTAATTTTATCGCCAGTTTCGCCTTTGTATTACAAAGGCATCGGGCAAAGCCCATCCCCCTATGTTTGCACGTATCCAAAGGCTCTCCCTCTGGGAGAGCTCCCGACGGAGTCGGGTGAGAGGGTGTTTCAATTTATCATCTATCCCTCTCCGTCGGCTACGCAGCGAACCCCAAAAGCTCATTTCATTCGCTTCGGGGAACCCCTGCCGCCGCCACCTCTCCCAAAGGGAGAGGCTTTTTGTTAGTTCCATTATAACACAAATCGGCAGAGAAAACAAGTCCTCTGCCGATATTTATATGTGTATCCGTAGGGGAGACCTGCGGTCTCCCGCGGGCGAACACAGTTCGCCCCTACCGTGTTCTGAAAACATCCTTATGGGAACGCTCCTAATTACGCGCTTTTTTGAATACAAACAACTTTCGGCAGAGAATTAATATCTCTGCCGATTTTGATTTACGAAAAAAGTACAGAGAATTTTGACACGATCTCTGTACTTTTCTTGTAGGTGGGTATCATATTCCATTGTACCGCAAAACGTTTTTTTAGAGTATGAACATATTTTAGTTTTACTCAGCCTCGCTGAAATCGTCCTTGCCTACTCCGCAAAGAGGGCAGACGAAATCTTCGGGAAGATCCTCAAACTTTGTGCCGGGAGCTATTCCGTTTTCGGGATCGCCCTTAGCTTCATCATATTCCCATCCGCATACGTCGCATACATATTTTTTCATTTTAGTTTACCTCCATATATTTAATTTATGTTGTTTTATTTATTACAGAACCAGAGAGGGTGCTGTATATACTCTTGCTGCAAGCTCCTGATTGAGCATATAGAGACTCTTGGGATCGTTTCCGAAAAGCTCCATCTTGGAAATAAGGTCGTTGGCATTGGTTTCTTCTTCGCCCTGTTCCTTTACAAACCAGTCAAGGAACTGCATCGTGCGGAAGTCGCGAACGTCATAAGCCGCGCCGTAGATGTCGTTTATAAGCGAGGTTACGTACTCTTCGTGCTCAAGACCTGCTTTAAGTACGTCCATATGGCACGTAAAAACCTTGTCGGGCTTGGCGATAGCATCAAGAGTAACGGGCATATTCTCGTTCTGAAGATAGGTGTAGAAGAGAATAGCGTGATCTCTTTCTTCCTGCGCCTGGACCATGTACCAGTTTGCAAAGCCGTCAAGACCCTTTGCCTTGAAGTAGTTCGAAAAATCAAGATAGAGATAAGCGGAATAGAATTCCTTGTTTATCTGCTGATTAAGAAGCTTGTGTACCTTTTCGTTTAACATAATATATTTTCTCCTTTAATATAAATATAAATTTATTTTATTTCTTCAAAATCGGAAGCGCCGTGCTTGCAGAGCGGGCAGATGAAATCCTCGGGAAGGGTGTCTCCCTCGTATACGTATCCGCATATTGTGCATACGTAACCCTTTTTGCCCTCTGTCTGAGGTTTCGGCTTTACGCTACTGTGATAGTAGGTATATGTCATCGTTTCTCTGTCCGAAAGAACTCTTGCTTCTGTTACGGAGCAGATGAACATTCCGTGAGTGTCGAGGTCAACGTACTGCTCTACCTTAAGCGACATAAACGAGTTGATATATCTCGGAAGGAAAACGAGTCCGTTGTCAGAGTGAAGTACTTCGAAGTCTGCAAACTTGTCAACGTTGCGTCCGCTCTGGAATCCAAATCTTTCAAAGATAGAGAAGGGAGCGTCTACCGTGAGACAGTTGATGTTCATAATTCCGGTTTGCTTTATAACGTGGTGAGAGTAGTTTGCCTTGTTGATGGTAACTGCAATTCTGTTGGGTGTGTTTGTGACCTGAGTTACAGTGTTGACGATAAGACCGTTGTCCTTCTTGCCGTCGTTCGAGGTAACGACGTAAAGACCGTAGCCGATGTTAAAGAGAGCGGTGAGATCGTTCTTGTTAGCTGTCGAATCCTGCTGTGCGAGATAATCCTTGCAAAGCTCGTCGGCAAGAGAAGCAAGCTGCGCGGAGCTGTCCTCGTTTAATGCAGAGAGGATCTTGACGCTCGTATCGGTATAGGTGAGATTCTTGCACTTTTCAAGCATACCCTTCATTACCTTTGCGGCAAGAGGAGCCCAGCTTCCGTTTTCGATAAGAGCAATAGTTCTGTTAGAGAAGTTACGCTCGGTAAGATGATCGATAAACTCGCGCATAAACGGGAAGATATCGGCATTGTAGGTGGTCGTTGCAAGAACTATCTTGCTGTATCTGAAGGCGTCTGCAACAGCCTCTGCCATATCGCATCTTGCAAGGTCGTGAACGACTACCTTCGGGCAACCGTTTGTAGCAAGCTTTTCGGCAAGCTGGAGAACAGCCTTTTTGGTGTTTCCGTAAACAGAGGTATAGGCGATAACGATGCCTTCTGCCTCGGGCTGATAGCTCGACCATGTGTTGTAGAGGTTCAGATAATATCCGAGATTTTCGGTAAGGATCGGTCCGTGAAGCGGGCAGATCATACTAATGTCAAGAGTTGCCGCCTTTTTGAGCAGACTCTGTACCTGAGTGCCGTATTTTCCGACAATGCCGATGTAATATCTGCGTGCCTCATCTACCCAGGGCTCTTCAACGTCAAGCGCACCGAATTTTCCGAATCCGTCGGCGGAGAAGAGCACCTTGTCTGTTGTATCGTACGTTACGATTACCTCGGGCCAGTGTACCATGGGAGCTGCTACGAAAGCAAGCGTATGGTTTCCAAGCGAAAGAGTATCTCCTTCGCCGACAACAATGCGTCTTTCGGAAAAATCCGTTCCGAAGAAGTTCTTCATCATGGCAAAAGCCTTGGAAGAAGAAACTATCGTTGCATCGGGATAAGCCTTTGAGAAATTCATAATATTTGCAGAATGGTCGGGTTCCATATGCTGAACAACGAGATAGTCGGGTGTTCTGCTTCCGAGAGTGTTCTGAATGTTGTCAAGCCATTCGTGTGTAAATCCGGCGTCTACCGTATCCATAATAGCGATCTTTTCGTCGATTATCGCATAGGAATTGTAGGACATTCCGTTTGGAACCTTGTACTGACCCTCGAAGAGGTCGATCTTGTGATCGTTTACTCCAATATATTTTATATCTTTAGTGATGAACATGATTTCCTCCGCTAACGAAATTTTATTTTTGCAATATTATATCATATTTAGTTAAATTTGTAAATCATATTTTGTAAATTCATTCGAGAATTTTTCCGTCCGTCGAAATGGTGACCACCTGCCAGGGAATGAATTTCCCGCTTGCCTGAAGTGCACGCTTGACCGAGTTTTCAATACCTCCGCAGCAGGGAACCTCCATTCGTACTATCTTTACACTTTTTATGTTGTTGTTTTTGATTATATTCGTGAGCTTTTCAGCGTAATCGCCCTCGTCAAGCTTGGGGCATCCTATGAGGGTGATGTGATTTCTTATGAATTCGTTGTGGAAATTTCCGTAAGCGTAAGCCGTGCAGTCCGCGGCGATAAGCAGATTTGCTCCGTCGAAGTAGGGAGCGTTTACAGGTACGAGCTTTATCTGGCAGGGCCACTGCGAAAGCTGACTTGCGGCAGAAGAAGAGGTAGATTGCGCCTTGGAGTAGACCTGAGCTTCACGCTTTATCGACTTTGACTGTGTGCCGGGGCATCCACAGGGAAGCTTCACTCCTGAATTCTTCATTTTTGCGGCGCGTACGGCATCCTCGCTATATGCGGGAGCCTCGCGCTCTTCAAAGGTTATAGCGTTTGTCGGGCAAGCGGGGAGACAGTCACCCAGACCGTCGCAGTAATCCTCGCGGGTGAGCTTTGCTTTGCCGTTTACCATTTCGATAGCACCCTCGTGGCAAGCCAAAGCACAAGCACCGCAGCCGTTACATTTTTCTTCGTCTATTTTTATGATTTTTCTTAACATAATTTTGTCCTCTTTGCTTTCAGAAGCATTTTCCGTTCTTGCAATCCTCGGCGTTTCCGGCGCGGTAGCAGAGCTCGTTGGGGCATTGATTTTTTTCAAAAAGGTCTATGAGATTATTTACGGTCGTTTCCGCAATGTTAGAGAGAGCCTCCTCTGTAAGGAATGCCTGATGCGACGTTACTATAACGTTTGGCATAGAGATGAGTCTTGCAAGGATGTCGTCCTCAAGAATATGACCCGAGAAATCCTCAAAGAAGAAGTCCGATTCTTCCTCGTAAACGTCAAGACAAGCCGCACCGACCTTTCTTGATTTTATTCCCGAAAGAAGAGCCTCGGCATCTACGAGTGCACCGCGCGACGTGTTGAGAATAACCACTCCGCGCTTGCATTTTTCAAGAGAGCGATCGTCTATCATATGGTAGGTCTCCTCGGTCAGCGGGCAGTGAAGGGAAATGATGTCACTGCTTGCAAAGAGCTCGTCAAGCTCAACGTATCTTATAGTGTCGCCGTTTTCAAGGTCGGGAGCCTTGAATTTGTCGTAAGCAAGTACTTTCATACCGAATCCGCGGCAGATGTCGATAAAAGCGCGTCCTATTCGTCCTGTGCCGACTACACCGACCGTTTTTCCGTGAAGGTCGAAGCCTGTCATACCGGCAAGACTGAAGTTGAAGTCTCTTGTGCGGATGTACGCCTTGTGGATCCTGCGTATTGATGTGAGGAGCATTGCCATAGTGTGCTCGGCAACTGCGTACGGGGAGTATGCAGGCACTCTGACAACGTGTATCCTTCCGAATGCGTGCTTCATATCAACGTTGTTAAATCCCGCACAGCGAAGAGCAATTACCTTTACGCCCATTTCGTGAAGACGGTCGATGACGGCAGCGTTTACCGTGTCGTTTACGAATACACAAACTCCGTCGTAGCCGTGTGCAAGGTCTACGGTGTCCTCGTTGAGCTTGGTCTCGAAATATTTGAACTTTATTCCGTTTTCCTTTCCAAACTTGTCAAATGAAGGTTTGTCATATGGTTTTGTATCAAAAAAAGCAATTTTCATTGTTGTTCACGCCTTTCGTGTTTTTCTTTGCTTTGGGTAGATTAGATTTTGTACGGAGCGCCTTGATTTTTTTATCGCTTACTCCTTGATTTTCTGAGGATATTATAGTACAATAATATAAGAAAGTATGTTGAATTTTCAACAAAAGGAGAAAAATTTGAAAAAATATTTGGAAATTTTAAAAAAATGTCCGCTATTTTTTAATATAGAGGACGACGATCTTTTAAGAATGCTCGGATGTCTCGGCGCAAAGGTCGAGCTTTTCGATAAGAAATATACTATTTTCGCGGAGGGTACGCCCGCAAAATATATAGGAATAGTCCTTTCGGGCTCTGCACAGATACTTCGGGTCGATTATTACGGAAACAGAAGCATTCTGAGCAGTATTGCGCCGTCGGAGGTCTTTGCGGAGGCGTTTGCGTGCTCGGAGATAGGCTCTATTCCCGTAACTGTGATCGCAAACGAGCCAAGCGAAATAATGCTGATAGACTGCAGCCATATTTTGCATACCTGCTCGAATAACTGCGGATTTCATCAGCAGCTTATCTTTAATCTTATGAGAGATCTTGCATCAAAAACTATAATGTTCCATCAAAAGATAGAGATAACGTCAAAACGCTCGACAAGAGAGAAGCTGATGTCATATCTTGCGCTTCAGGCAAAGCTTGCAAGGAGTAACAGCTTTGATATCCCGTTTGACAGACAGGAGCTTGCAGATTATCTTGAGGTGGACAGAAGCGGTCTGTCTGCAGAGATAAGTAAGCTGAGAAACGAGGGGATTATCGAAAACCGTAAAAAGCATTTTGTGCTTCTGTGATTTTTGTGTATATATGACATTAATCGCAAAAATCGGGAGGATATATTCATATCATTGCCGAATTTGTCTGTAAATACTTGATTTTTTACCTAAAAAAGATATAATATATAATAACGGCAGAAGATCCGTAATGCTTGCAACTATCTGTAAAGGCGGTGAGAATATGATCCTTACTATAGATATAGGTAATACAAATATAACCTTCGGCGGATTTCGTGACGATAAGCTTGTGTTTGTTGCCCGCATCGCCACAAACGCTTCGAAAACAGAAGACGAATACGCAAGTAAGATACTTAGTACTCTCGCAATACATAACGTTGATAAAGCAGAGGTCAAGGGCGCGATCATTTCTTCGGTAGTGCCGCCTCTCAATACCGTTATGAAAAAGGCGGTAAAATTTATTTACGGTGTCGAGCCTTTAATTGTAGGACCGGGTATAAAGACGGGGATAAATATCCACTGCGATACACCGTCGTCGGTAGGTACAGACCTTATATGCGCGTGCGTTGCGACGCATCATATTTACGGAAGCCCCGCACTCATAGTCGATATGGGTACGGCAACGAAAATGATGGTACTAAGCGCAAAGGGAGCCTTTACGGGCGTGTCGATAATTCCGGGCGTGAATATGGGACTCAAAGCACTCGCAGAGGGTACGGCACAGCTTCCGCAGGTAAGCCTTGAGGCACCCGCGTCGGTCGTTGCAAAAAATACCGCAGACTGTATGAAATCGGGCGTTATCTTCGGAAACGCAAGTATGGTAGACGGTATGATAGAACGGATAAACGAAGAGGTCGGGGAAGAGCTTAACGTGTACGCAACGGGCGGTTCTGCACCTATAATAATAAAATACTGTAAGCATAAAATAACGCTCGATGAAAATCTGGTCCTCAAGGGACTGAATATTCTGTATAAGAAAAATAATTAAATATTTGATCTGTTGTATATTGCTCCTTCGGGAGATAATATAAATTTATATGCGTTGTACCGCAGAGTGCGGACGACAGCAAGGAGGAATTTATGAAAACAACAAACAAAAACAGAGAGCAAGTCGAAAAGCTGGTACTTATGGCATTGCTCACGGCGATGGTGGCAGTTCTCGCATACTTCGGCGGATTTATTAAGATCGGCGGACTTGCATCCATTTCGCTCACACTTATACCCGTCGTAATAGGCGCGGCACTTTGCGGACCCTTTGCGGGCGCGTGGCTCGGCGGCGTTGCGGGTGCGATATTCTTCACAACGGCAGACGCGGTATTCTGGTTCGGACTCAGCATTCCCGGAACGGTAATAACCGTTATGGTCAAGGGGATACTCTCGGGACTTCTGGCAGGCCTTGCATATAAGCTGCTCGAGAAATATAATAAATATCTCGCAGTTATAGTGAGCGCGATAGTTTGCCCTGTGGTAAATACGGGAATCTTCCTGCTCGGAAGTATGATCTTCTTCGTTGATACGGTCAAGGCAGGCGCTTCGGCAGAGGGAACTACCGTTTTCGCATATCTGATAGTAGCCTTCGTAGGTCTGAACTTCGTATTCGAGCTTCTCGCAAATATCATTCTCAGCCCGGCTATCGTAAAGATTCTCAGCCTTAAGAAAAAATAAAACAAAATGCCCTTGCTTAAAATAAAGCGAGGGCATTTTTGCACGTTGAAAAAATTATAAAAAATTCTGTAAGATTTTCCTTTTTCCGGAGTCTTATAAGTGAGGAGGTGATAGAGTGACCGATTTTGAGAGCATATATAAAAGCTATTTCAGTGACGTTTATCTGTATATTCTGCGGCTTTCGGGAGACGAGCATATAGCGGAAGAAATAACGAGTGATACCTTTTTCAAAGCGATGAAGTCGATAGAGCGCTTCCGCGGAGACTGTGACGTGCGCGTTTGGCTCTGTCAGATAGCGAAAAACTGCTATTATTCATACGTAAAGAAAAACACCCGGACAGAATACGTTGATGATGATCAGCAGTACGAGCTGCCCGAAGAGTCTTTGGGTGTGGCAGAAGAGTACGTAAGACGCGACGAGATAAAGCGTATAGAAAAGATATTGCACGATATAAACGAGCCTTATAAAGAGGTTTTTATGTGGCGAGTGTATGCCGATCTCAGCTTTAAGCAGATCGCGCAGATATTCGGCAAGACCGAGAATTGGGCGTGCGTCACCTATCACAGAGCACGAAAAATGATCAAGGAAAGATTGGAGGAAATAAATAATGAAAACCGAATGTAGTGTGGTCAGAGATCTGTTGCCTCTTTACGTTGAGAATATGGTAAATTCAGAAACCGAACAGTACGTGAAATCTCATTTGGAAAAATGCCCCGAATGTAAGGCAGAGCTTGCGTGCTTGATAGCAGAGGAAGACCTGACGGTTATAAAAAAAAGGTCCGATGAGAATATTGATGAAGCAAGGCCGCTGAAAAAAATAATGAAAAAAATAAACAGACAGCTTTATACGCTTTCGTACTTCCTCATAATTTTCTTCATTTTTCTCGGATTTGGCTGGACGGGCGGTGAAAATCTGATGTATAATAGCCTCATAATGCCCGTGGTAGGCATTTTCGGATATTACGTGTTCAGATGGAAAGCGGTATATAAGGTTCCTCTTCTGCTGCTTATTATCGATATGCTTGTCTGTCTGTTCAGGCTTACGGATATTGAACTTTATTCGGCATTTTTGTGGACGCTTATATACAGCATATTTGTATTTGTCGGAATTTTGATCGCATTTCTTCTGCATTTCGCTTTCAGAAAGGAAAATAAATGATGAAAAAAAGAGTAATTAAAATACTTGCGTTTGCAGCAGCACTTGCGCTGATCATAGGCGTGTGCGTATTTGCAAACTCGCTTGTCGGAAATCCGATATCCAAGATGATAGTAAGAAATACCGCTGAAAAGTATCTTGAGGAAAATTACGGCGATAAGGATTTTGAAATCGAGGAAGTGTCCTTCAACTTCAAGGACGGATACTACAGAGCCTTCGTCACGTCTCCGAGCAGCACGGACAGTCATTTTGTACTTGTCATTAGTATGTGGGGAAAGCTGTGCGATGATTTTTATAAGGATCAGGTTCTTTCGGGCGGAAATACTGCAGCCAGAATAAGCAGAGACTACAGAAGCGCGGTTGAAGACGTGTTTGAAAGTAAATCATTTCCGTATAGTGCGGATATAAGCTATGGCGATATCGCGTTTGTTTCGCGTAAATACAGCACACAGGAAGATACTCCGAGCTACGCGATAATAACAGAGGACCTTACTCTTGACGCCTTTTACGACGTAAGGGAGATAGGATCGAGGGCGGGAGAGCTTACCGTTTATGTTGAAGACAGTATCGTGTCGGTCGAGCGGATGTCCGAGATACTTCTTGATATAAAGAGTATTTTCGATGACGCGGGAGTGGGATTTTACGTGATAAGCTGTGTCCTCGAGCATCCGAGAGCAGATGACAGCTCTGAAAAGGAGAGCAGAGTAGAGGTTATCGAATTTCTGTACTCTGATATCTATAGTGAGAATATGAGCGAGAGAGTAAAGGCTTCGGACGAAGAGGCAAGACGCTATCACGAGGAGCAGGATGCGGAAATAATGAAAGAAATAGAGAACAGTAAATGAGTATTATGCCGCCGATATCAGCAGTTTGGCTTGTTTCGGCGGTAATTTTTGTAGAATAATTAATATTTTTGTGTTATAATATAAAAAATCTTAAGTATTTTGAGACCGACGCCCGAAAAAACGTACTTATGTGGTGAAAGCGCTTTTAAGTAAAACGTGGAGGTGAAGAGTATGGATGATCTCGGTATCATAGAACTATATTTTGCACGCGATGAAGAGGCAATAAGAGAAACAGATGTAAAATACGGAAAGCTCTGCTACAGTATTGCTTATAATATCCTCGCAAATAACGAGGATTCGCAGGAATGCGTGAACGATACCTACGTCGGAATATGGAACTCCGTTCCGCCGACAAGACCAAGTAATTTTATGGCTTTTGTTTGTAGGATCACAAGAAATCTGTCGCTGAAAAGGATAGAGACCTATTCAAGGCAAAAAAGGTCGCAGACGGTACTTCTTTCTCTCGATGAGCTCTCGGAAATACTGCCCGATGATAGTATCGACGCTAAAGTGAATAACGAAGATATAGGAAAAATGATAAGCGATTTCCTGCGAAATGAAAAAGCCGACGCACGAAACGCTTTTATACGTAAATACTATTTCTTTGATTCGATAGCAGAGATAGCAAAACGCTACGGTTTTACCGAAAGTAAGGTCAAAAATATGCTTTATCACACACGAAACAGATTAAGGGAGTACCTGATAAATGAGGGCATTGAAATCTGAAAACGTACAAAACTTCAAAATTTAAAGAAGGGAATGGTCATAAATATGAAAACACCGAGAATTGCAGAGGCTGTCGGCAATATTGACGGAGAGCTTGTCAGCGGCGCGATAGAATACGGGAAAATAAGGAAAAAAAGAAGATTTTTACAAATAGGCTCGATTGCGGCTTGCCTTGTAGCGGTTATCGTTGCAGCTGCTATTATTATTCCGATGCTTGACGGAGGAATTACGGTAGTGATAGGCGGAATAGAGCGCGACTATAAGAGTACGGTAAGCGGAAGCGAAAGTAATATCGAATTTCCCTGGGAATATAAGCTGGTATATGAAAAATTCGATACGGTAGAGTATAACGGTATGAAATATACCTCGCGGGGAAGAGGTATAGATATCTCTCTGCTTGACTCTGTTATCGGAGAATGTACTGCGGAGGGCTTTGACTTCTATAGCGATAAGACCTATACCGAAACCTTCAGCGTAAGAAAGATAAGGGGCGTGTCCGAAAATCGGCTTATAGCGGTCGGCAGAGACAGCGATTATTACGTTTATTTTGTCGATAAGATAAAATGCCCGGAAACGCTCGGCGAGCTTATTGACGAGTATAACCTCTGCGAGACCCTTGCGCTCAATGAATTCTCGGTAAACGAGGGCTACAGCGAAAAGGGATATTATCGGATAAATGAGGATGACTATATCTGGAAAATACTTTTAGAATGTAAAAACGCAGAGATTTGCGTTGAAACAGACGCGTGGGATCGCGGGAATAAAAATTATTTGAGCTTTACGGCAACCTCAGAGGCGCTCGGCGTATATAAAAGAGTTTTTTACGTTACAGAGGACGGATATGTTTCAACCAACGTATTTGATTACAGTCACGTCTATTATATAGGCAAGGAGGCATCTGATAAGATAATCAGCTATGCAAAGGATAACTCAAATAAAGCCGCAAGCACGCAGTATGAATATACTATCGCGGGAACAGTTACCGAGATAGGCGACGGATATGTCCTGATCGACGATAGCGTGCTCTGTAGAAAGAAGGATGATGGAATAGTATTCAAGGTACTGACCGAGGATATGATCATCAGACGCTACGTTGAATTTATGGGCGTGAAGGTCGGAGATACCGTAGCAGTTAAATTCCAAAGCGAGATAGTTTTGGGTGAAGATAATTCGGTAAGAGGCGCGGTATCGATGTATAAAGGAATAGTTGTAGACGGCGGCGTAGCTGTACCGGAATAAAAAATGCACCATCGCTTCGATTTTTGAAGCGATGGTCTTTTTTGTTCATACATTTTGGCAAAAATATGCTATAATATAAAAAAATTCTCTTTTACGTAGTTTTTAACGGTGAAACCGTAGTTAATAGGTGAAAGGAGGTATGCCGTATGGATGACGAAAGAATTATCGAACTGTTTTTTGAACGTTCGGAGGAGGCTGTGAAGGCGCTTAATATAAAATACGGGCGAGTTTGTTACTCTCTGTCTTATAATATCGTGGGAAATGCGCAGGATGCGGAGGAATGTGTGAACGACGCATATCTTGGCACTTGGAATGCTATTCCGCCCGCAAGACCAAATCCCATGCTTGCATTTGTGTGTAAGATAGTAAGAAATATTTCGCTTAAACGATACGAAAAAAACACGGCAGCTAAAAGAAACAGCCATTACGACGTTGCACTTGAAGAGCTTGATGACTGCCTTGCATCATCGGCTGCGGTTGAAGATAAGGTCACGGAAAATGAGCTGACAGGAATAATAGAATCATTCCTCGATACGCTTTCGAAGGAAAATCGCGTGATATTTATGCGCAGATATTGGTTTTCCGATTCGTATTCCGATATCGCAGACCGAGTGGGACTCTCGGAAAAGAACGTGTCTGTAAGGCTTACAAGGATCCGTAAAGAACTGCGGAAATATCTGTCAGAAAGAGAGGTTTTGTTATGAACGCAAGTAAATTTTCAAATGCGCTCGGAAACGTAGGAGAAAGTTATGTCGATGAGGCGGTAAGCTATACCGCAAAGAAGAAAAATAAAATTTGGAAAGGGCTCGTAACAATCGCGGCGTGCCTCGCACTTGTCGTCTCCCTTTCGGTCGGCGGGGCGATGATGTTTGGGCGTGAGGATGTTGAGATGCCCGAGAATCCGGGGGCAAATAATGGTGCGGCAGAAAATCCGAAAGATAACATTTCTCCTTATGCTCAAAAAAGTTTTTCTACACTCGATGAATTTGAAGCATACATTTATGATGGATCAAGCCAAGACAAGGACAATGACCTCACAATTTCTCCGGAAAACTATATAGATTTTAGTTCTATAATACCCGCCGATGAGTGGAAAAGTATTGTACTTCATGGAAAACGCACTCATTCATACGAAAGTTCATATCAGTTTTTGCACGATTCCGGTCTTTTGCTATATTTTATACATTCAAAATCCCCGAAAACAACTGTAAGATATAGTGGAGTAATCGAAGACGATTTTCATAATGAACCTATATATCAAAGTCTAACCGAAATAGAAAATATAGAAAAGCAGGGATATTATCGCTTTAATATAGGTGGTAATGAAATAATTTATGGAATCAAACCTAACGACAAACGGGTAAGCTATTATATTGCTATTGTTGTCGAAGATTTTCATATTGAAATGGTAGGATTCTGTGCTGAAGATCCCGAAACAGATGCACAAAGCGAATTATATAAAGCTTTAGCACCTCAGTACGGTGCAACCGACGACAGCGTTATCGAAATGCTTGACAAGATAAAAGCCCTCATACCGCAATAAAAACACGATCACAGATGGAAAGGAGTAGTTATAATATGAAGAAGCGCATCGTATCTGTTTTACTGATAGCTATGCTGATTTGCGTTTGTGTTGTTTGCATCTATGTTTTCTCGTTGCACGTTGACGGAAGTGTTTTAATTCCCGAAGGTGAGATAACAGAAATCAGAGTCAGACTATCACTTGAAGAAGAGGAATACACCTTCACAGGCGACTCCGCCAAGAAAATTATCGATTATTTATCCGATCTGTCGCTGATTTCCGATTTTGAAGAAGATCCTGAAAAATCAAACGGTGCGGCGTGGTTTATTACACTTGTTTACGAAGACGGCAGAGAAATTTGTATTTACCACATCGGTAATAAGTTTATCAGAAACGGCGAAAGTGATTGGTATAAAATGTATTATCGCCAAGCAGAAAAATTTGACAAGCTTATGGATGAACTGAAATAAAAAACACTAAAAGCCGCCGAAGGGAAGTGCTACCGTACGTACACCCACGCGCACGCTGTGACAAATCTTCGATTTGCGGGGTTCGATACCATTTAGAAATATAAAACAAAAAAGCATCTGCTGCTGCAGATGCTTTTTTGTTTATGACCCGTACGGGAATCAGAACCAAGCGCGTGCGCCGAAGGGAAGTGCTACCGTACGTATACCCACGCGCACGCTATGGCAAATCTTCGATTTGCGGGGTTCGATACCATTTAGAAATATAAAACAAAAAAGCATCTGCTGTTGCAGATGCTTTCTTGTTTATGAAGCGGACGATGCAACATCCGAACTATTTGCCATATTTTCAATTTCTTCAGTTGTAGGTATATCGATTGGCTTATCATCAAAGGTGAGGAACACCTTGATATAACCGTCATAAACGAAGATAGCTTTTACGAGTCCGTCAATCAGCCGTTCTTTATTTTTCTCGAATCTCAGATCAAGATTCCGGAACTTATGCAGCGTGAACAGAATGAAATCCTTTGTGATTTTCGGCTTTTTGTCCTCTTCAGCCTTGATACTC
>JAFXJH010000087.1 GCA_017532425.1 Clostridia bacterium | reverse complement strand
TTGTAGGATTGCTGGGTACATTATAGCATCCGAAAAGATCGATTTCAATACAGTTTAAAAATTTAAATATTATTTTTTGTTTTTTATTGACAAATCAAGTTTGTTATAATATAATCAAGACGAAAAGTATTTGACTTACTTTGATTTGAAATAAAATCATAAAATATATCATATATCGGAGGATAATGATCATGGCAAATATCAAAGTTGATTTTAATCAGAAGATCGGAAAAGTAAAAGCAATGCACGGCGTAGGACAGCCTCCTTTCCGTTGCACTGATTTTTCGATGGTCGAGTATCTTAAGAAGGCAGGCGTTCCTTATTCCCGTTTGCACGACGTTGGCGGCGGATACGGCGGAATGCGCTGGGTAGACGTTCCGAATATTTTCGGTGATTTCGACGCTGACCCATACGATCCCGCTTCGTATAACTTCCGTTTCACCGATATGCTCATTAACGCTCTTATGAAAAACGGCGTTGAGCCCTTCTTCAGACTTGGTGTTACTATTGAAAACTTTAACCCGATAAAATACCGCATTTATCCGCCGGCAGACTATCAGAAGTGGGCAGTAGTATGCGAGCATATCATTCGCCACTATACAGAAGGCTGGGCAGACGGATTTAACTATGATATCGAATATTGGGAGATCTGGAACGAGCCGGATAACTCCTCCAATCCCGATAGAAACCCGATGTGGAAGGGCGCTAAGGAAACGTATTACGAGTTCTACTGCGTAGCTGCAAAGCATCTCAAGTCCAAGTTCCCGAATATCAAGGTGGGCGGATACGGAAGCTGCGGATTCTATAATCTCACAGGTTCTGACGGCTCCTTCGGTATGACAAACGCTACAACATCCTATTATATGATGTATGCAGATGAGTTCCTCGCATACGTAAAGAAGGAAAACGCACCTCTCGACTTCTTCTCGTGGCACACTTACGACCCCGACTATAAGAATAACAGAATATACGCAGAGTACGCAAAGAAACGTCTTGACGAAGAAGGATTCACCGAAACAGAAACATCTTGTAACGAATGGAACTGCAGAGGTAAGCTCAGAGGAACGTATGAGCACGCGGCTGTTACAGAAGCTACTATGCTTATATTCCAGAATTCTCCGCTCGATAACGCAATGTTCTACGACGGACGCTTCGGACCGAGTATCTACGGCGGCCTCTTCAATTTCGAAACAGCTCAGCCCTATCCTGCATACTATGCGCTCACAGCATATAACAGAATTTATGAGCTCAAGAATCAGACCGCTCTCGAGTGCGATGACGAAGAAGTTATCGCAGTAGCAGCGGCAGACGGAAATAAGGGATGCATCGTTATTACCAACCCGACAGCAGAAGCTATTCCTTTTGATATCTCTGCACAGGGTAAGATAACAAAGTGCATAATGACAGCAAACGATCTTAACGACGTTGAAGTTGAGCTTCCCACAGAGCTTCCCGCATACAGCATTATTTCCGTTTGCTTTGACATTGCATAAAAATATGAAATAAAAATGCCGAGGACCTCAGCTTTTGAGCTCCTCGGCGTTTTGCTCAGACTGATGTTTTCTTTTAAAATCAAAAATTTTTTCAAAAAGCTATTGACTCTCAACCATACTTCAGGTTTATAATCCTATTTGAAAGGTACTTTTCAAATAATTTTCGACATAAAAGAGGTGTTTGTATGCAGATAGGCAAGTTTGCAAGAATATGTAATACAAAAATATCCGTGCTTCGTCACTACGACAAGGAAGGACTTCTTGTGCCCGATTATATCGACCGTTTCACAGGATACAGATATTATTCGAGCGAGCAGATTTCGATTTTTCTAAGGATAACTGCGCTCAAAAGGGCAGGATTTACCCTTTCGGAAATAAAAGATATACTTAAGAATATGCATAGTGATGCGGATATCCTTGACTTGTTTGAAAAGAAGAAAAGAGAGATAAACGAGATCCTTGTAAATCTGGAGGAGGTAAGAAAAATGATGCTGAGAGATCAAAAAAGTAAAATTGACATAAGATTTATTGAAAGGGAAAACCGCATTTATGTAAGAAGCGGAAAGATCGATCCAAACGATCAAAACCGCGTTCGCGAGATAATAGAAAAAAATCTTGCGGAAAACGGATATCAGAGAGTTTCTTCTTACGCAGCATACGGAGAAATGAATTCTCTTCTTTGCGAAATAGGCTGTGAGGTCGTTAGGCTTTCCGATGATGAAATATGGCTCAATGAAAATATCGACCTTCCGTTTGAAAACGATGAAAAAGTTGTCGGAAAATGGGAAATAGTCGGTGAATTCCCGGTAAAAAGCGATTTCTTTAGCGAAGAATTCAAAAAGAACTACGTCTATGGCGCTACGGGAAGGCAGATATACTTTTTGCCGGACGGTGAGCGCTATTGGTGCTACGGCTGGACACGTGGAAAGCTTCTCATAGATACGGGCGACGGCTCGTGCGTGAACGATTATGCTGTTGAAGTCTATGACGGTAAGATATATATGTTCATTGATCTGAAATCATATGAATACCGTCACGGCGGACAGCCTACGACTCTCGTTTTGCGGCAGATAGATAATAAAGCGTATACAGCCGAAGGTATAGCGAGAAAAGATAATATCGATATGCCGTTTGTTGACGATGAGCGTATTATTGGTAAGTGGAAGGTGTTTGGATTTTGCCTTGATAAAGAAGGCTTTGACCCCGAAAACTGTCAAACGGATGCAAATTATTTTTCTCACGTTGAATTCAGACCAAACGGTGAGATCGTCAGTAAATACGGAGAAGAGATCATTTCGGGAAAGGACGTTCAGGAATGGACAAAGGGATTTGTTCTCCGTAAGTGGAATAAAAGCGCGTGCGCCTATGAGATCAGAAAAGTGCGCGGAGTAGAATATCTCATAATAGAATGGAAGAGCGGTGATTACCGCTGGGGCGGATTTGATACCGACTATTATATTTTTGTGAGAGAATAAGTCTTTTTTGTTTCTGTAGGGTACTTTCTACTTGACGAATCGATTTGTGTATAGTATAATAAAATAAATTAAATATAATTTAACTGTAAAAACACGGAGGTGCTTTATGGCAGCGAACAGACTTATAGGAAATTATCCGGTTATCGGCATCCGTCCTACGATAGACGGAAGACGCGGAGCTCTTAAGGTGAGAGAATCACTCGAGGAACAGACTATGAATATGGCGAAAAGCGCGGCAAAGCTTTTCACAGATAATTTGAGATATTCAAACGGTGAGAAAGTAAAGGTCGTAATTGCCGATACGACTATCGGCAGAGTCGGTGAGGCGGCGGCTTGCGCGGATAAATTCCGCAAGGAAGGCGTTGATATTACTCTCACGGTTACTCCTTGCTGGTGCTACGGCGCGGAAACTATGGATATGGATCCAAGCACGATAAAGGCTGTATGGGGATTCAACGGAACAGAGCGCCCGGGCGCGGTTTATCTTGCTTCGGTTCTTGCAACACACGCACAGAAGGGACTTCCCGCGTTCGGAATCTACGGGCACGACGTTCTCGACTGTGACGATACGGAGATCCCCGCAGACGTAAAGGAAAAGCTTCTCCGCTTCGGACGTGCCGCTGTTGCAGCCGCTACAATGAGAGGTAAATCCTATCTGCAGATAGGCTCTATCTGTATGGGTATCGGCGGATCGATAATAAACACCGACTTTATAGAAGACTATCTCGGAATGAGAGTTGAATCTGTCGATGAGGTCGAGATCATTCGCCGTATGACAGAAGGCATTTACGATCAGGCTGAATATGAAAAGGCACTTGAGTGGACTAAAAAATACTGTATCGAGGGATTTGATAAAAACCCCGATGAGCTTCAGAAAACAAGAGAAGAGAAGGATGCGGACTGGGAATTCGTTGTAAAGATGATGGTGATCATCAAGGATCTTATGAACGGAAACGATAATCTTCCCGAAGGACGCGAAGAGGAAAAGGTCGGTCATAACGCGATCGCGGCAGGCTTCCAGGGACAGCGTCAGTGGACGGATTTCTATCCCAACTGCGATTTCCCCGAGGCTATGCTCAATACCTCGTTCGACTGGAACGGCGCGCGTGAGCCTTATATTCTCGCGACAGAGAACGATGTTCTTAACGGTATAGGAATGCTCTTTATGAAGCTTCTTACAAACAGAGCGCAGATGTTTGCCGACGTGCGCACCTATTGGAGCGGCGATTCGGTAAAGCGCGTTACCGGATATGATATCGAGGGTAAGGCAAAGAAAGCAGACGGATTTATCCACCTTATCAACTCGGGCGCTTGCTGCCTTGACGCAAACGGAGCGGCAAAGGACGAAAACGGCGAAGCCGTTATGAAGGAATGGTATAACGTTACCGAGGAAGATCAGAAGGCAATAATGGCAAATTCTACGTGGAACTATGCCGATCTCGGATATTTCCGCGGCGGCGGATATTCCTCGCGCTTTGTAACAAAAGCAGAAATGCCGGTTACAATGATAAGACTCAATCTTATTAAGGGACTTGGACCCGTTCTTCAGATAGCAGAAGGATGGACGGTAGAGCTTCCCGATGAGGTTACGGATAAGCTTTGGAAGCGTACAGACTATACGTGGCCGTGTACCTGGTTTGCGCCGCGTGTTACCGGAGAGGGCTCATTCAAGACGGCGTATGACGTAATGAATAACTGGGGAGCAAACCACGGTGCTATATCTTACGGACATATCGGAGCAGACCTTATCACACTTTGCTCAATGCTCAGAATACCCGTTTGTATGCATAACGTTCCCGAAGAAAAGATCTTCCGTCCTGCCGCATGGAACGCATTCGGTATGGATAAAGAGGGTCAGGATTACCGCGCTTGCGCAACCTATGGACCTATGTTCAAGAAGTAATTAAAAATATCAAACGCCGAATGCAGTAAATGTGTTCGGCGTTTGTAAAAGCCAACATTTTATTATTGGTGGACACTATAATGCAGGAATTAATATAACAGAATTTATTGAAAGGTTTTTTAGTAATTAAAATGAAGAAAAAACACATAACACTTATTATAGCTATAGTGCTTGCAGTTCTATTAATAGTAGCAATTTGGTGTGTAGGATATTTTTCAATATCGAAATATCTAAAACAATCTGATTATAAATATTTTCTTGATATAGCTTCGGATTATATTTATACAGACAGTGATTTTGAAAATCAATATGGTAAGCCAATTTCGATAACCGAATATGAAGATATGGAGGTTATCGCTATAGAACAATATGAGTGCCGTATTCCATGCTATGTGAAGGTCAAATCCGGAGATACATATTTGGTGTGGATCGGCTACAAATTCCCGTATGGTGGAGAAGAGACTTTCTATTATCATACAGTTGAATTAATAAGTTGAAATTACCTATCCTCGTCACTAAAAGTGGCGAGGATAAAATTTTTATTTATTTTTTGATTGTAAGTTATACTCACAACGCACATAACGGAAAGCTTGCGACAATGAGATACGGAAACGGCGCTTCTGTAAATATGACTACTATACCATTGACAGCGTGGAAAAAATATGGTATAAAGGAAGTGGAAAATGAAAGGATGGGAGTGATTTATGTAATGAAGAAACTTTTTTCGGCAATAGGAAAAGTGTTTTTAGCTATCGAAAGTCTTTTCGAACCTCAACTAAATTTGAAATCGTATAAATATCCGACTATAAAATTAATTATTTCAGTAATAATTATTCCGGTCGCCTTGTTCCGCGATCAAATATTTGGGGTTACTGACAAAACGGTAAGTACGGTGCTCTCCTTTATCTTTATTCCGCTTTGCATGGGTGCAATTTTTTGTATAGGCATATCAGGTTCTGAACTTATTATAGTATCCGATAATCTGGATCTTGAAAAGAAAAAATACAGTAAAAAGTTAAAACACAAAGCGTACTCGATAGATAAAATAATATCTATGGTTACACAAAATGATATTATTGAGATTGAAATTTTTTTGGAAAACAAAATTGTAAAAATAGGAGCGTCTTCTGATTGCAATCGAAGAACAGGTGCATTTTTCGACAAAGTGTATTATATCGCTGATACTGAATATAGAAATATCGAAGATTTCTGTGTAGAATTAGAAGGCACTTCAAAAGAAGGAGTTTTTCCTGTTGTTTCAATAGATGGAGTATGTGTTAAATAATGATTTTAAATACTATAAACTATTATCTGACAAAAACGGAGGAACTGTGACTTATGAAAAAATCTGTAAATTATAAAAATTATGTTATAGGTATTGGCGCGATAATAATAATTGTTGTACTATGGGTGACAGGATTTTACCACATAAATAAAAGAATGGACAGATCTGATTACCGTGGATTTATGGAAGACTGCATAGAGCATATAGAAAACGACACTCAGTTTAAGGAAGATTACGGTACTCCGATAAACTTTATCGAACACGAAAACAAAAAAATCCAAAAGCAAAAGGATGGAGATACGGTAATAGGTCTTTTGGTAAGCTTTTATGTCGAAGTGGATTCTGGTAAATTTTATCAAGTGACTATGCGTACGTACAAGGAAGCTGACGAATGGAAAATTGATTACCATGAAGTGAAGGAAACTAAAAGGGAAGATATAGTAAATTAACATATTGAAAACAAACATTGACAATAAAAACTTTTGTGCTATAATATTATCAACACAAAATCGCTGATCTGGAGGAATTTATGTCATACTGTTTAGCAATAGATATAGGCGCGTCGAGCGGACGCCATCTTCTCGGAGAGATAAAGGACGGAAGGCTCGTTTGCGAAGAAATATACCGCTTTGAAAATTCAATCAAGGACGTTGACGGCACTTTGATATGGGATATAGAATCCCTTCTTGAGAACGTTACTGCAGGTATAGCGCGTTGTAAGGAGATCGGCAAGATCCCCGAAACGCTCGCTATTGATACGTGGGGCGTGGACTACGTTTTGCTTGATAAGGACAATAAGGAAATACTCCCTTGTGTTTCTTATCGCGACAGCAGAACCTCGGGAGTGCCCGAGGAGGTCTTTAAAATAATACCTCAAAATGAGCTTTATGCTAAAACAGGTATACAAAAGCAGAGCTTTAATACAATATATCAGCTCTACTGCGATAAAAAATCGGGGAAGCTTGATAAGGCTGAAAATTTCCTTCTTATGCCCGAGTATCTTTCATTTAAGCTTACGGGTGTAATAAAGCACGAATATACCAATTCGAGCACGACTAATCTTTTAAACGCAAAAGAAAAGGTCTGGGACAGCGAGATCATTGATGCTCTCGGACTTAAAAAATCGCTGTTTACAGAAATATCCTTGCCGTCTACACTTGTAGGCAGCTTCACAGATGAAATAAAAGAAAAGGTCGGTTTTGACTGTAAGGTCGTATTCTGCCCGTCGCACGATACTGCCGCTGCAGTTGCGGCTTGCCCGCTTGACGATAATAACCTTTTTATCTCGTCGGGAACCTGGAGTCTTGTAGGTACTGAAAATCTCTATCCCGTTACGACTCCTGAGGCTATGGAAGCAAATCTTACAAATGAGGGCGGAATAGATTACAGATACCGCTTCCTCAAGAACATAATGGGTATGTGGCTTTTCCAAAGCATACGCAAGAATCTCGGTAAGAAATATACTTACGACGAAATGATGTATATGGCTATGGAAAGCGATTTCACCGAAAAGATCGACCCTACAGACGAGGTATTCCTCGCGCCCGAAAGTATGATCGATGCCGTAAGAAATTATCTCGGAAAGCCCGATCTTCCTCTCGGAGACCTTCTTTCAAGCGTGTATCATTCGCTTGCCGCAATATACGATAAAACAGTCAAGGAAATAGAGAATATCTCGGGAAAGACGGTTAACGCGATAAACATCGTGGGTGGCGGATGCAAGGACGAATATCTCAACCGTCTGACAAGTCAGTATACGGGTAAAAAGGTGATAGCAGGTCCTGTTGAATGTACGGCAACGGGAAATCTTATCTCGCAGTTTATTTATCTTGACAATACGATCACTCTTGAAAAGGCAAGAAGGATAGTAAGAGATACATACGGCGACAGTATAAAGTATTATTAAAAAATAAAGGCCATAAGCAAAGTCAGATCTGCTTATGACCTTTTTTCGTTATTTTATGAGCATTTCAGACGCGGGGCGCTTAAAGACCTTTGCTTTGCGATCTTTTATTGCGTTTATAACGTCGACAATGCCGCTGCATTTTTCCTCGGTCTCTATTCCGCAGAGGACGGGATGAGTGCTGTGATGTATGTCTGTGCCCGCACAGTAGGGAAGAGCGTATCTGTCAGCATACCATTTTGCGCTGTCGTTTGTGATATCGTCAAGTCCTCCGTTGATTATTTCGATAGCGTCCACCTTTCTCGGAAGCAGCTGTATCGATCTTACCCACGGTGCCTCAAGGAAGGGATGCGCGTGAATGATAAATCCTCCTGCTGCGCGGATCGTGTCGAAATTTTTGTTAAAATCGAGCGAAAAAGCGTCTTCGTTTTCAAGTATCCATTCTTTTGTGAGGTTTACGATAACGAAATCGTTGCCGAGAGCGTATCTCATATCGTCTGCGCGTTTGCGAAGTGTGTACTCCATTCCGAAAAAGACCTGAATTCCGCCTAACTTGTAGGCTTCCTCGCAAGCGGTCTCGTATATGCCGTAAAATGCGTCGACGCGCTCTTTCCAGGGCATATCACCGGGGAACGTTGAGTTGCCGCTGAAGTGGTCGGCAAGTGTGAATCCGTCGTATCCGTGATCTTTATAAAATTTTACCATTTCTTTGACAGGAAAGTCACTGCACGCGCTTCCTTCTGCCGTATGGCAATGCATATCGTAATAATATCCCATATGAAATCTCCTTAAATATGATTTTCTTTATTATAGCTGAAAATAAAACCAATGTCAATAAATTTGATCAAAATACTATCGCCGTGAGATACGAAATAATATTTTCAAGTTAATATTTTATATCTTGAATATTGTAAAAACATATGATATACTATAAAAAACAGTTTTTACAGTTAAACTTTTATATAAATATCTTTATAA
>JAFXJH010000086.1 GCA_017532425.1 Clostridia bacterium | reverse complement strand
GCTTACTATTTAAGGAACAAGTCCTAAAATAGAATGGGAATAAAATAAGTTGTTTCAGCAAAAATGATTTATCCTCTTCGGGGCAATTTTCTTTATCCTTTCCCGATTAGATAAATCACTGCAAAAGCAAACAATATAGTAATTTTGAAGACCTTGTGTCATCGGAAACGATGACCAAGGTCTTCTTTTTTGTCGCAAGAGAGACCTTGACTATCATTGCGATTTTAGAAGAAAATGCTTTGCGTTATTTCCGTAGCAGTTTGATCTTGGTTGATAATCAACCTACGGCACTTAATTTTGTAAATTGTGGTGCCAAAAGAAATGATGGTGTTTTTGATGTTCTCTATGAAGAAAACACCAAAATCATAATTGGATTTTCAGTTGATTTGCCGGATATTCGCTGTGCTTTACTTTTGCAAATTTGTGATTTTTTCTTCACAAAACTATTGTGAATGCGGAAAAATTATAGTATAATGAGTTCAAAATTAAAAAGCTGCCGTTTTGCGGCTTTGATTGAACTTATTTCTGACACACTACTTTATCAAGGAGAAAAGCTATGGAAAAACTTATACAGTACTGCACAAAAGAATCACTATATGACGGCGCGTTTAACGGCAAGGTAGGCTGGCACGCTGCAGGAATGGGATATATTCTCGTCACAGAAAACGGAAAGCTCATCGTTATCGACGGCGGATGCCCCAACGATACCGAGGATTTTCTCGCACTTCTCGAGAAAAACGCTGACGGAGAGAAGCCGACGGTTGAAATGTGGATAATCACACACCCTCACGGTGACCACGACGGCGTGCTTAATACTATATCAAGAAATCCCGAGCTCCTTGCGCGCGTCGAGATAAAAGAGATAGTTTATTATTTCCCTGACGAATTTTACGACAAAAACGGAAATTACACCAATATAGCCGCAAACGAGAATATGAAGAAAACTCTCGCTCTGACCGGTGCAAAGGCTCATCAGCCCGAGCTTGACGAAAAGATAACTATTGACGGTATGGAATTTAACTTCCTTTACCACACGTACGACTGCAAAGTAATCAACGGTCTTGTAAACTGCAACGTATGCTCGCTTATCTTCACCGTACAAGCGAAAAACAAAAAGATCATATTCACGGGAGATGCAAACACGCGCAATCTCCAGGTCGTTTCCTGGCTCTACCGCGGAAAGCTCAGATGCGACATCCTTCAGATGCCCCATCACGCACTCTGCGATACCGGACTTCTTGAATTCTACAAGGAGGTAAACGCGGAGACCGTACTCGAGCCGACTTGCATCGCAGGTGACAGAGCTATGCACTCCGAGCTTTACTGCAATACCGAATGTGCGCGCTGGAATGAATGGGCAGAGCTTAATGCCAAGACAGTGCACAAGACCTTTGAGGGAACGGTCGAGATTGCACTTTAGTTTTACGTAACATTCTTTCAGGATCTTTATAATATTTCATCTAAAATCAAGGAGACAAACCATTATGGAATTATATGTCGCTTTAAATGGGCGATCCGACGCTCCCGGCACAAAAGACTCTCCGTTTATCTCTATACAAAATGCAAAAGAAAAAATACGCGCTCTTATAGCCAAAGGACTCTCCGAAGCCGTGACCGTTCATATTTCAGAAGGAAATTACAGCGTTCCGTCTCTGCTATTTGATATGTCAGACAGTGGTACCGCCGAATATACTATTACCTACGTAGCCGACGGAAACGTTATCCTTAACGGCGGAGTAAAGCTTGATCCCGATATATTTGAGCATGTTTCCGGCAAAGCACGTGAATGCTTACACGAAGACGCCAAGGACAAAGTACTTTGCACCGATCTTACAAAGCTCGGGATAAGCCTCGACGCTATCGGTAAAATGTGTGTGATCGGATCTCACAATTCAGGTTTTTTATACGATGATGCTATAATGTCGCCTATGTGGTGCGAGCTTTTTATAAACGACACAAGACAAACAGTAGCACGTTATCCGAACGATGAATTTTTAAACCATTGCGGTGCAATTTCCGAAGGCGAGGGGCTTGAATCCAAAACAGGTGTCGGTATTGCTCACGACAAGTGGATAAAAATGAGAAATCCACGCTCTGACATATACAAAATCGACGAAGACACCGCAAAGCGCGCGGCCTCATGGAAATACGCTCACGACCTTTGGATGTTCGGTTATCCTTCCCACGACTGGGCGGCGCACGGAACAGTTATCCGCTACAATCGGATAGAAAACATAGGAAAAAAGCCTTTCAGACCGGACGGAATTTATTGGGACGACGGACTTTCCGGTCAGACGGCTTACGGCAACGTTCTTATAAACATTCCGAAATTCGCATTTCACATTGGTGGTGGACGCGAAAATACGGTAGAACGTAATATTATAATTAAGAGCGGCTCTGCGGCGCTCAAATATGACGACCGACACCGCGAGGGATACCTTCGTAACGGTTGGGCGCGAAAAGCAACCGAGTATCCTAACGGAAAGCACTGGAGGGTTCTTTCTACCGCTCCAATCAGATCGGAAATATGGACAAGCAAGTATCCTACTCTGGCCGGGCTCAAGACCGACCCTGCAAGCACCGACCCGAACGACCCCGAATTTCCGATAAATCCCGCACATTCATCTGTGCGAAAAAATGCTGTAATCGCTCCCTTTGGAGATATGTATAACATAGTCGGATCGGTATACACCTACTCAAGCGTAAGCGACAATTATCAGTATTCTTCTCTCGAGTCCCTGCTTTGGGATGAAAAGATCGGAAGCTTTGCGCACGAAAGCGAAATATACAAAGACATTCCCGAGCTTGTCAACATTCCGTTAAGCAAAATAGGACGTTACTCGTAAGAATATTACCGCATAAAACAATCTTTATAAAAAAATCCTTACATATCAGAATATGTAAGGATTTTTTATATTTCCAGACTATCTCCTCGTCCTTTTTCGGAATTCTGACGGAGAAATACCTATGATCTCCTTAAACGAGCGCGAAAAGTTGCTCATATCGTGAAATCCCGATGCTTCGGCTATCTCTCCGACCGCTTTGTCACATTCCGCGAGCTGTTGGCAGGCGTATGAAATACGGCAAAGCATCAGATATTCTTTAAGGCTGTATCCGGTGACCTCCCGAAATATATGCGCAAGATAATATCTGCTTATATGGTGCGTTGACGCAAGCATATCAAGATCAAGCTTCTGTGCCAAATTGTTTTCGAGCTCCATTCGTACCGAAGCTACAGTCATTTCCGCAGAACCGAAATTTTTCGACGTAAAATGCGACGGTGAAAACTGTCTTATACGGTAAAGAAGTGCCGAAAGAATAAGCTCCTCGCCCTCGGGAAGCTTTTTGTGCATCGGCAGAGTATATTCTCTGTAGAGCTCCTCAACGAGCACTCTGATCTCCTTATCTATCTCTGTAACGTCGAGCGCATAAGCAAATCCCGACGGGTGAAAGGAAAATACCGAGGCGAGAAGCGCAGGCTTTATCGCGCTACCTGCGGCATAAGGGTCCATCGTCAGCACGTATCTGACGTATCGCTCGGAGGTTTTTGAAATAATGTGAGGCTCATAGTTTCCGATAAAAACGACAGAAGGAGCACTGCAGTCTATTCTGTTTCCCGCTATCTCGCAGGACATACTGCCCTCAACTATATATATCATCTGATATACGTTATGCTTATGCTTGTTATGAGAGCTCCCGAGCGGCTGATCGGAAAAATAAAAATCGTTTATCAGCTTTTGTGACATATTTCCCCCTCACCCAAGCTCTTTTATAAGCTTTGAAAAGCATTCGAGCGCTTTTGTGATATCGGGCAGCTCGGGGTGCCATTTTTTCTCCCATTCAAGCGAGAAATACCCGCTGTATCCGTCATTACTAAGCTGTTTTATTATCGGAAGTATCGGTATATCGCCCTTCCCCGGCAAAACGAGGCAGCCTTGGCTGTCTGAAATATCCTTGATGTGCATATGTCTGATATATTTCTTCATCTCGCCGTAAAAGGTCTGCCAGCTATCGCCATAGATCTTGTGAGTGTGTGCAACATCCCATATAAGTCCGAAATTTTCATATTTTTCAAGAGATCTGACTATCGGCTTAAGATCTTCCACCGTATTAAAATCGCCGTGCACCTCAAGAAGCACGCCTACCTTCTTATTCTTTGCATAATCGCAAAGCTCGGAGATGCCCTTCACCACCGTCGCAAAGCATTTTTCGCGGTCGCCCGTTATATTATTTCCGAACACACGGATATACGCAGTACCGAGGCGCGACGCGATATCGATCGCGTTTTTCCCCTCTACGATCGAGTTTTCGCATTTTTCCTCGGTGTGAAAGGCGCAGGACGTACCGAGGACTATCGGGACTATTTTGTTTTCGCTGAATATATTTTTGGTTTTTGTTGCGTTTTCTTCCTTGAAGCAGGATATTTTACCGTTATCTATCTCGCCGTCCACGCCGCGGAGCTCAAGTCCCTCAAGCGAAAATCTTTTTGCGAGAAGTATCGATTCTTCAAGCGTATTATCGACGCATCCGAGGGTCGAAAAACAAAATTTCACGGTATGTCACTTCCTTTTATCATTTATCTGTATATAAAAAGGATATCACATTTTTTCTCAACTGTCAATTCTTTTGCAAAAATATATTTACATATTATGTAAAAGTTGCGCTTTTACAGTCAAGAATGACAAGTTATACACTTTTCAAAAGAGGCTTTTTAATTTATAATAAAGCTGTCAAGAAATTTATTACAGATTATTTTTCAAATTTGATCAAAAGGATGAAATAAATTATGAACTCCTGCAAAAGACCGTTATCACGGGAAGACATTCCAAAAGAGATCCCGTACAGCGACGATATCTCTATTTTGTCGACGCCCTTAAAGATCGGAGCAAAAAAGGTGCCGAATCGCATCTGCTATCAGCCGATGGAGGGCTGTGACGGAAGCCTTGACGGTGCTCCGGGCGATCTGACACGCCGCCGCTATCTCCGCTTTGCCAAGGGCGGTGCCGGACTTATATGGTTTGAGGCGACCGCGATCGTGCCCGAGGGGCGCGCAAATCGACGTCAGCTTTACCTAACAAGAGAAAATGCAGACTCTTTTTCCTCTCTGATACGCGACATAAAGGAGACCTGCATTAAGGAAAACGGCTACGAGCCTCTTATAATCTGTCAGCTTACACATTCGGGCAGATGGTCAAAGCCAAACGGCAAGAGCGAGCCGATGATAGCATATAACAAGCCGATATTCGAAAAGGACGCTCCCCTGCCCAGAGAATCGATAGTCAGCGACGAATATCTCGACAGCCTTGTCGAAAAGTACGTTGAATCTGCAAAGCTCTGCGAGGAGGTCGGATTTGACGGAGTTGACGTAAAGGCCTGCCACGGATATCTGCTTTCCGAGCTGTTAAACGCCTACTTAAGAGAAGGCAGACACGGCGGAAGCTACGAAAACCGCACGAGGCTTTTCCTTGACAGCGTAAAAGCGGTCAAAGAAAACACAAAAGAGGGATTTATAATCGCAAGCCGCTTCAACGCATTTGACGGATATCCTTATCCCTACGGATTCGGAGATTCGGGCACACCCGGTATCCCTGATCTCACCGAAGCAAAAAGACTTGCGCGCGATCTCAAGGAGAGAGGCGCTTCTCTTCTCAACGTCACGATGGGATGCCCGTACACAAACCACGAGGTCAACCGCCCGACGATTCTTGCAAAAGAGGAAATGCCTTACGTTAGCATCAAACGAATGATAGACGGCGCAAGAGCGGTATCCGAAGCCGCCGAGGGCGTTGCCGTAGTCTGCTCTGCCATAAGCTTTCTCGGTGCATTTGCTCCAAACGTCGCAGCAGAAGGAATATCCCGCGGAGATTTCGCCCTTGCAGGATTCGGCAGGCAGACATTTTCTTATCCCGACCTTGCGCGTGACATCGTGCGCGGCGGAGAGATGAAAAAGTCCTCTCTCTGCCTGACCTGCGGAAAATGCACAGAGCTTATGCGCGCAGGCAAAACTCCGGGATGCGTTATATACGACAGAGAGATCTACACAAAGCTTTATGCCGAGATGAAAAAATAAAGAAGGAATGGTCATGAATATGAAAAAAGTTGCAATTGTGACCGGTGTTGCCGGCGGAATAGGAAAAGCCTCCGCAATCGCGCTTGCGAAAAACGGATACAAGATAATCGGTATGGGTCGCTCGTCCTCGCCCGATCTTTCCGACTTCGAAGGGCTTGATATCATATATCTTTCGGGCGATATATCCTCTCGAGAGGACCGCGCAAGGCTTGTCAAAGCCGCCTCGGATAGCGGAAGGATATCTGCGCTTGTCAACGTAGCCGGAGTCGCTCCGAGCGTAAGACGCGACCTGCTTGAGATGACCGAGGAAAGCTACGATAAGGTTATGGACATAAACACAAAGGGCACACTCTTTTTGACGCAGGCGGTTGCAAATATTATGCTCTCTTATGAAAAATCGGAGGGTATACGCGGCTCTATCGTCAACATATCCTCCTGCTCGGCGTACACAAGCTCGGTCAGCAGAGGAGAATACTGCATTTCAAAGGCGGGTGTTTCGATGATAACAAAGCTCTTTGCAGATCGCCTTGCCGACGAAAGAATAACTGTAAACGAGGTCTGTCCGGGTATAATCGCCACGGGTATGACCGAAGCCGTCAAGGAAAAATACGACAAGCTGATAGACGGCGGACTCGTTCCGCTCGGACGCTGGGGACTTCCCGAGGACGTTGCCAAGGCTGTTCTCACTCTTTGCGACGGAACCTTCGGATACACAACGGGCGCGTCCTTTATAGTTGACGGAGGAATGCACATAAGATCGTTATGAAAAACAGATATAATACTATTGTTATCGGAAGCGGTTGCGCGGGATATCACGCGGCAGAGCGTCTTTATATGCTCGGGGTGCGCGATATTGCCATTATAACCGAGGGTCGAAGTATGGGCACCTCGCGAAACACGGGAAGCGACAAGCAGACCTATTACAAGCTTTCGCTTTGCGGCGCAGAGGGTGACAGCGTTCGCGAAATGGCAGAAACTCTCTACTCGGGCGGAGGCGTTGACGGTGATATCGCGCTTACCGAGGCCGCTTATTCCACACGCTGCTTTATGCACCTCGTAGAGCTCGGAGTTCCCTTTCCCACAAACGAGTACGGCGAATACGCAGGATACAAGACCGACCACGACCCGAGATCGCGCGCGACCTCCTGCGGTCCGCTTACCTCAAAATATATGACCGAGGCTCTTGAAAGATCGGTCAACGAAAAAAATATCGAAATAATAGACTCCCACCGAGTCATAAAGCTTATTACCGAAGACGGTATTATAAGAGGTCTTGCCGCGATAAACACAAAGAGCCTCGAAATATCGGTGATCTCCTGCCAAAATATTATTCTCTGCACGGGCGGACCCGCGGGGATATACGAAAATACGGTCTATCCCGAAAGTCAGAACGGCGGTACGGGGCTTGCCATAGACGCGGGCGCGGATATGGTCAACCTCGAAGAGTGGCAATACGGCATCGCAAGCACGAAATTCCGCTGGAATCTCTCGGGAAGCTATCAGCAGGTGCTTCCGAGATATATTTCGGTAGACAAGGATGGCATCGAGCACGAATTCCTTTACGATGCGCTCGGAGAAAGATCACTCGATATGATCTTCTTAAAGGGCTATCAGTGGCCGTTTGATACGCGCAAGGCAGATGCCTCATCGCAGGTAGATCTCCTCGTAGCGCGCGAAATAAAGAGCGGAAGGCGGGTGTTTCTCGACTATAAAACTAATCCCCGCGGTCTTGAAAATGGCTTTGACTCTCTCTCAAGCGAAGCCTACGACTACCTTGCACGCTCGGGTGCTCTGCTTGAAAGTCCGATATCGCGGCTTGAGGCGCTGAACAAAAAAGCAATCGAGCTTTACGCATCGCACGGGATCGATCTTTACAGCGAGCGACTTGAAATAGCGGTCTGCGCACAGCATTCAAACGGCGGAGTCAGAGTCGATTCGAATTGGCAGACCAGTATTCGCGGACTTTACGCCGCAGGAGAGGTCGCAGGCACGTTCGGAGTTTACCGACCGGGCGGAAGCGCACTCAACTCAACGCAGGTAGGAGGTCTGCGCGCGGCAGAGCACATCTCGTCGCTGAGATGTGAGGGCGATATTCCCGAAGCGAGATACTCTCTGCCGTGTATCAGATACGGCGAAAGCAATATTCAGCAGATAAGAAAAGATCTGCGAAGAAAAATGAGCTGTTATGCCGATTTTGAGCGCGATATTCCCGAAATGGAAAAGCTTTTAGGTGAGGTCAGCGAGCTTTGCGAGAATTTTACCGAAAGAGTATTTATATCCTCGAAGGCAGATCTTCCCGACTTTTTCCTTCTGCAGGATACTGCACTCACACAGCGCGCCGTGCTCTCTGCGATGCTATGCTCAGCAAGAGAGGTAGGCTCGCACGGCTCTGCGTATATAAAGGGCGAGAAAATCCCCGCAAAGCAAAATATACGCACCACCAAGACGATCACTACTCGCGAGCGATCGGAGATACTTCCCGTAAAGCCGATTCCCGACGTGGAGCTCTGGTTTGAAGCTCTGCTTTCAAGACAAAATAACAAATGAAAATAATAACCGAAAGGATGATAACAAAATGAAAATTTTACTTGTCGGCACAGGCGGATATGCCGTAAACTACGTAAACTCTCTGCTCTCCTGCAAGGATAGCGACATAATCTGGGAGGGTATCGTCGACCCTTACTACTCTGCGTGTCCGAAAAAAGCAGAAATAGACGAGCTGAATATTCCCGTATATAACACGATGGACGAATTTTACAAGGATCACAGCGCCGATCTCGCTGTTATCTCGACTCCTCCATACCTCCACTGCGAGCAAAGCGTATGCGCGCTCTCGCACGGATCGAACGTTCTCTGCGAAAAGCCGATCGCTCCGACGGTCGCAGAAGGCGAAAAAATGCTTGAAGCCGAGGAAAAATACGGCAAATTCATCGCTATCGGCTATCAGTGGTCGTTTGCCAAGACCATACTCGAACTGAAAAAAGATATTCTGAGCGGTCTTTTCGGCAAGCCGATCTCTCTGAAGACCTCTGTAAGCTGGCCGCGCAACAAGGCGTATTACAACAGAACGACCGGTTGGGGCGGAAAAATATCGAAAAACGGCGTGCTCGTGCTCGACTCTATCGCATCAAACGCCTGCGCGCACTATCTGCACAATATGTTTTTCATTCTCGGAAGCGATATAAACACAAGCGCGAGCGTAACAGATGTCAAAGCAGACTGCTTCCGTGCAAACGATATCGAAAACTTCGACACCTGCACTATTAAAATGAAGGACGAAAATGACACCGACCTTTACTTTATAGCCTCGCACGCATCAGACAGAAAGCGCGACCCCGAATTCATCTACGAATTCGAAAACGCGGTCATCACATACAGCACAGACACAGCAAAGCGAGTAGTTGCAAAATTCAGAGACGGCAGTGTAAAGGACTACGGTGACCCCTTTGCCGACGGAATGAAAAAGCTGTGGGACTGCGTAGACGCAGTAAGAGAGAACGCGGCGCCCACTTGCAGCGTGAAAACAGCGCTGACACACACCCGCGTCATCGAATATCTTTACAAAAACGTAGAGATAACCGATTTTCCGCGCGATATCATCCACACCGACGAAAAGGACGACCGAATCTTCGTTGACGGTCTTTTCGAGAAAATATACGAGGCGTATGAAGGCACACTTCTTCTCTCGGACGTTTGGGACAGATGATCTTGAAATCATAAATTTATGATATAATATAAAAAACACAATATTAATTTCAGATATTTTACACCTTTTCGCATTTTTGTCGACTCTATATTATGAAGAGCTCTTTAATACTCTCAAAGGAGGACCGCTATGGAATCGAGAAAAAAATCGCAAATATCCTACCCTATCAGCGACGAAGAAATAATCGAGCTGTATTGGATGCGCGACGAAAACGCAATCAAGGAAACAGATAAAAAATACAGCAAATATCTCTTCAACATCGCATACAACATCGTAAGCGACAAAGGCGAATGCGAAGAATGTCTGAACGACACCTATATGGGTGCTTGGAACTCTATGCCAACGGCACGCCCTGCAGTTTTACAAGCCTTTTTGTCTGCCATTATGCGACGAAGCGCTATCGACTGCTTCAAAAGGAGAACGCGCATAAAGCGTGTTTCATCCGAATTCACGCAGTCTTTTTCCGAGCTTGAGGATTTCATAGCAAGTGACACGGATATGGCAGAAGAAATCGAAAACAAAGACCTCAGCAAATCGGTAAGCGAATACGTGCGCTCTCTTTCCGAGCGACAGATGTATATTTTTATGAGCAGGTATTATTTTTCCCGCCCGATAAAAGACATCGTAAAATATCTCGGATGCAGCACGTCTACTGTAAAAAAGGAGATAGCAAAGATAAAAGAGGGACTTAAAACAAAGCTTGAAAGCGAGGGATACGAGCTATGAAAAAAGACAAACTCACCGACGCTATCAGTAGTATTGATCAGGACATCGTCGAAAATTTCGTGCTTCTCGATGAAAAGCTGCAAAAGAAAGCGGCAACGAGAAGGTCAAGGATGATAAAGATACTGTCGAGTGCCGCCTGCCTTGTGCTTGTGCTTGCAATCATAATATCTTTTCCATTTGATAAAGAGAAACCGATAACGCCAAATAACAACAAGCCATCCACCGGTGGTGGCTCTATGCCGCCATCCACATACAGTTTTGAATCCGAGGAAGACCTTTTGCTTTTCTTAGACCTTATAAGAAAAGACCTATCCGAGCTTGCAGAATATGATATCCTCGAGGTTTACAAAGACAACCCTCCGCCTTATTTCGATATTTCATGTGTAAAGCCGGGCGAGCTTTTTGAATTTCCCATAGGAAAGAACGGTGGGTGGATCGGAAGTACGGCAATAACGTACGCAAAGAAAAAGTTTGAAAACATAGGCTACTTTACAGCCAAAGATAATACATCAATAGAAAAATTCAGCCATACGTTTTATAGAGATCACCCAAGTAAAAACTATATATCATATACAGTTATTACGATAGATGGGGTATCGTACTGTATTGACTTGTGGAAGGTAGAGCGTGAAAACCAGACAGAAACAGAAATAGGGGCTCTTCTGAATTATATAACCTCCGGAGCAAGATTATATATGCGATCCGATTTGTGTGGAAGTAAGATCAACCTCTATAAAGTGTACACAAAAAACCGTTATTTTCGTCTTCGCGGACATACTTATTTCGAAGACTATTCGATAACAATAACAATATATGTCGACAGAGAAGAAGACCTCGATAACATTTCCCTGGATCACTTAACCTGGCGAGACTACTACGAAGACTAAAACAAATCAGAAAGCTTGAGGAAAATTCCTCAAGCTTTTTTAATATTCATCAATTCTTTATCTTTTTCCCCCTTTTAAATTAATAAAATAACCGTTATAATATAGACAGAAACTTCAAAGGAGCTTATAAAATGTACAACCTTCTCATTTGTGATGACGATCAGGACATTATAAACGCGCTGAAAATATATCTATCCGACCCAAGCTACAGTATATTCGAAGCAAATGACGGTCTCAAGGCGCTTGATATAATGTCGGACAACAATATACATCTTGTACTTATGGACATAATGATGCCAAATATGGACGGTATATCCGCTATGGTAAAAATGCGCGAGCACAGCAACGTGCCCGTTATCCTTATCACCGCCAAAAGTGAGGACAGCGACAAGATCCTCGGTCTTAACGTCGGTGCGGACGACTATATTACAAAGCCGTTTAACCCGCTCGAGGTTTCTGCGCGCGTGCGTTCACAGCTCCGCAGATATCTTAAGCTCGGTGCGGGCAGTATCACTCCGAGTGTACTCACTATAGGCGGCATAGAGCTCGACGACAATGCCAAAACCGTAACGCGCGACGGTCAGAACATTTCGATAACCCCCACGGAATACGACATATTAAAGCTTTTTATGTCAAATCCGGGCAAGGTGTTTTCGCCGAGCGATATTTACAGACACATATGGCGTGAAAATCCGACGACTACAGACAACACGATCGCGGTACACGTAAGGCACATACGCGAAAAGATCGAAATAAATCCTGCCGAGCCGAGATACATAAAGGCTGTTTGGGGTCACGGATACGTAATGGAAGGAGAAAAGAAATGAAAAACTTTTGCAGAACACGTTTTATGAAGGTCACCTGCTTTATAATGTTCATCGTAATGCTTGCCGTATCGATAGCAAGTGCTTTCGGCATATACGGATTTTTCGCATTCGGAGCTTATACCGAGTCTGAAGAAGATGTTTTTGACCGGCTGACCTACAATATGCTCGAAAATAATGCTTACAATATCCTTTATTACGTTTTAGTTCCCAACGCTTACAGCGTAAATTACAAGTTTCCTTATGAAAACACCAAATCGAACGTGCGCTACGTGCTTCTTTCTCCTGAGAAAGAAGTAATAGCTACAAACGTTGAAGGGGCTGTGGAAGCAGACAGCTCAAAGTGGAAATTATCCTTTCTTTACGAGGTTGAAGGATACTATGATACCTATCCGGCTTATCCCGACACAAGGTTTATAATTACCAAAATAACTCCAATAGACCGTGTCACAAATCAGAAAAAGGTATATACACTAAAGGTATATCTCAAAGAAGGTTGCCCGATAAATGATAACTATTTCTATATCAATACCATAGTTCACATCGCCTACGCTCTTCGCTACTGGATATACGTTATCGCATCGCTTGCCCTGATTTTGCTTATAACCTCCTTTACTATACTTATGTGCTCATCGGCAAGGCGGCCTCACTCGGACGAGCTTTATCCCGGTCAGCTCAGCAAGGTACCATTTGACCTGTTTTTGATACTATGTGCTTTGCCCTTTATCGGAGCGCTATATCTTATCGATCTCTTATGTCACAGCGACGTAGCGATGATAGTTTCGCTTTCTTTACTTGCGCTCTTTGCCGTTATAGTCGGTCTAATAATTTGCATGAGTATTGCCGCGCGAATAAAGCAGAACAGTATCTTCAGCTACACGCTGATCTGGATGATGCTGAAGCTTATGTGGAAAGCGATCAGATGGACAGCACAAATGATAAAAAAGGGTGCGCTGCTCCTCTTCGAGCTCATTATGAGTATCCCGCTTATCTGGAGAACTCTCTTTATTGTGATATTCTCTGTCGCCCTCGACTTTTTAATAATCGCTCTTGCCTTCAGAGGCAACGATATCACGGTATTTTTATGGATAGCAAAGAATCTCATATTCGCGCTTATCACTCTTTACGGTGCCCTCTTTATGCGAAAGCTTCAGAAGGGCGGAAACGCTCTTGCAAGCGGTGATCTCAGTTACAAGACCGACACTTCTATAATGTTCTGGGACTTCAAAAAGCACGGCGAAAATCTCAACAGCATCGCCGAAGGAATGGCGAAGGCTGTCGAAGAGCGTCTCTCGAGCGAGCGTATGAAGGCAGAGCTTGTAACCAACGTTTCCCACGACATCAAGACTCCTCTGACTTCTATCATCAACTATGCAAATCTTATTTCCGAGGAAGAATGCAGCTCGGACAAGCACAAGGAATACGCCGAGGTGCTTTTAAGAAAATCCGAGCATTTAAAGCGTCTTCTTGACGACCTTGTCGAGATATCCAAGGCCACGACCGGCAATCTTGACGTAGCTCTTGCTCCCTGCGAGGCGGGTGTCCTTCTCACGCAGGCTGTCGGAGAATTCGAGCAGAAATGTCAGAGTGCAGAGCTTGAGCTTATATCCTCTCAGCCTGAAAACAAGATAATGATTATGGCTGACAGCCGCAGGATCTGGCGCGTTTTCGAGAATCTTATGAACAATGCCTGCAAGTATTCCCTTCCCGGCTCACGCGTCTATCTGACTCTCACCGAAGACAACGGCGAAGCTCTCTTCATCTTCCGAAACACCTCTCGCACTATCCTCAACATATCGCCCTCCGAGCTTACCGAAAGATTTGTCCGCGGAGATGCTTCGCGAAGCACCGAAGGCAACGGTCTCGGACTCTCTATCGCGCAAAGCCTTACCGCTCTCCAAAACGGCAAAATGGACATCATCGTCGACGGAGACCTCTTCAAGGTGACATTAAGATTTCCGATTATTTGACGATCATACAAAAAAACAAATCCCGAACGTTTCCGTTCGGGATTTTTTACGAAAGGCTATTTGGGGCTTTGCCCCAAACCCCACTTAAGAACCTTTTTAAAAAAAGGTTCTTAAGAATCTCCAAAAACTTTACTTAAAATAAGGTATTACTATATCCGGCGGTGTGCAAGACAAACCGTCAAGTCTAACTCAAGAACTT
>JAFXJH010000085.1 GCA_017532425.1 Clostridia bacterium | reverse complement strand
TACTGCGTGTGTTAGTATACATATAAAAATAAAGGATAGGCGATGCCTATCCTTTGTTTTTATGCGGATGACAGGACTTACGAACCAAAATCGGCGCCGACATTTGATTTTGCCGTTTATTTTATCTTGCGCCGATTAAACAAATCCTTCGGATTTGTGAGGTACTGCGTGTGTTAGTATACATATAAAAATAAAGGATAGGCGATGCCTATCCTTTGTTTTTATGCGGATGACAGGACTTGAACCTGCATGCCGTACAGCACTGGAACCTAAATCCAGCGTGTCTGCCAATTCCACCACATCCGCGCGTATTACCTCACAATTATATCATAACGAATTCTCAATGTCAAGAGAAAAATTGCCGCCGGAATTACCCGACGGCAATTTTAAGTAGATCTCTCTGTCTGAATTAGAATATAGGATATCCTGCAGCCTCGTGAGCAGCTCTGAGCTCGTCACAAAGAGCAACGATCTCGTCTGTGGAAAGCTGGCTTCCTGTGTGAGGATCGAGCATTGCAGCGTGATAAACGTGCTCCATGGACATTTCGTGAGCAGCCTCGATAGTAAGAAGCTGTACGTTAATGTTTGTCATGTTCATAGCAGCAAGCTGCGTGGGAAGCTTACCTGCAAACGTAGGATGGATACCTGCGTTGTCAACCATACAAGCAACCTCTACGCAAGCCTCTGCGGGAAGGTTGGAGATAAGTCCGTTGTTAAGAACGTTACCGCCGATCTTGTAGGGAACACCTGTTACGATAGCTTCCATAATTCTGGACGCGTATTCTCTGGAACGGTTGTGAGTGATGTTACCGCCGGACATAAGCTCTTCCTTCTGCTTCTGCCAGTTTGCGATCTGGTTTACGCAGCGGCGAGGATACTCGTCAAGCGGAATGTTGAACTTTTCGATAAGCTCGGGGCGGTTTTCCTTGATGTAGAAATAGTTGTATTCAGCATTGTGCTCGCTTGACTCTGTGCAGTAATAGCCGAGCTTGTCGATATAGTCGTATCTTACCATATCCCAATGCTTGGAGGTTGCGTTCTTTTCCTTTGCACGGCGGCGGATTTCGGGATAAAGGTCGTTGCCGTCCTTGTCGCGAATGTCAAGAAGCCATCCCATGTGGTTGATACCTGCGATTGTCTCAATTCTGCCTTCAAGCTTGTCGCTCATATCGAGAGACTTGAGAAGTCCTTCGGAGCAAACCTGAACGCTGTGGCAAAGACCAACGGTCTTGATCTTTGTAAATCTCTGCATATAACCTGCGAGGATAGCCATCGGGTTTGTATAGTTGAGGAACCAAGCATCGGGACAAACCTCTTCCATATCAGCGGCGAATTCCTTGAGTACCTTTATTGTACGAAGACCTCTGAAGATACCTCCGATACCGAGAGTATCACCGATAGTCTGACGAAGGCCGTACTTCTTGGGGATCTCAAAGTCGATGATCGTGCAAGGATCGTAAAGACCTACCTGAATAGCATTAACTACGAATTTAGCTCCGCGGAGAGCGTCCTTTCTGTTTTCAACGCCGAGATACTTATTAATAGTAGCTCGTCCTTCGTTAATGTTCTTGTTGAGTGTTGTGATGAGAAGATACGATTCCTCAAGACGGTCTGCGTCAATGTCATAGAGAGCGATCTCTGCATCGTGGAAAGCGGGTGAAAGCATTGTGTCGCCGAGAACGTTTTTAGCGAATACTGTGCTTCCTGCGCCCATAAATGTAATTTTTACCATAATTGCAAAATCCTTTCGTATAAAAAGAGTTTGTACTCTTAAATAATTTTATCAGATATTTTTTGTAAATACCATTGAATTATGTAACTGTAATATGTTATAATGTAACCAAACACAGCCTAAATGTCTAAAGATAAAGGGGATTTTGTCACTTTGGAAGTAAATAACAATAAGGTATGGCACTGCGCCTTTCTTGACAGAGGCTATACCGAGCTCAATCCGCTCAACTGCGGATATGAAAACTGTATTCCCGGTCATATGGGACTTGCTATGCGACCGTATTATCTTATACACTACGTAGAAAGCGGCTCGGGCACTCTTTACGGAGAAAAGAACAGCTATAAGATCAGACACGGACAGATATTTATCATAAAGCCGTATGAAAATGCGCACTACGTAGCGGACGAAAACGATCCGTGGAGCTACGTGTGGATAGGCTTCGGAGGAACGATGGCGAAAAAGCTTGATAAGCTTGAAAGTCCGGTCGCCGAGGTGCCGTACAACGCTTTTTCGATCATAAAAAATCTCGAAATGCGCACAGATACTCGCGAGGAAATGGCGGCGGCTGCGCTTTTTATGATATTCGGAGATCTTTTCTCGGGAAGATCGTCACATCCGCATTATGTGCGCCGTACGGTCGATACGATAAACTCGCTCTATATGAATCAGATCACGGTCAGCGGAATAGCAGACAGCCTCGGACTTGACAGACGCTATCTTTCGCGCATATTCAAGGCAAGTATGGGTATGAGCATACAGGAATATCTTATAAAGGTCCGTATGGAGCAGGCTGTTAAGCTGCTTCGCGAGGATATTTCGGTGAATCTTACGGCAGGTCTTGTGGGATATTCGGACTGCTTTAATTTTTCAAAGATGTTCAAAAAATATTACGGTATAAGTCCGCGTAAATATGCCGAAATTCATAATAATGATATTGAAAATTGACGATATATTATGCCCGAAACTTGACATAACAAACGCTTTGTGGTAAACTCTATATGTTGATCTGAGCAGTATCGGAGGAATATAGCGTGAAAGTTTATTTTGAGCGCTTCAAAATTCAAACCTGTTTCACGCTTAATTTACTTAAAAGGCTGAACGCCTTTTAAGTAAATTCATCCACTATTTGTGCAGCTGTCCATAGGACAGCGGAATGGAGATTAAAATGTTTGATTTTTCGAAGATAAAGTCACCGATAATTTTTGAGGGCAGCGACAGGACAGCATACCGCGATCCTGCGCTTTACTATGAAAACGGTAGGTTTTATCTCTTCTGCACATACGTTGAATGCTTTGACGAAGGCCCATTTCTCACGACGGTAGAATCGTTTTCGGACGATCTCGTAAGCTGGAGCACTCCGCGCGAGATAACACCGAGAGACAGAAGCCTCAACTTCTCAAGCCCGGGAAATATAATAAAATACGGGGACGCATACTATCTCTGCCTGCAGACCTACTGCCGCGAAAACGGCGAAAAATACGGAAACTCGCGATGCAGACTCTGGACTATGAAAAGCTATGATCTTGTAAATTGGGAATCCCCTGAGCTTATCCGCGTAAAAGGAGATATCCCCACAGAGGAAATGGGCAGAATGATAGACCCGTTTATCGTAAAGGATATGCACGATCCGCAAAAATGGTGGTGCCTTTATAAGCAAAACGGAGTGTCGATGTCATATTCGTACGATCTGAAAAGCTGGACATATCACGGAAAGACAGAATGCGGTGAAAACGTTTGCGCTATAAAGGATAACGACTCTTATCTCATTTTCCATTCGCCGAAAAACGGTGTGGGTATGCTTCGTACAAAGGATTTTGTAAATTTTGAAAAGGTCGGAGAGCTTATCACCCTCGGTCAGGATAAATGGGAATGGGCAAAGGGAAGACTTACGGCGGGATTCGTGCTCGATCTGAAAAATGATCCCGAATACGGTAAATATATAATGTTTTTCCACGCATCGGGTCCCGAGGACGAGAATACTATGTTTGACGATCACGCAAGCGTTGGTATCGCGTGGAGCGATGACCTTGTGAGCTGGAAATGGGCAGAGTAATCCTCTGATAAAGATTTTGAAAGGATACGGAAGGCTTTTGAGCTTCTTCCGATAAAAAATGAGAAAAATTTGCATAATTTATACCGGCGGAACGATCGGTATGACAAGAACTGAAAAGGGGTACGCCCCGAAAAAGGGCTATCTCGGCGAGCGTCTTGAAACTATCGAGGATCTGAAGGACGAGCGTGTTCCGAAATGGGATATGGTCGAGATGTCGCCTCTTCTCGATTCGTCGAATATGACCGTCCACGAATGGAATAAAATAGCCGAGGAGATAGATAAGAGGTATAACGATTACGATGGATTCGTAGTGCTTCACGGTACGGATACTATGGCGTATACCGCGTCGGCACTCTCGTTTATGCTCGAAAATCTTGCAAAACCGGTGGTGCTCACAGGCTCGCAGATACCGCTGTGCGAGATAAGAAGCGACGCAAGGGATAATCTGATATCGTCTATGCTCATCGCGGCAGACGGCAGAGTAAAAGAGGTCTGCCTTTACTTCGGCGGTAAGCTTATGAGAGGAAACAGAACTACAAAATATTCGGCTGACGGCTTCAGCGCATTCAAATCTCCGAGCTATCCCTATCTTGCAGATTCGGGTATAGAGCTGAAATACAGCGAAGCACTACTGCGTGACTCGGATAAGGGTGAATTTTCAATAAGAAGGCTTTCTCCCGTGCCTATAGGAGTAATAAAGGTCTTTCCGGGAATACAGTTTGAGCTTTTTGAGTCGATAATGACAGAAAAGCTGAGAGGTATCGTTATCGAGACCTTTGGCGCGGGAAATATCCCGGGAAGTGCGGATTCGCTTCTGCCTATAATAAAAAAGGCGTTTTCACACGGCACGGTCATAACGGTCTGCTCTCAGTGCCCTCAGGGTACGGTCTCACTCGGCGTATATGAAACGAGCAGCGCACTCAAGGATGCGGGAGCAATAAACGGCTACGACCTCACGACAGAGGCGGCGGTAGCAAAGCTCTACTACCTCTTCTCGTGCGGTTATGACAGCACGAAAATAAAAGAAATGATGGAAACAGATCTCCGCGGCGAAATGAGCTGCTGAGATTGGATATAAATTGGATATAAAGATATATAAAGAAAGGTAAAATAAAGGTAAAACAAAATGAAAAAATCAATTCTCAGAAAATACGCACGCCTTATTGCAGTTAAAGGCGGAAACGTTCAGAAGGGTCAGGAGGTAGTTATCAGAGCCTCTGTTGAAAATCCCGAATTCGTTCAGATGGTTGTAGAGGAATGCTACCGCTGCGGCGCAAAGCAGGTCGAGGTAGATTGGAGCTATCAGCCCATATCCAAGTTGAATATGAAAAAGTGCTCGCTTAAAACTCTTTCGACAGTAGAAGATTGGCAGATAGAAAAGATGAAGCATAAGGTAGAGACCCTTCCCGTAAATATATATATTGAATCGGACGATCCCGACGGTATGAAGGGAATAGATCAGGTAAAGAGCTCCAAGGCTGCACAGGCAAGATTCAAGATCATAAAGCCCTTCCGTGACGCTATGGATAATAAGTATCAGTGGTGTATCGCGGCAATTCCGGGCGCTGCTTGGGCAAAAAAGGTCTTTCCGAATGAGACTAAGACACGCGCTGTTGAAAAGCTCTGGGAGGCAATTTTGAGCGCTTCTCGCGTTACGGACGACCCCGTTGCGGCTTGGGATGAGCATAATAAGGATCTCGCATCACGCTGCGATTATTTAAACAGCCTCGGTCTTGAAACGCTTGAATATAAGTCGGCAAACGGAACAGATCTTAAGGTGGGTCTTATCGAAGACGCACTCTTTATGGGCGGCTCCGAAAAGGCACTCGGAAGCGGTATTGAATTCAATCCCAACGTTCCGAGCGAAGAGGTATTCGTTTCTCCTATGAAGGGAATCGCCGAAGGTATAGTTTATTCCTCAAAGCCCCTTTCTTACCGCGGTGAGCTTATAGAAAACTTTTCCGTGCGCTTTGAAAACGGTAAAGCAGTCGAGATCAAAGCAGATAAGGGCGAGGAGCTTCTTAAGGAAATGATCTCGATGGATGAGGGCGCGGCTTATCTCGGAGAATGTGCATTCGTTCCGTATGACAGCCCTATCTGTAATTCGGGAATACTTTTCTATAATACACTCTTTGATGAAAACGCGGCGTGCCACCTTGCACTCGGCAGAGGCTTTACAAACGTACTTAAGGATTACGATAAGTACACGGTAAAGGAATGTCACGAAAAGGGAATCAATGAGTCTATGATACACGTTGACTTTATGATAGGTACGTCCGACCTTTCTATCGTGGGTGTTACTCGCGACGGAAAGCGCGTTCAGATATTTAAGGACGGTAACTGGGCGTTTTAAGTCTGAAATAACCTGATTGGTTAGGAGAGGAGATGCTATGAACGCTTATTCATACGATAATTTAAAAAGAATACTTTCCACAGCACGAGGTCAGAGGCTTGTATCGCAAATCAAAGAGGGATATAGAGAGCTTTTTGAGGGAAAGCCGATAGAGCGCGCAACTTATGCTGATTTTATGTATATCTTTGAGAAAAACGGAGATACGAGAACGTACGACATCATTGACACCCAAAGGACGATCCGTTTTGCTTGCCTTCAAATCCTTGCGCTTGACGATGATAAGTACATAGGAGACCTTGAAGAGATGATAGCTGAGTTTTGTGAGCAGTATGCGTGGTTCTCTTCGTATCACGGAAGAAATGATGCGGCACAGACCTTCAACTACTATCAAATAGACCTTGATACTGCATCTGTAAGTATGCGACTTAGCATGACTTACGGAATAATGAAGGATAAGCTTAGAAACGATATAAAGATAAGAATTCGTCGTGAACTGGAACGTAGAGTAATACGTCCATTTGAGAATGACCCGAGTATGTTCGGTCTTGACGGCGGATGTAACAGTAACTGGGTTACGACTCAGACGGCAGGCGTTACAGCAGCATATCTGTACGTATTCCCCGAGCGTTTGCCACAGGTTAAAGACAGACTCTTTGCTTCTATAAGGGCGTTTCTCACCGGACTTACCGATGACGGATACTCGTCGGAAGGAAGAGGCTATTGGTTTGCCGGATTTGCAAGTATGTCAAACTTCCTTGATCAGTACGCACAAAACACAGGTGAGGACATAACCTGTATAACCAAAGATATAAGGGTGGTTAACGGCCTTAAATTCGGTAGATATGCGATGCTGAAATACGGCATAGGTCTTCCTTTTGCCGACCATCAGGACGGAGTAGCCGATAAAACCACAAAGTCAGCCGGCGGTAATGTTCAGATGAGAAGAGTTTTCGGCGACGATTATGCAATGTTCAGCACATATGACGGAAACGATATCTTTGTAAGAGATGAGAATGGCAAGCTTGTTAGTGAAGGCTTGCACCGTGGAGATATCGGTTATTTCCACATTCTTGCACTTGATACCTTTGAGGAATATGCAGTAGCCGAAGAAGCCAAGAATGGAACATATATATTCCCGCTCGGCGGAGCGTATATAGCAAACAGAGATAAATATTCCTTCGTTGCTAAGGGCGGACATAATGCCGAAAACCATAATCATAACGATATCGGTACGTTTGCGCTCTTTGCAGAAGGTAAGCGTATTTTCCCCGACGTGCGCTCACATAAATACGATGCTGTATACTTTGGTCCTCAGCGTTATAGCGAAGAGGTATTTGCGGCAGGCTCGATGGGACATAGCGTGCCGATAGTAGACGGAAAATATCAGATGCCTGGTAAGGACTACCGTGGCGTTATAACCGATAGCTCGGACGATGTTTTCGAGGTCAATATCTCGGGTGCATACGATACGGAGATAATCTCGCTCAAGGTAAGATATGAGCTGTCAGAGGATACAGTCAAGGTAAAATATACGATAGACGAGCCGAAGATACATACGTTGAAGCTCCGTTTTATCGCGGGATATGAGCCGAAAAACATCGAAAACGGTTTTGACGTTTGCGGAGTGAAGCTCGTGAGTGTTCAGGGTCTGCCGTGCGAAGCAAAGCGGGTCGATTATCTCGGACATCACGTTGATGTTACCGTGTATACGCTTGATTTTGACGCGGGAAGTGTAAAAAACGGTGAATTTACCTTTGAAATCAAAATAGTGTGAAGTTTTAGGAAAATATCGAAATCCTTTTCAGTAAAGTTTTTGAAGGATTTTAAGGAAACTTTTTCCAAAAAGTTTCCTTAACAAAAAAGTTTTTAGAAAATCGGCGAATAGACCTTTCAAAAGTTCTTTGATGTTTTTGCCGAAATTAACACACCTCTTTCAGTAAAGTTTTTGAAGGTTTTTAAGGAAACTTTTTTCAAAAAGTTTCCTTAAGAAAAAAAGCCTCGAAGCAAATTCGCTTCGAGGCTTGGTTTTATTGGGGTTAGGGCTTTTTGATGGTTAGGTTGATTATAAGACCGATAAGGGAGATAGAGAGAAGAACTGTAAAAATTATAGAATAATCTCCGATAGATCCCGCAATGGTGGACATAAAGGAGGCGGGGATAAGCACGAGATTTATAATGCTGAGGTTGGTGGGATAGTGCTTCATTCCGTAGAAGGAAGCGATAAATGCGGCGGAGATAGTGGGAGAGAAGCCGTAGGAAATACCGCAGAGGCACATTCCGATAATGCCGATAACGAGCGAGGAAGTGAGAATACCGATAAGAGAAATAGTTGTAGCGAGGATGACTATCGCGCTTGTGGTAAACTGCGCGAACTTGAGTCCGAGACGGTCGAATATTTCACCTGCAAGAAGTCGTCCGAGACCGTTGCAGACAGAAACTATGCCGACTATGGTAACTGCAAGACTTTCTTTGGCACCGAGAGTGAGGGTGAAATCCTTTGCGAAGCCGATGATGGTGCTGCCGACAGCGGTAAAGAGCATAAAGAAGATGAAGAGCTTCCAGAAGGTCGCACGCTTTATCATAGACGAGGCAGGGTAATCCTCGGACGCACCCGTAGAGGTCTTCTTGCTTGCGGCGGGAAGAGAGTCGTTTGCACTCGGCATTTTTGCGATCGCTGTGAAAATAAGAGTTACGATGACGATGAGCGCGGCAAGGAGATAATAGGTGTTTTTCCAGCCAAAGCCTTCAAGATTAAAGAGCTTAGATGCAACGTTTCCGATAATAAGCGTGCTTATGCCGAAGCTCATCATAAGAACACCGGCGGAAAATCCCTTTTTGTCGGGGAACCAGGAGTTTACAGAGCCGATAACGGCATTGTATACGATACCGATTCCGAATCCGGAAAGAAGTCCGTAAGCTAAATAGAGAAGTAAGACGTTGTCCGTAACAAAGGTGGCAAGAGAAAATCCAAGACCGACGAGCGCGGTGCTGATGATGAGACGTATCCTGAGCGGTATTTTCTTTGCGAAGAT
>JAFXJH010000084.1 GCA_017532425.1 Clostridia bacterium | reverse complement strand
CCCCTCCCTCTCGGAGGGAGGCTTTTACGGCGGCATCGATATACTCGCAGACACCACGAAAGTGTGTGCTGATCTGTCGGTTGGTAAACCGTATGATCTTTAGATCATACCCTTCAAGTATTTCCGTGCGGAATTCATCCTTTTGTCTGCCTTCTTCGGTATAATGCTGTGACCCATCAATTTCTATGATCAGTTTGGCTTTGTGGCAGTAAAAATCCGCAATGAAATTGTCTATGGCTTTTTGCCTTTGAAATCTGATTTCATATTTTGATAGGAAATCATACCACAAATGTTTTTCCTGCGGTGTTGCATTCTTACGAAGATTTCTTGCAAGAGTAATAATCTTTTCGTTGTAATCAAGCGACATACTTACTCCTCCAAAGTTTTATCGTTCCCATTATATCACAAATCGGCAGAGAAAACAAGTGTTTTCTCTGCCGATATTTTGTGCCCGCAAATTCTCCGTTAAGAACAACAGAGTAAACTCTGCCGTTTTGTTTTACTTTATTCCGAGAAGCTCTCTGTAGAGCTTTATCTGTGTTTCGGTAGGTGCAAAGTCGGTAACAGAGCAGCAAGGAAGCGTAGGCTCGCTACCGTCTGTGCCGTAGAAGGGCGTAAGTCTGTCGTTTTCATACATCTTGCACCATTTCTCTTCTCTGAAATCGGGAATATCGTAAGGCTTTCCGCCCTCGAGCATCGATCTGTGTGCAAGAATAGCAACCGACGACATATTAACTGCCGAATAGATATCAAAGGGATGCTCAGGCTGCTTGCCTTCTCTTACACACTCAACGAACATACGCGCTGTGAGATAGTCTCCGCCACCGTGTCCACTCTTTATTATGAGTTCCTCGTCCTTGTCGTTCCACTTGGGCTCATAAAGCTCGACCTCGTTTGCGCCCTCGGGCTTTTCCCAGCCGTTATAGCGAAGCATTACTTTCGGTCCCATTCCGCGGAGATTTTCTATCTGTCCCTTTGTTCCGCAGATTCTGTAAGCGTTATGATGCGCTCCGAATGCCGCACAGCCGGTTATTCTGAAAACAGAGCCGTCGTCGTTCTGAGTTGTAACTATAGCCACCTTATCACCAACGTATCTTGCGCTCGGAAGATCGTCGTCGAAAGGTGCAAATGAAGCAAAAGCAGTTACTCTCTTGGGAGTTGCACCGCTTGCACGCATTACCGGTCCGAGTGAATGTGTGATATAATAGGTTCTCGGCAGGAAATTGCGCCAGTGCTTCTCAAAATAAACGTACGTCTTATTGAACCACACGTCCTTCGGGTCGCCCGGATGGTTGTATTCACCCTCTGCGTACAGTATCTTTCCAAGAGTGCCGCTGTCGCAAACGCGCTTCATTTCGCGGTTGAATATCATCTGCGGATAGTTTTCCGCGAGCATATATACAGAGTTGCTCTTTTCAAAAGCCTTTATAAGCTCAACGCCCTCTGCCATAGTGCCGTTGCTTATACATTCGCCGAATACGTGTATACCCTTTTCAAAGCACTTTATCGTATACGGTGCGTGCTCGTGGAAGAAGTTTGCCATAATTACGGCGTCCATACCGTGCTCGATAAAGGAATCGAAATCCTCGTACTGTGCGATTCCTCCGAGTCTTTTTGCGGCATCCTCCCTGCGCTCCTTATGGAAATCGCAAATTGCAACTATCTCGCATCCGAGCATCATAAAGTTGCCCGCAATATCCGCACCTCTTCCTGCTCCGAAGACGCCTACTCTGAGTTTTTTCATAATAAAACCTCCAAAACAATAATTTTTATTTTAAAGCGGAATGACAAACAGTGCAAGCATTCCGACAAAAGCCAAAATTACCGACAAAATTTCCTTTTTGCTCGGTTTGTTTTTACCGAAGAAGCAAATAAGGGTCGAAACTATCATAACTCCGCCCGTTACCATAGGATACTGCACCGACGCATCGACGTGTGCAAGCGCTATAACGAGCAGGAAATTCGCCACTCTGTTCGTTATTCCGTTGAGCACACCCACTCCCGTATCCGAGAGCTTCATTTTCGGAGCATTTCCATTTTTCATAAAGAAAAGAAGAAGCAGAGCACCCGAGAGCGCTACCGAGCAAAGCGCAGTAAGTATGGAATATCCCGCCGCGCTCGTCTTTTCGCAGTCAGACGAGGTGAATATCTTGGAAAGCACGCCCGACATTCCGTTAAGCACGAAAATGCCGATATAATATATAGTCCCCTTCGTTTTTTCGCTCTTTTCGACGGTCAGAAGAAGCGCCACCGAGATAAACACAAGGCAGACTATCTTTGCCACCGTCATTTTTTCGCTGTAAAATACTATTCCCTGCACGAAAGGAAGCACCATTCCGCCAAGCATCGAGAAAAGCGAGTAGAGCGAAAGATTTATTATTCCGAGCGCCTTGAACGCACAAAAGGTAAATCCGAGTCCGACAAGCGCCGACAAAAGCGCAATAATTAAAGTAAAAACGGTAAATTCAAATTTAAAATTATTGATCGCGAGAAGAACGACAAGTCCCGCAAGCGAGCTTACACATGAAAACTGCAGGCTGATCTTCAGACTGCTTCCGCGCATTTTGCGGTAAAGATCATTCAGCGCGAAGCATCCGCCGAACATTATGACCGATAAAATAATAAGTCCGTAATACATATTAACTCCTCGTCTTGTCTTCTGTAATTAGTATAGCACGAGTGACAGAGCAAAACAATAGAAAAATTCCATAAATTTATTTGAAAAAGTTAGAACACGCTTGATTTTTCTTTTTCGGTGTAGTATAGTAGAATAAAGATATCCTTACGGAGAAATGCTATGAAAAACAAAAACATCTGCAAATTTATCTCTCCTTCCCTGCCCGATACTCTGTCCGTCTCCTGCTTTGTGCTCGAATCAAAGCCCGAGGTAATGAAGGAAAAAAATATTTTAAACGAGCACCGCACCCTTCTCGTCATACAAGGAAGTGGATATTTTAACATCGACGATGCACGCATTCCGATAGGTGCGGGAAGTCTTGTCTTTGCATTTAAAGGGGAATGCTTTTGTGCCGAATGTACCGACAGCCTTCAGTATATGTATATAAGCTTTTCGGGGTCGCGCGCCGAATCCCTCTTCAAGCGCTTTGACATAAAGAAAAACAGCCGTGTTTTTTCGGGATTTGACGGTATGATACCGCTTTGGAAGGAAAGCCTTTCGCGCGCATCCGTACAAAACGTCGACCTTGCGTCCGAAAGCATACTACTCTATACCTTTTCTCGCATTTTCGGAGATTTTACCGAGAGAAATTCTATCGTAAACAAGATAGTTGAAATTTCCGAGGAAAATTTCACAGACCCCGACCTTTCGATAACCTCTATTGCCGAAACTCTTGCATACAGCAGCAAATATCTCTCGCATATCTTCAAGGAAAAAACGGGAACGACATATTCGGAATATCTGCGCTCTCTTCGGATAAAATTTGCTGTTTCGCTCTTCGATCACGGCATAGATTCTGTAAAAAACGTAGCCATCCTCTCCGGATTTTCCGACCCGATGTATTTTTCGGCGGTATTCAAGAAAAACATCGGCGTTTCCCCGAAGGACTATAAAAAGAGATCGGACGAAAAGTAAGTGCTTATAAAAATCACCGTACGGAAAAATTCAGCCGTACGGTGATTTGTTTTTATATTACTCAAAAAACATATTCTCAATGAAAAGCTCGGAGAATATTGGGTTTGCCGAAAGGTCGATATATTTCGAGCTTGCACTTATCGAAGAAAGATCGCTATTTTCAAGGGCAAACTTGACCGTTCCGAGAAGACTGCTGTTGTTTATCGGAGAGAATCTGTCCTTCAGTTCCTTCGGAAGAAGACCGACATAAACGGCGTTATCTATCTTCATTTTCGCCGAAAATCCGCCCGAAACGTACATTTTTTCAATATCGTCAAAGGAAACTCCGCCTATTTTCATAAGCGACAAAACTGCCGAATATACAGCCGATTTAGCAAGCTGGAACTGTCTTACGTCCTCGCCCGAGAGCGAGACCTTATCAGATATTTCAAACTCCTCGTCCTCCATATATCCGCTGTCCTCGATGGTACCGTCCTTTACGAGCTCGCAGATAACGTCTATAAGTCCGGTAGCGCACATTCCGCGCGCCTCCTTGTTTCCGATGACAGCATATTTGCCGCCCTCCTCGTAAGCGTATATCGCTCCCTCGACCGCACTCATTCCGCACGAAATATTCGCCCCCTCGAAGCAGGGTCCTGCCGCCGCAGTTGTGCACAGAAATTTATTTTCGGTGAACATCACGACCTCTGCGTTTGTTCCGAGGTCGATAAGCAGATTATATTTTCCGCTTTCGGGCAGACCTACGTAGTTAAGTCCCGCAACGATATCCGCGCCGACAAATGCCGAAAGGTTGGGAAGCGAGATTATCTCGCTTACTCTGACAATTCCGATATTCCCGGCGGAAATATCCTTTCCGTCAAGGAATGCGGGGGTATACGGGCTTTCGCCGAGCGATGAGCAATCCACCCCAAAGAAGAGGTGAAGCATCGTCGTATTTCCCGCAACGTAGAGCTTTTCCGTTTTCGCGCCTGCAAATTCACCGACAAGAAGCTCGTCTATCATAGCGTTTACAGCGTCGACTATCGTGCGATGGAGGTCGTTTACTCCGTTTTTACGGCAATAGTCTATTCTCGAAATAACGTCCGCTCCGAATGCTCTTTGCGGATTTGAGCGCGTAACTATCTTTACAACGCTCTTTTCATCAAGAGAAACAATAGCAAGTGCAAGAGTCGTAGTACCGATATCAAGGCAAAGGCAGACGTTTTCGGTGAGTCTGCCCGATTCCCTTGCGCCGCTTACCGATACGATATTCTGCTTTTCGGGGAGGACGACCGTAATATCATCCTCGACTATATATCTGCACGAAAGCTCCTCTTTGCCGTTAACGGTAACGGTACACTTTTTGCAAATGCCCAAACCGCCGCAAGGATGTTCTGCGGCGGTATCGTTTTCTTTAAGTATCTTTGAGAGCGGAGTACCCTTTTCGGCATTTACCGTTTTAATACTTCCTCCGCTGATTATCTTAATTTCAGGCATAAAGTTCTTTAACCTTTTCAAAATATGCGTCGATATTTTCCCATTTTGCGAGAGCGGGAATATCACAGCCCGAGGATATCATAAAGTTATCAAAGGACGAGCATGCGTCGTATACCTTTTGAACGCTCTCTCTTATTTCGTCTGGGGTTCCGTCCTTGAAGAGCACGGGGTCAACGTTACCCATAACGAGTGCATCCTTAGGCATAAGCGGTATCATATCCTTAAGCTCGATAGCATTTCCGAAATGATATATGTCAGCTCCGAGCGCTGCTATCGAATCTGCCATATTCACAACCGTGTTTCCGCAGTTATGGTAGCAGATAACGAAATCATCGTCGTTTACGCTGTCAAATATCTCCTTCACGTAGAGTGAAGAAAACTCATCTGCAAGCGCGGGTGAGAGCAGTCCTGCTGCAGGCTCTGCCATAACGACGCCGTCAGCTCCCGCATCCTTGAAGGCCTTTATATATTCCTTAAGGAAGGCGGTGACCTTCGACATAAGCTCCTTTACCTCGTCGGGACTGTCATAGCATTCCATCATAAGCTCGGTCATATCGAAAAGACGTCCTGCAAGAGAATAAGGTCCTATAACTCCGCAGAATACGGGCAGATCCTTTATTTCTTCCTTTGCCTTACGAACACCATCTATGTAGAGCTGTGTTCTTGCAGATCCGACGCTCGGAACCTCAATATTTTCCGCGTCACATATATCCGATATAATTCCCTCAGTAACGTTCGGGATCTCATCGTCCTCAAACTGCACCTTTGCGCCGAATGCCTCCGCTTCTACAGAAAGGTCCATCATATTGAGCGACACACCGACGTTGCATCTGTCGGCGATAGCCTTCATACCCTTGAGCTGCATATCGGACGAGGAAATAAGCTCGTTTACCGTTATGCCGAGAAGCTGCGTCGACGGGAATGAGAGTATCGGCATAGTTTTATCCTTGTTTTTTAAAATGTTTAATACTTTTTCTTTCATTGTTCAGAAAACTCCTTAAAAAAGGATAGCACAGAAATATGTAACCGTGTCCGGTCCGCCGTTGTATCTGAGTCCGACCTTGCGCGAAAGCTCGACAACGTTAACACCGCAAGCCTCGATAGAGGGTATTGCTCTTTCGGGGAAGCGGCAGGGCGCGTCCGGATAGGTGCACTTTTCGCAAAGATGGCATCCCTCACAGCCGAGCGCGTGGAAATCCACGCCCTTCTTTTTGAGGTCGTCTGTTATCGAAAGAAGCTTCTTTTGCGTTATTTTTCCGCTTTCCATCATTGTTTCGAAGTCAAAGCTGTCCTCAAGCTCGTATCTGCAGTTAAAGATCGCCGCATTTTCATACGAAAGGATCTTTGCCTTCAGCTCTTCGGGCTCTCCTACTCCGGGAGGACAGGTCCAGCAGGTAGCGTATTTTCCGCATCTGTTGGCACGGCAAGCCTCAAGCACCTCATGAGAAAAAGGGATCTCGGACGAAGGTACTATCACATACTGTGTGACCTCAGCGGCCTTCAGATATTCTTCAATTTGTTCTCTTGTCATAATCAGCTAACGAAAGAATAAGCAACGTTTGCAGCCTCAGCCGCGTCTGTTGTGTAAGCGTCGGCGCCGATCTTGTCAGCAAACTCCTGTGTTATGGGAGCGCCGCCTATCATGATCTTTACCTTATCGCGGATTCCTGCAGCCTCTGCAGCCTTAACAACGTTTTCCATAACGCCCATAGTAGTTGTAAGAAGAGCGGAGCAGCAGATGATCTGGCAATTCTGCTCGATAGCAGCGTTTACAAATGCTTCGGTGGAAACGTCTGTGCCAAGGTCAACAACGTCAAAGCCCTTGCCCTCGAGCATCATCTTTACGAGGTTCTTACCGATATCGTGGAGGTCACCCTGAACTGTACCGATACATACCTTACCTACAGACTGTACGCCTGCCTGCTGAAGAAGAGGCTTGAGAAGAGTTGCGCCCTGATTCATTGCACGTGCTGCAACAAGAACCTCGGGAACGAAGATCTCGTTCTTTCTGAACTTTTCGCCGACTACGTTCATACCGTCGATAAGTCCCTCTTTAAGAATCTGTTCAGCGGACGTGCCCTCGTCGATAGCTTCCTGTACAAGCTGCTTTACTACCTTTGCCTTACCCTTCTGCAGGTTTTCGGAAATTTCACTCATTAAAATCATAATCTTTTCTCCTTTTGTTTGTGTTTTTTTGTTTTTTATTTTTAAAATTCTGTACTGATTCGGTGTCATGCCCGTATAAGCATGAAAATTGTGATAAAACGACGGAACGTCGCGCAGTCCGCAGGACTCTACTATATCTTCTACCGCAAGCTCTGTATCCGAGAGCATGGTACACGCGTTACTCAGTCTTGTTGCGCGCAGGTAATCGGAAAACGACTGTCCTGCCATACGCTTGAACAGCCTGCTCAGATGCGAAGGACTTATACAAAGAGAATCGGCAAGACCCTCAAGAGTAAAGGTGCTGTCGCCGAAGCGCTCTGCCACACTTTGAAAAGCCACCGACATAACTCCGAGGTCCTTTTTCGGGATATCCGGCAGATTTTTTATCGCACGCTTGACGTATCTGCTGACCGAAATAAGCAGAAGCGAGAGATGCGCACGCACCGCGTCCTTCCACTCGTGAGCCTTTTCGGAAAGCTCATTTTCGATAGAATCGAGCAGGTCAAATATACGCACACTCATATCAGAGGTCAGCATCGCGCAGGAGGTCACCGAGTTCTCGGAAAAAACTCCGTAGCAATACTGCACGTTGCCCTCTTCGGTCTTGTTTCCTTCAAACCAATCGGTCGGATCGAAAAACACTCGCCTCACGACAAGCTCATCGCTTTCCTCTACCGTAAAATAAGCGTGCGGTATTTCGGGGGCTATAATATATATGTCGCCCTCCTTGCAGGGGATAGCATTGCCGAGCACGCAGTGAACTCCGCTTCCCTTCACTACCACGCTTATTTCGGGTATTTCGTGCATATAAAGCAGAGACTGTGCGATATCCGGCTGATATTTTATATGATCGGACACCGTGTCCTGCCTTATAGGAGTTTTTCGCAGCAGCGTCGCTTTCGGCATCCGCATCACTGCGTTAGATGCTTTCGTCATATCTTTTTCTCCCTTTCGGAAGGTAAAACCGTTTTATTTCCCACACAAGGATCAGAAGGTTATCTTCTTTATTTCCTCTGCGTAATACTGAACAAGCTCAAACTTACTTCCCGGCATAAGGCGATGGTCGGGACAAGGGATAAATCCTCCGAGAGATGCAAGACGCGTAACTCTTTCGATCTCGACGTCTACCGCCGCCTTATCCTTTCTGAAGGCTGTCTTATCCATACCGCCGACTCCGAGCATTCCCTTTCCGTACTTCTTTCGTGCAGGCTCAAACTGATCTCCCCAAACGCCTATTTCGATCGGGAACATCGTGTTTACACCCGTTTCAAACCATATCGGAAGAAGTGCTTCGGTAACTCCGTCGCAGTCGAGCGATATTATATCTATTCCGTATTTATGACAAAGATCGTTTCTCTTCTTATAATGCTTAGCACAAAGCTCTTCAAATATACTCGGCGCGATCAGCGGACCGTTTTTGAAGCAGATGTCCTCCCAGTAGTGTGCAAAGTCGAACTTAGCACCCGTCGCAAGCACGTCCTCTACGCATTTATACTGCATTTCGGCATAAGTATCGATGATATCTGCGAAAAGCTCCTCGTCCTCGTCATACATAAGATAGCTCATACCCATAAGGGTGGTAATATTTCTTATATCACCGAGAACGCTTCCGAGTCTGATACCCACGGGACGGTCGTACGTACGCGTTTCGTTAAAGGTTTCAAAGTACTGCTTATTGACACGTTCGGCGAAATACTGCATCTTTGGCTTGAAAAGCGTTTCAAACGCCTCTCTGTCCTTGAGCAGATAGTCATCCTCCGACGGAATTGAAACTATACCCGGCTTTACTCGCTCGATCGTTCCGCATCCGGTCTGTATTCTCTGCGTACCGTCGGGAAGAGTTTCGAGAACCTTGTACTCGAATCCGGGGCAAAGACCCATATTACCGCCTGCCGCCATACTCCAGTTGAAGTCCCAGCCGATCAGCTTATCTATCTCGCGGTCGGCATCGTTTCCGTCTCCCCATCTCTGAGCAAGCTCTTTGGAGATCTTGCCCTGTTCTGCCCATTCGTACAGAAGCTCGCGCCAATAACCGAAGTGAACGGCAGGCATTCTGTCTGCGGGCTTATAGTGCAAAATATTCATTGCTCTTTCGCGGTTTGTCATTATAGAATCTCCTTTTATGTATACTTTTACGTCTATATTTTATGCTTCTCCGTAATATTTGTCAAGTACCTCGGAGGCAACCTTTGCCCATATTATCAGATTTTCGGGCTTGTAGCTTACCGTAGAAATATCCTTGAGCGTAATATCGCAAGGACAGTTATATTTCAGAGCAAGCTCTACAGTTTCCGTGATCTCACGGCGTATTACCTCAGGATCTGTGGATATTGCCACGTTTGCGGGATTCGGCTTTCTCGAAAGCACGTAATTTCCGCCTATCTGCTCCGCGCTCTTTTCCACGTTTGCCCAAGGGCTCACGCCGATCTTGCGGAGATTGGGATAATTCTTCAAAATATCTATTCTGTCGTGAAGAGGCTCACAGCAACCGTAATACGTATAAGCGCAGCGCTTTGCAAGCGGAGCACTGTACTGAATATCAAATTCATAATGCGCATCGGGCGATACGCTTGAGAAGGACTGCGCCATCGTACGGAACCAGACGTCCTTACATACACCCGCGCCTTTATCATAGCTGTCGCTGTGAGTAAATTCTCCGGGAGTGCAGTGGAGCGATATCGCTTCGGGATCATACAGACCGTATTTTTCCATCTGATCCATTTCGAGTGATCTTGCTCTTGTGAAGAGTCCGATTATCTTATGCAGATACTCGGGTCTGTCATACATATCGATCATAATAGCTTCAACGCCGCGCAGAAATGTTATCTGATCCCACGGAGCGTGATATATACCGTGACCTCTGAGCTCTACCGGCATAATATCGCCTATAAGCTCGTTTATATAAGCCATATTTCTCTCGTCGTTTTCGGGATGAGGTGTGATTATCGGATCGTGATAAGCCTCAAGCGAGCTTTCATCCTCGAGCACGTCCTCGTATTCGTGCGATACTATATGATTTCTCTTATCGACAGAGATGATCTTTTCCTTCATTTCAAAGCCTATTCCGGTATTTGAGAAGGACTTATAGACCTTCCATACGGGGACCTCGTAGTTATCGCAGTTAAAATACTTTTCTCTGAAAAGAGCCACGCGAAGTCCGTACTCCATACCTCTGAGGCCGCGATCCTCGCAGAAGCAGTCAAGCTCGCCATTCATATTCATCTCGTGCCACGGTATCTCTTCAATAATAAGCGGCGGACGCACGATCTTCAGATCGTTTGTGTCACGAAATCTTTTTCTCATACGGATATGCTTATCGCTCGACGTACTCTCAACGTAACGCTTTGCAAGCTCTCTGATGATTTCTATATCTTTATTTATCGTACTCACATTAACCTCCGTAGAAGACAGTTATACTGACGCTACTTTAATTATAGCAGATTATTTTCCGTAAGTAAATATGGTTTTCTTGCTTTTTTCAGTTATCTCTGCAAGAAAACCACAATAACATATCAAAAATATGTCATTGTGGTTTCAGTATCATCAGTAGCTTCCTGCCTTTTTAGCCTCTGCAACTATTCTCTTCATATTTTCAAGGGTAACGTCGTTCGGGATAGAGTGGTCGGACGAGAAGATATATCCGCCGTTTTCCTTAAGGTAAGGCACCTTTTCTCTGATCTCAGAAATAACGTACTCGGTATCATTCCATTTAGCCGCGTTTATTCCGCCGTGAAGAACGATCTTGTCGCCGTATTCCTGCTTTATCTTTATAGAATCCATTCCCGCCTTTACCTCAAGCGGATTGAGCGCGTCTATTCCCGTTTCTATTATATCGGGAAGGAGCTTCATAATATTTCCGCACGAATGAAGATGCGCGTATATTCCTCTCTCGTGTGCCCAGTTTACCGCGCGTGTATGATAGGGCTTCAGAAGGCTTCTGTAGGTCTCGTTTGAGAAGAATGCCGTACCCTTATATCCCATATCGTCCGGCCAGTATATCTCGTCGAAATGATATCCCGCGTCCCATATACGCTTAAAGAGAGCCTCGCATCTGTTAAGATAGGTGTCGAACATATCCTCGATAAGCTCGGGCTCCTCAAGCATAGCGATAAGAAGATTTTCCGTACCCATCATCCACGAATGTGCAACGTCAAATCCGAACCAGAAATGTGTGGTTATCCACTGACCCTCCGCTCTCCACTTGTCGAAGTTGTTTTTGAGCATATCCCAGGGAATACGGTCGTCATCGAGTGTCATTCGCGCTTTTGCCTGCTCCCACGCTTCAGCGGTAGTAACCTTGAAATCGAGCATTTCGGGAGTGGAATCCTCCTTTTTGAAGCTCTTCTGCGTAACTCCCCACGGCGTTGTGAAAATTATATATCTGTCGGTCTCCTCGATGACCTTTCTCGGGAATCTCGGGGTTATATCGATTCCTATTCCCGCGTTTTTATCGACGTCGAAATAGTCTCTCCAGTCCACACCCTCGGGCATACCCTCGCTTTTCCAGCGGCGTATCGTTCCTGCCCACGGGCTGTCAATTATCGGCACACGGTCTGCTTCCTTGTGCTCGTACATTCTTTTAAATCTTTCCCAAGAGGTCATAATAAAATCTCTCCTTTGACACTTGAAATATTTACAACATTATGTTAACATAAGAAAGAGAGCAAGTCAATAGTCTGAACAGACTCGGTTTGTTTTTTATAAAAAAATTATTTTTTGTGAAATTACAATTATATGTTTTAAGTCGAAAAACAATCTGAATTTCAAAGCACGAAAGGAAATATATTATGATAACAGGAACAAACCCGATACTTCCCGGATTTCACCCCGATCCCTCTATTCTTCGCGTCGGAGACGACTACTATTTAGCTACATCTACCTTTCAGTGGTTTGGAGGCGTACAGCTTTATCATTCAAAGGATCTTGTAAACTGGGAAGAGCTCCCCTCCCCGCTCAGCCGCACCTCTCAGCTTGATATGAAGGGCGCACCCAACTCGGGCGGTGTATGGGCTCCCTGCCTTTCCTACTGCGACGGAGTATTTTATCTTATATACACAAACGTAAAGAATTTCCACGGTATCTTCAAGGATACCCCCAACTATCTCGTAACCACTACCGACATCCGCGGAGAATGGTCCGAGCCGATATATCTGAATTCAAGCGGATTCGACCCCTCTCTTTTCCACGATGACGACGGACGTAAATATCTTGTCAATATGCGTTGGGATGCACGTATGGAAAATCACGCATTCGAGGGTATCGTAATGCAGGAATATTCTCCCGAGGAAAAGAAGCTGATCGGCGAGCCTGTGAATATCTACAAGGGCACCGAGATCGGTGCAACCGAGGCTCCTCACCTCTACAAGAAGGACGGATATTATTATCTTATGGTCGCGGAGGGCGGAACGCTCTACTGGCACGGCGTGCGTCTTGCGCGCTCACGCTCGATCTTCGGGCCTTACGAGTCAGACCCTCAGCCTCTTCTCACGACAAGACATAATCCCGAGCATTATCTGCAGAGAACGGGACACGCCTCTTACATAGAGACTCCCGACGGTAAGGGATACGTCGCATTCCTCTGCGGACGTCCGATAACAGAAAAAAGACGCTGTATTTTGGGCAGAGAGACCTGCATCGCCGAGGTCGTATGGGACGAAAACGGATGGCTTCGCCTCAAGGATGGCGGCACTGTTCCTCCCGTAAATTACGAAAGCGACATACCCGAGGTAAAATACCCCGAGCTTCCCGAATACGAGCGCTTTGACAGCGAGATCCTCCCTCCGCATTTCAAGACTCTGCGTCTTCCCCTTGAAAATATGGGCTCGCTCACCGAGCGCCCGGGATATCTGCGCCTTTACGGACACGAGGCTATCACCTCTCTGAACAGTCAGTCGCTCGTCGCAAGACGCCTCGACGCTTTCTCTGCCGAAGCAACCGTAAAAATGGAATTTTCTCCCCACGATTTTCAGCAGATGGCAGGGCTTACCGTCTTCTACGACACCTTCAACTTCTTCTACCTCTTCCTTTCGTCTGACGGAAACGGAAACAACGAGCTCCGTGTGCTCGTCCGCGACAATCTGAAGTTCTACGATCCGCTTATGCACGGCGTTTCTGTCGGAAATGCCAACTCTGTATGGCTGAGAGTGAACATTCACGAGCTCAAGCTGAAATTCTCATATTCGCTCGACGGAGAGAGCTTCACCGAGATCGGCGGACTGCTTGACTGTCACGATCTTTCCGACGAGGCGTACAGCGATATAGGACACGAGGGTCACACGGGCACGTTCATCGGTATGGCTTGTCAAGATCTTTCGGGTAAAAATCTGCACGCCGATTTTGAGAGCTTTACTTACAGACGGCTTGAAAAACAGACCGATATGTGACCGACGTATCGTAACAGTTTTTATCGAAAAATCTCAGATCGGTGTATCTGCCGCAGAACAGGTACACATCGATATAAATACGCGATAGCGGATTTATATCTAATTTGAACGAAACGAAAACATATCTAATTTACGTAAAGCAAATCCGACCACCGGAAAAGAGGGTTCCTATTACAAAAAAGGCTGTCTCAAAAGCACTTTTGAGACAGCCTTTTCCCTATTGAATGGGATAAGCCTCAGTTCAGACGTTATTTGGTTGATTTTTTCTTTTTAAATACAAACACAAAAGTCACGGCTATACAGCCAACCACGATTACCGCCACAACTATCAGCACTATACCAAGAGGATCAGGCTTCTCAGCTGCAGAAGGATTTTCAGTTGTGGGAGGTTCTTGTGTGATCGGAGGTTCGGGAGCGGGAGTCTTTACACTCAGAGCATCCATTGCGGTTCTCAGCGCAGATTCCGCCTCGTTCACCGCCGCCTGCGTTTTGTTAGCATCTGCCAGTACACTCTTGGCTTTGTCCAAAGCCGTGCGGAAGGTGTTTACGCTTTCATCGGTGTATTTGTCGGTATTGATTTGATCAGCTTCTGCTACGATATTCTCCAGACTCTCTACACCAACGGTTGTAATCTCAGCGGAGATTACCTTCAGACTATCTACATTTGCACCTACGGTGTAAGCACGAACACCAACATCTCCCTTAGTATTACCCAAAAAGGCTTTGTCGACACTTACCTTCAGAACGGGATTCTTGCTACCTTCAACGTAAATGATGATTTCGCTTTCTCCTGCGTAAACGTGCAGATCTATTACACCATCCTCAGGATAGTGGAGTTTAACGCTACCCACGCTTCCGAGATAACCGTTGTTGAATCTGTGAACCTGGATCGTATAAACATCCGCCCCTGCCGCCTTTTCGATATGGACATTGTATGCCTTTATCTGGTCAAGGCCGTTCTTTACACCGGTTGCATAGAGATAAATACCGTTATTGAGAGATCCGTTTACCGTCAAAGGAAAAATGCTTGCATCTACCGTATAAGGAGCCTTTATATTAAGACCCAACATCAGCTTATGCTCACCGGGTGCAGGAACTACCAGCTTGCCGTCCTCTACCGTCATTTGACCGCTTTCAGAGACATACTGATCCAGTCCTTTCAAATCCTCTTCATCGTCGAAGTTGTTCTGATATTCGTTTCCTTCCACTGAATAACCTTCATTGGCGACCTTATCGGCTTCCTCGATCGTATCGTAGAGCTCGAAATACATACCGTACCTGGAATGGAATATCTGATTAAAGGGAACGAAGGTAAGATCGCCTTGATTCTTGGTAGAAACGATCACAGTAATATTGCCTGCTTCATCGAAGGAAACCTTGGTACAATCGTTCAGATCGCCTGCTAAAACCAGTTTGTCGGTGATGGAACCTGTATATGCGGTACCCCAATTTTTGTGAAAGTCTTGCACATCGTGCACATTTTCGTCGCCCAGATCCGCAACAAGCAGCATAGGACCGTACATAAGTGCATAGCTGTTTTCATTTCCTGCGAGCAATTCCCAACGGAAGGTGAAGGGAACGCTGTATTCGATTGTATCGCCCACGTTAAACTTGTCGGTAATATTGATGTAGCCGTTTTCGGCGATAAATTGATAGGTCTCTCCGTTGATCTTGATACCGACTGTAGCAGGATCTGCGTAATCGGGGATTCGGATGGAAACGGTAAATTCGCCTGCAGAACCCACGGTAAGCAAAGTTTTCTGATCGGTAAAGAAATTACCGCTTTGTGTCAGCCTAATTCCATCGGGAGTGGTGATCTCCGAGGGATAGAACATATTGACGATGACCTTGTTCTCGGCAGTATAGTAAATACCTTGAGTCAGCTTTACAAAGCTCTCCTGACCGGTACTGCAGCAACACTCGAAGCAATTATTTTTCGAGAGATATATCTTATACAGGCCGAATTCGGTATTGACGAGGTAAGTCTTCAAACCGGAATCGGGTGCCATGGAAGCCAAAATATGATTGGTATATGCTCTGTCATAATAATCGGCATATCGCTTATCGCCGGTCCATCTGTAGAGGTAATCTGCATACTTCAGAAGATTGTATGTACAGCAAGTCTCACAGGATTCTTTGTCCGCCTTCAGCACGCCGGCTTGATGCCAGTGCTCGTACAAACCTGTTCCGCCCATAGAGTAGACGCGATCCATAATCATTTCGAAACCGTTGATGGCAATCTGCTTGTAATACTCGTTATCGGTGGCTTCGTATGCCGCACAGCAACCGAGGAATTTAACCACCCAGGTATTGGCATGGCAGTTGATCAAAATATCCTCGTTGTTATAAATTCTGGCGAAGAATTTTTCTTCTTCAAAGAATCTTGCCAGCTTAATATGCTGAGGGTCTTTGGTAATGCTATAGATCTCGTAGAACTCTTCGGGAAGTCCGCCGTATTCCACACCCAGAATCTTGTAACGAGTAGTTTCGTCACGCCCTTTGGTCATATAAGTAGCCCAATCACACCAATCGAGCATCATCTCATATGCAAGAGAGGAAATCTCTTCATCTTCAACGCACTGTGATACGTCCAGCAGCATCTGAATGGTCTTGTGTCCGATATACCACGGCACGATAACTTGATTTCCATATTTATCCGTCCATCTGCCTTCTTCTATGGCATGAAACCAGTCGGTGGGGATAGCACCTACGTAGCCCGCTTCCTCGGGACACAGAAGCGCATAAGCATCCTGGCACTTCTTCAGCTCGATGATCATATAACGAAGTCGTTCCAGAGGAGTCTCACCGTTATACGTATAGTCGGGCATAGTCAGCGAAGCCTTTGCAAGCGCCAGCATATAATGTGACTCAAACTGACCTTCGCCTCCTGCATTTTCATAACCCCGTACGCCATTTGTATCAAGACCTGCCCACTTTCTGTAGTTAGCGAGAATTCTTTCTTTGTCAAGCTCCATCATAAAGTCAAGATTTGTTTTCATCAGACCTTCGTAATAAGATCCGCCCTCAAACCGTACGGCGTGGAGCAGACTTTCAAATACAATGGAAGGATCCCGAATTACAACTGCTTTCACCTTCAGCTTGATCTTCTTTTCCATTGTCACATCCCCTCGGCTGAGGACCGCAGTCAGAGTAATTTCGGTATCCTTGGCCGGTTTTGTGACGTAACCTCCGTTGGTGATAATATCCTCGTTGGATGACTTCCATGTTACTTTCACACCGTCGTCCATATAGGATGGCAGATCGATCTCAAAGGATTGTCCGTCCCAATCCACAGACAGCTGATCATATGCGGATCTTACAGCCTTTTTATCATCCGGTTCCTTCAGCACGCCTGCCTCGATCATAATTTCTTTTTCGGTCAGTGCAGTCTGATAAATTTGAATATTATCCATCATACCGTCCAAAGGCTTATCTCCGTAGTAAGTGGATTTGCCAAATGAATGCTTACCCTTTCCTTCCCAAAACATACCGTTCTTGTACCGGAAGTTTTCGGAAATTCCAACGAGTTCACCGTTGATGAACACTTTGGCGGTAGTTCCCTCAATCGTAACGGCAAAATGAACCCACTCATCAAAGTAGGCACCGCAACTGACGATCTGTTCCACGCCCGTGGTGCAGGAGAGAACAGAGGTATTGGGATTCCCCCATTTGGCTGCAAAAATCCATGAGGCTTCCGGATGAACACTAAATTCAAAAATTCTGGTCCACATACCGCAGTCCTTATCGATATACAGATCCATTTCGACAGTTACACTATTGTGACCGTGCATAGTCTTGGAAGGTATTTGCATAGCCGAACGGTTTTCAGCGACATTACTGCCGGTGACTTTGCCGTCCAAAACAAGTACGTTACCGCGTCCCTCTACGTTTCCAATGCTTGCGGAACCCGAGAAGCTACCGTTATATCCTCTGACAGATTCGACAAGTCCGTTTTCAAAATCATAACCGGTAGTCAAAAAGTCCTTGTAGTTGAATTGATATTCGGAAGCAATCTGCTTTTCTGTGAGAGCGCCCTTATAAACACGTATATCCGCAAAGCTTGCTTTGATATCACCGTCATTCAAGGAGGTAACAAGAGTTGCACCAAGTGCGATTTTCGCATCCTCTGAATAGAACTGAGATGCAGTAAAATCACCCTTCTTAGAGACCAACAGTTTGCCGTTCTGATAGATATTCAAAGCATCCGGGGTAAATTCGTAAGCATAATGAACCCAAGCGTCATACACGGGAAGAACGTAGCCCGCTTCGGGAACGTTGATCTTTGCAGTAGGATCGCTACCCTCAAAAATAATGTTGTCCGCATCATTTGAACCACGCAAAACGATTCCGTCGATTTTAGCGCAAATATGCAAACCGTTGAAGTAGTTTGGAGCATAGGGCATAACGGAGATGAAATTATCATCATCCCCATAAATCTCAAACAGACGTGCCCAAGCTGCTACGTCTCCGGGAATTTTGAACCAGCCTGCAACGGTAATGCTCTCATTGTTGAGTACTTCTCCGTCAATCGCAATATAGTTAGTTCTTGCCGAACCACCGGAAAGCATCACCGAGGTATTCCCCTTGATAGCGTTTTCGGTGTAGGTATAACCCGTTCCTTTGAAATGTGCCGCCGGAATATCGGTGGGCGCACTGTTTTGACCGCGATTTTGGGGATCGCTGAAATCCAGCTTGTAGATCAGCTTAGGCGAGGAGAATTCGTTTGCCAGAACACCGACAGTGGCAAGTCCTGCAACGCACAACACGATCGCCATCAAAATAACGGCTATATTTCGGATGAGTTTGCGTTTTTTCATAAAGACACCTCTCTTTATATCATTTATTCAATTTTAATATTTATCCACAGCTTCGTCAACCGACTGTTGGTTTACTTGCACCAAAAGAAAAAAGCGCCTACAAAGAAAATGAAATCCGTTCTATCTCTTACCACAAGCAGGGATTGCTCATCGGCACAGTCATGACCACCGGCTAAGCCGGTGGCTTGCTCAGCCCTATAAGGGCATGTTACTGGCGGGGCTGAAAGCCCACCGAAACATTTGACACTTGCAAACTCGCCCTACTGCCACAAATGTGGCTACTATTTTCAGCCTCCCTTGTGTAAAGGGAGGTGGCACGGCTTGCCGTGACGGAGGGATTGTAAAAAAACTCTCAAACAACCCCTCAGTCAGCTTCGCTGACAGCTCCCCTTACACAGGGGAGCCCACCGCCGCGGCGGGACTCGGCAACGGCAAAAACCTCTATGGAACCACCCGCTTAGCGGGTGGTTTTCGGAAACCAAGAAAAAGACCGAAGATTTTTATCTTCGGTCTTTTTTGCTTGACAGTATATAAAAATGATCTTTCACGGTCTCAGCCCTTCACATACTAACGTACAAAAACATTTATGACTTTACCGTATTTAGTTTCCGAAATTCTCTACTGCATTGTTGTATGCCGTGTTTACCTGCTCGTAGTTAAGCGCGCCTACATATATCTTTGCATCTGCGAGTACGAAATTTTTCATTCCGAAGTCAGAGCCAGTACCGGCAGCAGATATATCTGCACCGAGGCAGAAGGCTGTACCGACGGAATTTGTGCTGTTAATTCTTATTTTTCCGGTATAAGAGCCACTGTTTACAAGCTTTCCGTTCAAGTAAATGGCAGAATATGTCTTATTTGAAGCACTGTCGTATATCATAGTGCATACGACGTGATTAAGCTCTTTTTTGGAGGATGCTTTATTTATGGAAATGTTGATATTACCGCTGCCTACATAGGTAAAGAGATAAGGAACACCGTCTTTTTCCGCAAGTCCCCATCCGCCGGGGCTCTGCGTACCGCAAACTATGCCCTGAGTTCCGCCGGGTGCATAGTTAGTGTATAGTGCTTCAATAGAGAATCCCATCGAGCTATTATAAAAGTTTGAAAGCGTTGCCGATGTGTAATCCTTGAATCTCACTACCGCATTCTGACCGAGAGCGGAAACCTTGAATGCATCCGTATTTGCAGTTTTGCCTGCAAATGTAAGCTGAGTATTTACTACCGTCGCGCCGTTTATTTTAATATCGAATTTACCGTTTGTATCTGTAACCGCACCGTTTTTAAATTCGAAATCCGTATATACGTCGGGAAGCTCTGCGGAAAGATTGCCGCCGGCACCGGACACGCTTACCTCACACGTTATCTTACCACTTTTTGCGTCCCAAGAGTCTACTGCTACAACGTCTATCATGTATTCGCCCGCTACGGCTATTTCAAGCGGAAACGAAAGCGTTTTTGCCATACTCGAGGGCTGAGGATGGCGATAAAAGTCAGAAAGATATTTGTATGTTACCGTAGTGCCCGTTGTTTTGTTCTTTATCGTCACCTCGTAGTGGTGCACGAGATCATCGTCGCTGCCTGCGGGAACGGTAAGGGTAGCACCGGAAATTATATTTGTGGTAGGAGAAACCGTTACGTCAAGCTTGGGTGTGCCTGTAAGGGTGGGCGCCTTGTTGCTTTTTGCGCGGTCCTTACCGTATTTTTTGAGGTGAGCACCGTCTTCTGTGGGGTAAGAAATTTCCCAAGGCTCTTTGAACGTCGTATTATTGGAGAAGTCCATTTTTGTTATACGCAAGTTACCGTTTGCATCGATCTGAACGAGAAGCCCGGAGGAAACGCTGTATGCATCGTGAGGAACGGTAGCACTTGCCATATTGCTGTATCCGCGCTCGATAGCAAGGTAGCGTACCGAACCGCATCCGAGTGAGGTAAACTTCGTCTGCATAATGCTGCGTTCATCGTTTACCGGAAAATGGAGATGACCGCCGAACGTAACTACCTGAGGATATTTGGAGAGAATAGAGGTAAGATACGTCGTGTACCAAAAGCCGTCTGGAAGGTCACTGCCGTAGCACGTATCATAGACCATAGGATGTGTATAAACGAACACATATGCATTTGGGTCTGCCTCTGTAATTTGCTTAAGTGTGTTATTAAGCCAAGTAAGAACGTCCTGGCGGTAGGGACAATTGCTACCGTACTGTGCAGGCTCGATGAATATAAAGTGGACGCCGTTCAGCACGCAGTGGCGCGCACCCTTGTCTATCATCGTGAAATCCACGTCGTTTTTGTAGTATTTTTCGCCCATCGTATCGATGTAATATTTGAGAGTTGCAACAGAATCGCCGGAATGGTCGTGGTTGCCGGGAACGAGCATTACGTTTGCGATGCCCGAGTTTTTAACAAGCTTTGTAAACGCATTTACCTGCGAGGCTTTTCCTGTATCTGCGATATCGCCCGCGATAGTAATAGCGTCAAGACCGTTTTTGTCGTGCTTTGCAGCCTCGGCTTTGAGCTGTGTAAGCGCCGCGCGGAATTTGCTTTCAGAATCGCCGCCGTTGCCCGTAATATGTATATCGGAGATAGCGCCGAAAGAAAGAACAACGTTATTTTCGTCAAACGTCTTGTTTGCGGAGTCCGGGGAATCTGTAGGGTCATTAGTGGGGGGCTGCACATCTTCCGGTGGCTCAGAAACACCCGGAGTCTGACCGCCGCTGCACGCAATTATTGCAGCCGTCATTGCCACGCATAGGAGAATCAGTAAAAATTTTTTCATAGTATTGATCCTTTCTTGCAAGCTTGCAGGTTGAATTTTATCTTCTTTTACCTTATAAATAATTATAGCATATCTTCTCAAAAGAAACAACACTTTTATACAACAAAAAATCAATGTTCTTATACAAGGAACGGACGTCGTAAAGCATAGCGATTTCTAAAAATATTTCTAAAAAATTTTTAGAAATTATTTTAGAAATGCATACCCGTTTGTGTGGATTGTTTCGGGAGAGGTTTTCGCGTCAATGCATATTTTAGGATATTGAAAACCTCAAATTATGCATATTTTCGGGAGTCGAGATATGTAAACCGAACCGTTCTCGCCAGTCAAAAATTGCGACATTGTAATCAAAGATAACAGCTCCGTCAGCATAGCACCGATTCATCGCTTACATTATAACTCGGAACGAATAGCCTTTCAAGAGGTTTTGAAAACATTTTGAAATCCGATTATACTGCATTTTAATCGTACTCGTCACAAAAAGTATATGATATTTGTGACGAAACCGCACCACGAGCTGTTGTTATCCCAAGCGCAATTATACTCCCATTATCCCCCTGTACAAGGGGGATAATATAATCTCGGCAGATACGCAGCACTCTGATTCCAAAGTATCAGGATCGCGGTGCCAAGTAAGCAAAAGTGAAGCTCGTTCACTGATTTTGAGATTATCGGGGGGTGAGAGCAACGTCCTTTCCCATTACATCCTGCATTTCAATCCACAAATTTTCGGGATCAAGTGCCACGCCGTTGCCGAGTATATTGACTACGCCTTCTCTGAATATTCCCGAGGGAAGCAGATGAAGCGCGAATTTTCCGTAACAAACAAAAAAGCAAAGGCACTCAATGCGGTGAAACATTAAGACGCCTTTGCCTTTG